>JBBKXJ010000070.1:0-77989 GCA_037969395.1 Pseudomonadales bacterium
CCAATAACGCCGGTTGAGAAAGGCAACACGTTTGCCTCTCCTACACTCGCTTGTCGGGCCAGGGCTGCGCAACTAAGGCCGGCATTGCGCAGCCCCTCGCTGCCTGTGCCTGCATTGGCATTACCGGAATTGATAAGGCAGTAAATGGCTTGATCATTGTCGCTAGTCGCGAGATTTTGCCTGGCAACCTGCACCGGCGCGGCACAAAATTTGTTTTGCGTAAACACGGCGGCGACAGAACTACCAGCCGCCGCTTCAATAAGCACGAGGTCAGCCTGTGAATTTTTTTTGATATTGGCTGCCGCGGCCGCCAGCCGAACGCCGGTAACCGGAGCGCCTGCGGCAAGAACGTCGATGCTCATGCTTATATCTTCCGGAGGTTTTAGATTTTACCGTGACACTGCTTGTACTTTTTGCCAGAGCCACACGGGCAAGGTTCGTTGCGGCCGACTTTGCGCTCTTCGCGCTTAAACGGTGTATGGCTGGGCGCGTCTGCTTGCGCTGCACGCTGATCCGGCTCGCCTGCCTCTTCCTGCAGCGCGGAAGCCTGCTCGTGATGAAATTCGACTTTCTCTTTCGCTGCTGCCTCTCGCCTTTGCTGCTCAACGGCTGCAACATCTTCGTCGCGCTGAATTTCTATGCGTGATAAAAACTTGACCACTTCGTGTTTAATTTCACCAAGCATGGATTCGAACAACTCAAACGATTCCCGCTTGTATTCCTGCTTGGGGTTTTTAGCCGCATACGCACGAAAATGAATGCTCTGGCGTAAATGGTCCATGGTTGCCAGGTGCTCTTTCCAATGGGTGTCCAGCACCTGCAGCATAATGTGTTTTTCAAACTTGCGTATGTCTGGTCCCAGGTCGGATGTTTTGGCCTCATAGGCGGCTTTCACGTCTTCGCGAATCTTGCTGCGCAGGGCGTCTTCATCGCGATGCTTGTCAGCATCCAGCCATTCCTGTAGCTGCAGGTCGACGGCAAATTCAGCCTTGAGCTGTTCCTCCAAACCTTTCACATCCCACTGTTCCTCGAGACTCTGGCGAGGAATAAAGCTGTCGATAACATCGTTCACCACGTCTTCACGAATGGCGACAATGGTGTCGTAGATGTCTTCAGACTCCATGACATCGCTACGCTGCTGATAGATCACCTGGCGCTGTTCGTTGGCTACATCGTCGTATTCCAGCAGCTGCTTGCGAATGTCGAAGTTACGCCCTTCCACTTTGCGCTGTGCTTTTTCAATGGCGTTGCTAACCATACGATGCTCGATGGCTTCGCCTTTCTCCATACCCAGCGCCTGCATGAAATTCTTTACCCGGTCAGAGGCAAAGATGCGCATCAGATTGTCTTCCAGCGACAGATAAAAGCGGGTGACGCCAGGATCACCTTGTCGGCCGGCACGGCCACGCAGCTGGTTATCAATGCGCCGCGACTCATGCCGCTCGGTTGCGAGAATGTGCAGGCCGCCGGACTCCAGCACCTGATTATGCCGCTCCTGCCACGCCTGCGTGACGGCGTGCTCCTCGGACTCGCTGGCATTTTCCAGCTGCGACAGTTCGGCTTCGAGGTTGCCGCCTAATACAATGTCTGTGCCGCGCCCGGCCATGTTGGTGGCGATAGTAATGGCGCCGGGTTGACCCGCCTGGGCAATGATTTCGGCTTCTTTTTCGTGATATTTGGCGTTCAGTACTTTGTGCGGCAGTTTCTCGTTGTCCAGCACACGCGACAGTTCTTCAGAGGTTTCGATTGACGCGGTGCCAACCAGGACCGGGCTGCCCTGCGTAATACACTCTTTGATATCGTTGACGATGGCTTCGAATTTTTCTTCTTTTGAGAGGTACACAAGATCGTTCAGGTCTTTGCGTATAGTCGGCATATTGGTCGGAACAACCACCACAATCAGCCCATAAATTTGGTTAAACTCAAACGCTTCGGTGTCGGCCGTACCGGTCATGCCCGACAACTTGTTGTACAGACGGAAGTAGTTCTGAAAAGTGGTAGACGCAAGCGTTTGGCTCTCGCTCTGAATCGATACGCCTTCTTTCGCCTCGATGGCCTGATGCAGCCCCTCCGACAAGCGCCGGCCTTGCATGGTGCGGCCGGTATGTTCGTCGATAAGCACTACCTGGTCGTTCTGCACTATGTACTCAACGTCAGAGTGAAATAGTACGTGGGCGCGCAGCGCCGATTGCACGTGATGCAGTAGATTCAGATTGCCGGCGGAATATAAGTTCTCGCCCTCGGCCAACAGGCCATGTTCGCCAAGCAGGTCTTCAACAAATTGGTGACCGTTTTCGGTTAGCTCAATCTGGCGCTGTTTTTCGTCCAGCGTGTAGTGTCCTTCGCCATCGCCCAGGTCAACCTTTAACTCTTTGATAAACGCGTTGATGCTCTTATACAGTTCCGAGCTGTCTTCGGCTGCGCCGGAAATAATCAACGGCGTGCGCGCCTCGTCGATCAAAATTGAGTCTACTTCGTCGACGATGGCGAAGTTGGGCGTGCGCTGTAGACGGTCTTCCTGGGCAAACGCCATGTTGTCGCGCAAATAGTCAAAGCCGAACTCGTTATTGGTGCCGTAGGTAATATCGGCAGCGTAGGCGGCGCGCTTGCTTTCGGAATCCTGATTAGAAAGAATGGTGCCAACCTGCAGGCCGAGAAATTCGTAAATGGGCCGCATCCAGTTCGCATCGCGACCGGCCAGGTAGTCGTTTACTGTGACCAGATGCACGCCTTCGGAGCTTAAGGCATTCAGGTATGCCGGCAGTGTCGCCACCAGCGTTTTACCTTCACCAGTACGCATCTCGGCGATGTTGCCTTCGTGCAACACCAGGCCGCCTATCATTTGCACGTCGAAATGGCGCAAACCCAGCGTGCGCTTGCTTGCTTCGCGCACGCAGGCAAATGCTTCGGGCAGAATGGCGTCAAGGCTTTCGCCTTTTTCAATACGTTGTCTAAATTCGGCAGTTTTGCTTTTTAATTCATCATCGCTCAACTTTTCAAGCGGCTCTTCCAGTTCGTTAATGCGCTTGACTAATTTGCCCATGCGCTTAACTTCACGATCATTTTTGCTGCCGACTACGGCTTTTAGCATCTTTCCAATCATAAAATAGGTTTTCGCTATAGGATAGAGGGGCAATTCAGCGCAGCATTATACGCCAGCTTAGAGCGCATGCTTGCAACGCGGTAGAATTTTTGTGGTAGATAGCTTTCGCGACTAAAGTCGCTCCCACAGGGCTATGATATGGCTTGTAGGAGCGACTGCAGCCGCGAATGATAAGTTTAAAGTAAAGCGAAGCGCGTCGAGTTGCGCAAGTGAAAAACTAACTTTCTCGGCGTGCGCGTTGAATGTACGCGAGGGGGTTAACCGATTTTCCACCTTTTAAAACTTCAAAGTGTACATGCGGTCCGGTGGAGCGGCCAGTGCTGCCCATTTTAGAAATAACCTGACCCTGTTTAACGATGTCACCGGGGCTGACTAAAATTTCGGCATTGTGAGCGTAGCGCGTAGTGTATCCGTTAGGATGGCTGATTTCTATCAGATGGCCGTAACCGCGACGCTTGCTGGCTCGCGTGACAACTCCGGAGCCAACCGCGACGACATCGCTGCCCTGTTTGCCGGCGAAATCGATGCCTTTGTGCCAGGCTTGATGGCCTTTGAACGGATCGGTGCGATAGCCATACGACGATGACATCCAACCTTTGAGAATAGGCCGGCCGGCGATAAACACTTCATCGCGCAGTTTGCGCTTCGCCAGCAGACTTTCCATTATGTCGAGCTGCTGTTCACGCAGCTCTATTTGATCAGCAAGCCCGTCCAGCGTGGTCAAAAATTGCGGTGCCTGCAGCGCCTGTTCCAGACTGTCGCTCTCGGGACCACCAACAGCCGGCTGTACGCTAAAATCGAATTCGGTCTTGTCGAGCTTGGCCATGGCGGCCAGACGTTCGCCCAGCGCGTCGAGTCGCATCAGGCGCGACTGCAGCTGCGCAGTGCGCACCGCCAACGCTTCAATACGTGCCTCACCGTTGAGTTTCGCGCTGCTGAGTTCGGCTTTCTGAGCCGCGAGTTCTGCCTGCCATTGTGCAACAAGCGCAGGGTTGGCGGCGGTTTGCCGCAGGTAACTGGTCCAGTTGTATAATCCAAGCGCAGCGAGCATTGCCAGCACCGCAGCCGCAATCAGCAAAGTTTGCATGGAAAGCGCCAGCGTTCTGGGTTGTTTGCAGCTACTGCTGACAAGAATTATTCGCATAGAAGTGAGACCAAGCTAATCCCGATTGACTCGGAACTATGTCACGAAACGTAAAACAAACGTGTTTGAAATTCTGGCAATAGTACCAGAACATCGTTGCCGTGAGTTTATTATAGTCTTAACTGATTATTCGGCAACCAAATTGATCGTTTAATAACCTAAATCATTAAGCAGCTAGCTCCGGTCCGGCGTAGGAAATTGGCGCTACGGCGTCGCCGTCGAACGTTACAAACTCCCAGGCGTCGGTCTGTGCGATCAATGCGCGCAGTGCGATGTTGTTAAGTGCATGACCAGACTTGTAGGCACGAAACTCGCCTATCAGACTGTTGCCAAGTAAATACAGGTCGCCAATGGCGTCTAGCACCTTGTGCTTTACAAACTCGTCTTCATAGCGCAGCCCGTCTTCGTTAAGAATGCGATGTTGATCAACAACAATTGCATTGTTCATGCTGCCGCCCAGCGCCATTCCCTGCGAGCGTAAAAATTCGATTTCGTGCATAAAACCAAAAGTGCGCGCGCGGCTGACTTCCTTGACGAACGAGGTGGTCGAAAAATCAACTTCGGTGTTGACGATGCGATTTTCGAATGCCGGATGGTCGAAGGATATTGAAAAATTAACTTTGAAACCGTCAAAAGGCTTAAAGGTGACTGACTTGTCACCGTCTTCTACGGTGATAGGCTTCAACACGCGAACGAACTTCTTCGCTACTTCCTGCTCCTCGATGCCGGCCGATTGGATGAGAAATACGAACGGGCCGGCGCTGCCGTCCATAATCGGCACTTCCTCGGCACTGAGTTCTACAATGGCATTGTCGATTCCCAGCCCGGCCATGGCAGACATAAGGTGCTCAACGGTTGATACTCGTGCGGCCCCGTTTACCAGCACAGTTGAAAGTTTGGTTTCGCCCACGTTTTCAGCATACGCAACGACTTCTGCCACCGGGTCCAGGTCGATGCGACGAAACACAATACCGGCGTCAACTGGCGCCGGGCGCAGCGTTAGATATACTTTTTTGCCGGTGTGCAAACCGATGCCGGTCGCTTTAATTGAATTGCGAAGCGTGCGCTGCCTGATCATAGGGAACCTGCCGGTATATTTTATTGCTGGCATTTGCCACTAAACGAGCGGCTCAAAAATCGAGCGCCCTCGGTCGAATCAATTCGACCCCAGGGTGTTTGTTGTCAACCGCTCGATTGAGTGAAAAGCCTTAAAAAAAGATGACGCACACAATTTTAGTGCATGCGCCATTATCAGGCCACTGTTACGCGTCAGCCTGACTAGTCGGCCTGTCTACGCAAAAACGCTGGAATGTCCAGGTATTGCATATCCGGGTCGGCTTCGGCTGCGGACATTTTCGCAGCTGCTGAAGCGGCCGAGGCTGCCGACCCCTGTGGACTTGCCGTGGCGCGGCTCATCGACTGTGACTCCAGCACTGGAGGATTGCGCATGATGGTGGGCATTTCATAGTCGCGGTAGTTGACCAGATCACCCATCTGCGTACTACTGGGGTTGTCGACAACTTTAAGACCACGATCAATAACGCGCTCGCCCAGACCGGTTGCAACCACGGTTACCCGAATGTCGTCGGTCATATCAGGGTCGATTACAGTGCCAACTACAACGGTGGCATTGTCGGAAGCGAACTCTTCTATGGTATCGCCCACTTCGGTGAACTCACCCAATGACAAGTCCAGACCCGCCGTGATGTTGACCAGAATGCCGCGTGCTCCCTGCAGATTTACGTCTTCCAGCAATTGGCTGTGAATGGCTTTTTCTGCCGCTTCACGCGCTCGATTATTGCCGCGCGCCTCGCCAGTACCCATCATCGCCTGGCCCATTTCCGACATAACCGTGCGCACATCGGCAAAGTCGACGTTGATCATGCCCGGGCGGATAATCAGGTCAGCAATACCCTGCACCGCGCCCAGCAATACGTCGTTTGCCGCCATAAACGCTTCCAGCAACGTGGTGCCCTTGCCCAATACTGACAGCAGTTTTTCGTTGGGAATGGTGATCACCGAATCGACCTGCTTTTCGAGTTCGATAATTCCGGCTTCGGCAATTTTAGTGCGCTTTTTGCCTTCGAAAGGAAACGGTTTGGTAACCACCGCCACGGTCAAAATGCCTAGTTCTTTGGCTATTTCGGCAACCACCGGCGCGCCGCCGGTGCCGGTACCACCACCCATGCCGGCGGTGATGAATACCATGTCGGCCCCTTCCAGCGCCTCGGCAATTCTGTCGCGGTCTTCCATCGCCGCCGAACGGCCAATGTCAGGGTTTGCACCGGCACCCAAACCTTTAGTTACCGTGCTGCCTAATTGCAGCACGGTTTTCGATGCGATATCCGACAGCGCCTGAGCGTCGGTGTTAGCGCAAATAAAATCCACGCCTTCAACGTTATTGTTGATCATGTGTTTTACAGCATTACCGCCGCCACCGCCTACGCCGATGACTTTGATGACTGCGCTCTGTGGTACGTTTTCAACTAATTCAAACATGGTCTTCTCCTCTTGGATTTAGTGTGTAGCTTAAAAATTTTGGCGCACCCATTGGCGCAACCGGGCGAAAAAGCCTCCTCCTGAGGGCTCGCGGCCAGCTGCATTGCCCGCCTCTTCCTGTTGTTTTAGTCCATACAGCAATAAACCTACGCCGGTGGCGTAAATCGGGTTACGCACGATGTCCTGCAAACCATTAACCGAATGCGGAACACCGATTCGAACCGGCATGTGAAAAATCGATTCTGCTAATTCGATAACTCCCTCCATTTTTGCCGTACCTCCCGTCAGCACAATGCCGGCGGCGACTAAACTCTCATAACCACTGCGGCGCAGCTCAGCCTGAACCAGCGAAAACAGCTCGTCATAACGTGGCTCAATCACTTCTGCCAGTGCCTGTCGCGACAGATCTCTGGGCGGCCTGTCGGCAACGCTGGGCACCTTAATGGTTTCGCCTGCGCCGGCCAGCTGAGCCAGGGCGCAGGCATATTTAATTTTTATCTCTTCGGCAAACTGCGTCGGCGTGCGCAACGCCATCGCTATATCGTTAGTCACCTGATCACCAGCGATGGGAATCACGCCGGTGTGACGTATCGAGCCTTCGGTGAAAATCGCTATGTCGGTGGTGCCGCCGCCAATATCTACCAGGCACACGCCCAGCTCCTTTTCATCCTCGGTTAGCACGGCGTAGGCTGATGCCAGCTGTTCGAGAATGACGTCTTCCACCTCCAACCCGCAGCGCTTGATGCACTTTTCAATATTGCTGATGGCATTGACTGCGCAGGTCACCAAATGCACCTTTGCTTCCAGTCGTACGCCGGACATACCCAGCGGTTTTTTAATGCTGTCCTGCGAGTCAATCAAATACTCCTGCGGCAAAATGTGCAGCACCTTTTGGTCGGCCGGAATAGCCACGGCCTGAGCCGCATCGATAACGCGCTCTACGTCCAGTTGAAACACTTCGCGGTCGCGAATGGCAACAATGCCGTGCGAGTTGAGGCTGCGAATATGGCTGCCAGCTATGCCGGCGTACACCGAGTGGATCTGGCAGCCGGCCATCAGCTCGGCTTCTTCTATGGCGCGCTGAATCGATTGAATGGTGGACTCGATATTAACCACTACACCCTTCTTCAAGCCGCGCGACCGATGCGTGCCAATACCAACGATGTTTATCTGGTTATCCGGGTCAACCTCACCAACAATGGCAACCACCTTCGAGGTGCCAATATCCAGGCCAACGATCATGCGGTTTTCATTAGCCACTGAACGCTTTCTCCCGTGCATTTCTGGTGGATTCTTTATCTGCAATCTGGCGTTCATTCGTTTCTCCGTTGTTTTGCCAATGTACCGCCATGCCATTGCTGTAGCGTAGATCGACGTAGTCCAATTGTTTGTCACGGTCAGCCAGCGCGCGGCTATGCACGGCAAGAAAGCGCTGCATTTTCTCTACCAGCTCTTCGCTGCCAAAGTAGATCGGCAGGCCCTCGTCCAACTTCGCCGTTAACGTGTGTTTTTCATCAAACGTTAGCTCGCTTAGCGACAAGCCATTGCGCTTCAGCATACGGTTAAATTCGAGGTAGTAATTCATCAGCGTTTTTTCGGTACCCGGCGGCCCATACAAGCGCGGCAATTTGGCGCTTACCAATACGCCATTACCATTGAACACGACGCCGTCGACGCTGACGAAACTGGCGTTACCCCAGCGCGCAATCGGGCGCTGTTCCTGCAGGTTAATGACCAAACCGCTGGGCCAGTGCCGCTTCACTTCGGCGCGATAAATCCAGTCGAGTGCTTCTAGGCTGGCTTTTATGGCGCGCAGATCCAGCGTGAAGAAACTGTGGCTGAGCAGCGGCTCGATCACACTGGAGACCTGGTCCCGGCTGGCATAGTTGAAGTCACTATTGATTGCCACGCTTTGCACATCCGTCGCCACGTAGTGCTTAAGATTGTTATATGCCAGGCCCGTGGTCGCGATCACGCCGCCCCACAGCATTACGACAAGGAATGTACGGCCAAAGCGGCGCTGCTTGACGCTATCGCGCTGGTTGCTACTGGCACCGCGACGGTGCAATTTTCTTGTGGTTGCGTTCATTGCAAACCTGCCTTCTGCAGCGTACTTGCTACAGCGTTGATGTTGCCGGCACCCTGCGTGACGACGATGTCGCCGGCTTTTACGACCGCTTGCAATACCTCGCGCACCTGATCGTTTGAGTCGACAAAAATAGGGTCCAGCCGACCGCGCGTGCGTATGCTGCGGCACAGGCTGCGACTATCGACACCGGCAATCGGCTGTTCGCCGGCGCTGTAGACTTCGAGCATTAGCAGTACGTCGACTGAAGCCAGCACGGCGACGAAGTCTTCGTACAAATCGCGGGTGCGCGAGTAGCGGTGCGGTTGAAAAATCATAACCACGCGCTGCTCCGGCCAACCCTTACGAATGGCGGCAATAGTCGCCGCCACTTCGGTAGGATGATGACCATAGTCGTCAACCAGCAGCACATCACCGCCCGCCACTGGAACTTCGCCGTAGACCTGAAAACGTCGCCCCACACCGGAAAAGCTAGCCAGACTTTGTACTATGGCCGCATCGCTAACGCCTTCGTCGGTGGCGACTGCAATGGCGGCAGTGGCGTTTAGCACGTTGTGATCACCGGGCATATTGAGGGTGATTTCAAGGTCTGCCAGTCCATCGGGACGGCTCAGCGAAAAGCGGGTAACGGTTTTATGCTGGCGCACGTTGGAGGCAACGAAGTCGGCCTGCTTGTTAAAGCCATATGTGAAAAACGGCCGGCTGATAGCGGGGATAATTTCCTGCACAAAGGGGTCGTCACTACACAAAACCGCCAGACCATAGAACGGCAGGTTGTGCAAAAAGTTGATAAAAGTCTGCTTTAACTGGCCGAAGTCGCCGCCGTAGGTTTGCATATGGTCGGCTTCGATATTAGTCACTACGGCAAGCATGGGTTGCAGATGCAAAAACGACGCGTCGCTTTCGTCGGCTTCGGCCACCAGGTAGCGACTCTCACCGAGCCGTGCATTGGTGCCGGCGCTATTCAGCAAGCCGCCGATAACGAAAGTCGGATCAAGCCCGGCGGTACCCATTATGGAGGCAATCATGCTGGTGGTCGTGGTCTTGCCGTGCGTGCCGGCCACGGCGATGCCGTGTCGGTAGCGCATTAGCTCGGCCAACATTTCGGCGCGCGGCACCACGGGGGTGCGCGAATCGCGGGCGGCTACCAGCTCGGGGTTGTCGGCTGCCACGGCAGTAGAGCTGACCAGCACATCGGCTTGCTGAACATTGCTGGCGGCGTGGCCTATATAAATAGTCGCCCCCATGGCCTGCAGGCGCTGCGTGGTCTCTGACTGCTGCAGGTCGGAACCAGAAATCTGATAGCCCTGATTTAATAACACTTCTGCTATGCCGCACATACCGGCACCGCCAATGCCAACGAAATGAATGCCTTTGATGCGGCGCATTTCCGGCATAGTGAAGCGTTGCGTGGTATCAACCATTGGCCAGCTCCAGGCAGCGCTCGGCCACGCGCGCGGTTGCCTCACGTTGTGCCAGGGCGGCGGCATGGCGGCCCATGCGGCGCAGTTGATCACGGTTGGTTAGCAGTTCTCCCAGAGTGATCAGGGTCGACTCTTCCAGCAAATCGTTTTGCTGCACCACAACGGCGGCCTCTTCTGCAGCCAGCCAGTTGGCATTTTTTGTTTGATGATCGTCGATAGCATGCGGGTATGGCACCAGTACCGACGCCTTGCCTGCAGCAGCCAATTCAGCAACGGTCATGGCGCCGGCGCGGCAGATGACGACATCCGACCAATGATAAACCGGCGCGATAGCGTCGATAAAAGTCGATACTCGCGCCTCGATACCTAATGATTGATAACTCTTTACTACCTCATCGCGCTGCACATCGCCTGTTTGATGATGTACCTCACACTGCAAGTTATAACGATCGCTCAGCGTTGCCAGCAGTTGTGGCAGCGTTGTGTTCAGCGCCGCCGCTCCACGGCTGCCTCCCAGCACAAAGATACGCAAAGCTGCACCAGGCGTTGTCGATGCGTCGGCATCTATCGCAGCGATCAGATCATCGCGCAGCGGATTGCCGACATAGAATGTATTGCGCCGCTGCTTGAAAGTGTCAGGAAAGCCCTCCAGCCTGCAATTGGCGATGGGTGCTAACAGTTTGTTTGTGGTGCCTATCACTGCATTCTGCTCGTGTAATACCAGCGGCAAGCGCAATAGCTTCGCCGCAACCGCACCTGGCCCGGCCGCGAAGCCGCCCATACCCAGCACGCAGTCTGGCCGCGTTGTCAGTAATACGCGCAGGGCTTGCTGCAATGCCAGCAACAATAGAAACGGCGCTTTTAGCCAGCTCGATATGCCGCGCCCACGCACCCCCTCAACCGAAAGAAAATGCAGGGCATAGCCGGCCGCCGGCACCAGCCGTGACTCGATGCCACGCCGCGTGCCAAGCCAGTGTATTTCTACGCCGGCCTGGCTTAGCTTGTGTGCCACAGCCAGGCCTGGAAATACATGCCCGCCTGTGCCTCCCGCCATTATCACTATGCGCTCCCTACCTTCTTTTGTGGCCAAACTGCCGACTCTCTGTGACGGCGACTTTACTATCGCCGCCAAGCTCCAACGCAGCGCGCATTACCAATCCCACCAACACGCAGCACACCAATAAACTGCTGCCGCCGTAGCTGAAAAACGGCAGGGTCAAACCCTTGGTAGGTAAAAGACCGGCGTTAACGCCCATGTTGATAAACGTTTGGCCGCCAAACACCAACGCCACGCCGTAACATACATACGCCGAAAATTTTTGCTGCAGCCGTTCAGCGCGGCGGCCTATCACTAACATGCGGCCGATCAGCACAGCGAACAGCACAATCACTGCCAACGCGCCGATAAAGCCCAGCTCCTCACCGACAATGGCGAACACGAAATCGGTATGCGCTTCGGGAAGGTAAAACATTTTTTGTACGCTGCGACCCAGCCCCAGACCCAACCACTCGCCACGACCGAAGGCAATTAACGATTGCACCAGTTGGTAACCGGAGTCGAATTGATGTGGCCAGGGGTCAACAAAGGTAGTCAGACGTTGTACCCGATATGGCGCAAAAAGCGCCATTAAGGCAATGGCAACCAGGCTGACCAGAATCACCACAATAAACTGCGACAAGCGCACACCGGCCAGGAATAGCATGCCGAGTACCGCGGCTAACACAACCACTACGGCGCCAAAGTCCGGCTCCAGTAACAGCAGTACGATTAAACCCGACATCACCACCAGCGGCTTGATAAAACCACGCCACTGCAGACGCACCTCGTGTTCGCGCCGTACCAGGTAAGCCGCGGTATACAGCACCACGACGATCTTGATTAGCTCTGAACACTGTAGATTGATAAAGCCGAGCGAGATCCAGCGGCGACTGCCGTTTACCTCCTGGCCAACCCCCGGTATCAACACCAGCAACAGTGCCAGAAAACCCAGCGCTAACAGCAGACCGCTGAATTTTTCCCAGACGCGCATCGGTACACACACGCACAGCAATGTGCCGATCAGGCCGATACCGAGGAAAATCGAGTGGCGGATGACATGATAAAAAGGATTATCGTATTGCCGGCTGGCGTACTCCATGGAGGCCGAGCCCATCATCACCAGGCCCATCGCCACCAGCAAGACAAACGACGCCAGCAGCCATTGGTCTACTTCGGGCGCATGCTGCTGTTGCGGCTGCATATCCATTGGTACTAGCGCAAAGGGCATGAGCTTTCCCCCTGCGCGCGCACAGCGGCGATAAACGCCTGACCGCGTTGCTCAAAGCCGTTGAACATATCGAAGCTTGCACAGGCCGGCGAGAACAGCACACAATCGCCGGGCCGCGCCATGGCACTAGCTGCCTGTACTGCTGCCGGCATGTCTAGTGCGAAGCAGGTATCGGTGACTGCACTTATTTCGGCATTGATAAACTTCGCATCGCTGCCAATCAGCACCGCGCCGTGCACATGCTGCCGCACGCTCGCCGTCAGCGCCGAGAAATCAGCGCCCTTGCCCTGCCCGCCGGCGATCAAAACAAGGCGGCGACCGGCAGCAGAGGCTAAGCCCTCGATAGCCGCTACGGTCGCACCGATATTGGTGCCCTTGGAGTCGTTGATAAATTGCACGCCGTTGATTTCTGCCACCCACTGGCAGCGATGCGGCAAGCCTTCGAACTCGCGTAGCTCCTCCAGCATGGCATGCATGGCCAGACCTGCTGCCTTGCCGATGGCTAATGCCGCCAGCGCGTTTTGCAGGTTGTGCCGGCCTGGGAGTCTAAGTTCTTGCAGTGGCAGTAACGGCTGATCCTCGAACGCCAGCCAGCCATTGCCTGCCTGTTGCAGGACACCGAAGGCGTTCTCTTGTGGCGTGTCCAAAGCAAAACTCCACCACTGCACGTTATTGGCAAGCAACGGTGTGGTGAGTGGATCATTGCGATTAACAACAAT
Source organism: Pseudomonadales bacterium (assembly GCA_037969395.1). Lineage (GTDB taxonomy): Bacteria > Pseudomonadota > Gammaproteobacteria > Pseudomonadales > JAUIET01 > JBBKXJ01. The sequence goes on from JBBKXJ010000070.1 coordinate 13,243, forward strand.
ATTCTCGGCGCCCGCATAGACTGCGAGCTTGGCGCGCTGATAAGTCTGCATATCAGCATAACGGTCCATATGGTCGGCGCTGACGTTGAGTACGGTTGCAACCTTCGCGCGCAGTGCAGCGCAGCGCTCTAACTGAAAACTCGACAGCTCAAGCACGCTAAGCTCGTGTTCTGTGGTCAACAGTTCTAACGCCGGCACACCGATATTGCCTCCCACGGCTACCTGTTTACCGCTCCGTTTGGCCATATTGCCGACTAATGTGGTGACGGTGCTTTTGCCATTGGAACCGGTAATTGCCAGCAGTGGTTGCTGATCGGCCGCAACAAACAGATCAATATCGCTGCTTAGCGTAACCCCTGCGCGCAGTGCTTGTGCGATGGCGGGTTCTTGCAACGATACGCCAGGGCTGACTATCATATTTTCTGCCGCCTGCAGCAGCCTGGCGTCGATAGCACCTGTGACAATTTCCAGGTCGGGCATTTCGCGGCGTACTTCATCTAACGCGGGAGGTGTGGCGCGCGAATCCAGCATCACAACGGGGATATTGTGCGCCCGCAAATAACGCGCGCAGGATAAGCCGGTCAGCCCCATGCCGACGATGACGTAGCTGCCTTGCTGCGCTGCTATTAACGATGTCATGGCTTTAGTGTTCACAAAACATCAACGTAGTTTCAATGTGGCTAAACCGAACAGCACGAGTATCACCGTAATAATCCAGAAGCGGACAATCACTCGCGGTTCGGGCCAACCTTTTAATTCAAAATGATGATGGATGGGCGCCATTCTAAAAATACGCCGGCCGGTCATTTTGTAGGACGCAACCTGCAAAATGACCGACACCGTCTCCATCACGAAAATGCCTGACATAATGAAATACACAATCTCATGGCGTGTAATCACGGCGATAACACCCAGCGCTGCGCCGAGTGCGAGGGCCCCAACGTCGCCCATAAAAATTTGCGCCGGGTACGTGTTAAACCATAGAAAGCCAAGACCCGCGCCGGCCAGCGCACCGCAATAAACAATCAGTTCGCCGGCGCCGGGTACGTAGGCGATATGCAAATACTCGGCAAACCTGGAATTACCGGCAAGATAGGCAATCATCGCCAGTGCGGTGGCAATCAGCACACACGGCAGGATTGCCAGCCCATCCAGCCCGTCAGTTAAGTTGACGGCGTTGCTGCTGCCGACGATAACGAAATAGGTAAACACCACAAAAAAGCTGCCCAACTCTAGCGCAAAGTTTTTGAAGAAGGGGATAAACAACTGTGTTTCCACCGGGCTGACGGCGGTGTTGTAGAGTAATAACGCAGCGCCAAGACCGCCGACCGATTGCCACAGATACTTCCACCGCGCCGGTAGCCCACGCGGGTTTTTTTCAATAACCTTGCGGTAGTCATCAACCCAGCCTACCGCGCCAAACACGATGGTCACCAGCAGCACGGTCCAGACGTAGCGATTACTCAGATCACTCCACAACAGGGTACTGACAATGATGCCGACCAGAATAAGTGCGCCGCCCATGGTTGGCGTACCGGTTTTACTGAAATGCGATGCAGGGCCGTCGTCACGGATTGACTGGCCGATCTGATGGTAGTTAAGCCGCTTAATCATTGTGGGGCCAACCAGCAGGGTTATTGCCAACGCAGTCAACACACTGAGAATGCCGCGCAGAGTCAGGTACTGGAACACCTGGAAGGCGTTGATGTATTGCGCGATGAGGTCTGCCAGCCATAACAACATCGTTAGCTGACCTCCTCTGCGGCGCACAGGCTGGCGACCAGATGCTCCATGCCGGCGTTGCGGGAACCCTTCACCAGCACTACGTCGCCGCTGCTGAGCGAAGCTGCGCAATAATCGGCGGCGGCGTCGCGGTCGTCGAAGGCTCGCGCCGACTTGCCAAAAGCTTTGGCCGCGCAAGCGCTGAGATTGCCAACGGTAACGAATCGCTCAATGCCACGCGCGCGTGCATACTCGCCAATCTCGGCATGCAAGCGCTCGGCATTGACGCCCAATTCGGCCATGTCGCCTAGCACGAACAGGCGTGCTCCCGGGTAGGCGGCCAATACATCGAGCGCGGCTTTTACCGAGGCCGGGTTAGCGTTATAGCTGTCGTCTATCAATACCGCGCCCTGCAAGCCTTCGCGTACCTGCATGCGCTGACCGGTGGAGGAGAAGCTCTGCAGTCCTTTTTTGATAGCTGACAATTCGATGTCAACCGCCACCGCCGCGCTGGCAGCGGCAACGGCATTGGCAATGTTATGTGCGCCCAGCACCGGCAGCTTGACCAGAGTGTCGCCTAGCGGGGTGTGCAATCGGAACGACCACTTTTGGTCGGTTTGCAGCTGCAGTTCGCTGGCATATGCGTCGGCCGCCGGGTCAGACACGCTAAACCGAATCACGCGATGCGGCTTAAGTCTTGCAAGCCATTGCGTGGCGAAGGGCAAGTCAATATTAACGATAGCAACACCAGCGTCGCCCAAACCCGCGTAGATCTCGCTTTTAGTTTGCGCGATAGCTTGCAGCGAACCGAAGCCGTCGAGGTGAGCTGCGACGACGCTGGTGACCAACGCCACATCGGGTCGCGTCAGTTGGGTGAGGTAATGTATGTCGCCAGGCTTGGCTGCACCCATTTCTAACACGGCATAGTCGTGTTCAGGCGCCAGGTCCAGCAGTGTTAGCGGCAGGCCAATCTCATTATTACGATTACCCCTTGTTGCCAATACCTTGCCAGCGCGGCTGAGAATGCTGTTGAGCATATCTTTGGTGGTGGTTTTACCAACGCTGCCAGTCAAGCCGATGACTTTGCCGGTAAACGCGGCGCGGTTTAACGCACCGAGCGCACCCAGCGCTTCGATAGTATTCGGCACGACAATTTGATTGACCCCGTCTTGCTCGCGCTCGACCATAGCGCCGCTGGCGCCGTTGTTGATCGCCTGCTTGACAAACGCATGACCGTCGAAGTTCTCGCCCTTAATGGCAACGAATAGATCGCCGGGGGCTACACTGTTTGAATCGATGCATATATGGTGGAAATTTGCATCCGCTCCGCAGTGCTGTACCTGTAGGGCCGCAGCGACCTGTGACAGGCTCATCGGCGCCATCATCAGTGCATGCTCCGCTGGCTTAGTGCGCTTTGCACAACGGTATAATCGTCGAACGGCAATTTAACGTTGTTTATGTCCTGATAGTCTTCATGGCCCTTGCCGGCCACCAGCACGCAATCGCCGCCCTGTGCAGACTGCACTGCATACTCAATGGCACGGGCGCGATTAAGTTCTACGTGGATGCAGTCAGGCTTGTTGATGCCGCTGAGCACATCGGCAGCGATGGTGTCTGCGGCCTCGGTGCGAGGGTTATCATTGGTCAGCACAACCCGGTCGGCCAGGCGTTCGGCGATGCCACCCATCAACGGACGTTTGCTTTTGTCGCGGTCGCCGCCGCAGCCGAATACCAGCCATAGCTCACCGGTGCAGTGCCGACGCAGCGCAGCCAGTGCGTTTTGCAGAGCGTCAGGAGTGTGTGCGAAATCGATGACGATATGCAGTCCCAGCTCGTTGCGAACGGCCTGCATGCGACCCGCAGCTCCTTCGAGGTCGCCGACTGCATCGACGACGTCTTGCAGTTCAAAACCGTCGGCACACAGGCTACCGATTACTGCCAGTAAATTGCTTAGGTTAAACTCGCCAAACAGCTTGCTGTTAAGTTTGGCGCTGCCCCAGGGCGAGTGCACGCTTGCGCGCATACCGTGTTCGTCAAATTCGATAGCGTCGGCCCACACATCGGCGTTGCTTTGGCTGAGGCTGTAGCTCAACACTTGCAATTGCCGGTCGTGCTTAAGCTGGGCTGCCAGTTGCACCCCCATTGCATCGTCGATATTGAGCACAGCGGTTTTCAGGTTGTCGCGTACAAACAATTTGCTTTTTTGCGCGGCGTAGTCGGCTTCGCTGCTGTGATAATCAAGATGATCATGCGTCAGATTAGTAAATGCCGCGGTCCGCACGGCAATACCGGCAATGCGGTTTTGTGCGAGGGCGTGAGAAGACACCTCCATCGCTACCGCCTCGCAGCCACGTTGCAACAATTGAGCGCATATAGCATGGGTAGAAAATACGTCGGGCGTGGTGTAACCGGTAGCCGCGTATTCGCCGTCGACCCCCCAACCCAGGGTGCCGATAAACCCGCAGGATGCACCCAACTGACTGTGCAGGCGAGCGTAGGCGCTACAGCAGCTGGTTTTGCCATTGGTGCCAGTGACCGCGAATACCGCGAGTTCGCTGCCAGCGTTGCCGTACATGTTGCGCGCGATTGTGCCGAGGTGCTGCTCAAGATCTTCAATGACGATGCACGGTACTTCAAGCTGCTTGCCTTGCAGTGGTGCATATTGATCGAGCAACACGCCGGCTGCGCCATTGGCGATGGCGCTGTCGATAAACTCGGCGCCATGCGAGTGCTCGCTGCGCAGCGCAACAAATAACTCCCCAGGTTGGATAGTGCGCGAGTCCAGGCGCACTCCGACAACCGAAAGATCAGTAGTGATATCCGCGTCGACACCGCGCAACAGCTGCACCAGTGGTCGCGCTTCGCGGGCAGGCATTGTGTGCGTAGCGTTCATTACACCGGCCCCGCAACTTGCAAAGCGTCGGGTGGTACGTTGAGCAAGCGCAGGCTTTCGCCAATAACTTTAGAAAATAACGGGGCTGCTACCTGGCCGCCGAAATACATATCGCCGGCGGGATCATCTATCACAACGACGGCCACCAGGCGCGGATTGCTCGCTGGCGCGTAGCCCGCAAACACTGAAATATAGCGGCTGTCTTCGTAGCCCGCGCTGCCGATTTTATGCGACGTTCCAGTTTTACCAGCCACACTGTAATTGGGTACGCGTGCACGCCAAGCCGTGCCACCTTCGCCAGTTACGGCTTGCAGCATGGCGTCAACCTGATCGGCAATTGCAGCGTCAATCACGCGTTCCGCAGGGGCCTCTGCTTGCCGGCGTAACAGCGTAATTTCTTTCTTGACGCCGTGGTTGGCCAGCACGTTATAGGTTTGTGCCAGCTGCAGCGGCGATACCGATAGACCATAGCCATAGGCCATGGTGACGGTGTGCAAAGGGTGCCACTCCACGTAGTCAGGCAGTATGCCAGCGCTTTCGCCGGGAAACCCGGTAGCCGGCGGCGCGCCTAAACCGACTCGGCTCAAGACGTCGCGCACTGCGCCGTCGGCCAGATTGAGGGCGATTTTACTGGTGCCGACCTGGGAGGATTTTTGCAAAATCGTCGTTAGGTCAATTACGCCATTGTTCGAGTGGTCGGCCAGCCGCTTGCCTTCTATATCGATGTAGCCGGGCCGCGTATCAACCGTGCTGGCTGGTGTGTACTTACCACTCTCCAGTGCCGCAACCATGGTTAGCGGTTTAACCGTCGAACCAGGTTCCAGCACATCGGTCATTGCTCGGTTGCGCATCGCCGACGGGGTTAGATGCAGTCGCTGGTTGGGATTGTAAGAAGGCTGATTAACCATCGCCAACACCTCGCCCGACTGCGCATTAAGCAGCACTACCGATCCGGCTTTGGCCTTGAAACGCTTGATAGTACGCTTCAACTCGCGGTACGCGTGGTATTGCAGGCGCATGTCGATACTTAGCGCGATATCTTTGCCGTCGCTTGCCTCGGCCACCGATTCGAGGTGTTGGATGATGTTGCCGTAGCGGTCCTGCAGGATGCGTTTGGCACCGGATTTGCCGCTTAGCCAGCCGTTATACGCCAGCTCCAGCCCTTCAACACCATGTTCGTCAATATCGGTGAAACCGAGCAAATGGGCGGTGACTTCTCCGGCCGGATAAAAGCGTTTGTATTCGTCGCGCCCGTAAACCCCGATGATGCCCAGATCAAGAATTTTTTGTGCTTTGACGGGCGCTAAATGCCGGCGCAGATAAATAAATTCCTTGCCTGCGTTGGCTTCCATCTTACGAGTAAGGTTAGCTTCGGCTACGCCGGCCGCTACTGCGATATGCGGCCACTGGTCTCGCTGCTGCATCAGTTCTTTGGGGTTTAGCCAAATTGAAACGACCGGCGTGCTGATCGCCAATGGCTTGCCGTGGCGGTCGGTAATCATGCCGCGGTGCGAGCTGGAAACGACTGTACGTATTGAACGGTCGTCGCCTGCGTCTTGCAGAAATTCAGCGCCTTTAGCGCCGTCGAATACTTGCAAGGTAAGCAGGCGCACAACCAGCGCTCCCGCCAGACACAGCAGTAGTGCGGCGACCAGCGCGAAGCGCCAATCAGCAGCGGTGATTTTCAATTCTTTACCGCCACAATGTTTTTGCTATCCGGTGCCAGCATTTTTAGCTCTTTACGCGCTTTGCTCTCTACTAACGTATGTGAGGAAAAAGCACTCTCTTCAAGCAGCAATTGACCCCATTCCACTTCGCTGCGTACGGCTTCCTGCTGCAGTGTTTGCAACTCATGAAACAGGCGACGCGAATTATGACTATTGACTGTAACCAGCAGAGCACTCACCAGCAGCGCGCACACCAGCAGCAACGGTAAAATCCTTGCATTGCGATAAAATCGCTGCCGAGTGTCCATTGTGCCGCCTTGTTCTTTGTCCGCTGCTGTTATGAATTTATATGCGTTTTTCTGCAACGCGCATGACCGCGCTGCGCGCTCTTACATTGCGCTCAACTTCATCTTTTGTTGGTTTGACTCTTTTACCCAACGGCCACAGCGCCGGTCCCGTTGCCGCCGTCGCTTGCAGGGGAATGTAGGCCGGTGCCTGGGCTAAGTTGTCGCCGCTGGCGCTGCGCATAAATCGCTTCACGATGCGGTCTTCCAGCGAATGGAAGCTGACAACCACCAGACGACCCGATACCGCCAGTAAATCCAGCACTTGATTCAGCATTTGCTGCAGGTCGGCTAACTCGTCGTTTATAAATATGCGTATTGCCTGAAACGATTTGGTGGCCGGGTGCCGTTTCGGCTCCCAGCGTGGGTGCGCCTGTTTGACAATGGCAGCCAATTGCGCGGTTGTCGTGATCGCCTGCTCGTCACGAGCGCTACATATGGCGTTGGCGATGCGACGTGCAAAGCGCTCTTCGCCAAAGGTTTTGAGCACGCTGGCAATTTCCTCGCTACCTGCGCTGTTTACCCACTGCGTCGCACTGATGCCCTGCGCCGGGTTCATGCGCATGTCGAGAGGGCCATCGTGACTGAAGCTGAAGCCGCGTTCGGCCTGATCGATCTGGGGCGAGGAAACGCCGAGGTCGAGCAGAATGCCGGCGATTTCGCCGTGTATACCCTGCTGTTCCAGTGTTTGTTTCATTTCGGTAAATGATCCCGAATACATTTCAAATCGTGGCTCTAGTGCCGCTAATTCCCGTCCTGCCTGCACTGCCTGCGGGTCTTTGTCTATGCCAAACAATCTACCGTTATCACTTAGGCGCGCGAGAATTTCCCGAGCGTGACCCCCTCTGCCAAAAGTGCCGTCGATATATGTGCCGTCTATATCCCACACCAACGCATCAACTGCTTCTGTGAGTAATACCGTCTGATGATCGCCCATCAATAATTAAACCCGGCCAGCAGTTCCGCGGCTTCACCGCTGTTCATCAAATCTTTCAGCTCGTCGTTCTCAGCGGCCCAGTCCTGCTCATTCCATAGCTCTATGTTTTTACCCATGCCGGCGAGCACCAGCTTGCTGTTAAGGTGCGCATATTCGCGCAACATTGGCGGAATAAGCAGGCGTCCGTTAGCATCGAACTCAACCTCGCGAGCGTTACCAACGAATTTGCGTTGAAACTTCTTCACCAGGCGGTTCATATTGGAGCGCGACAGCAAATCTTCGAGTACGAGTCGCCAGGCAGACGGAGGGTAAATGAGCAAACAGTCAGATGCGGGATCGCAGGTGATAACCAGACTGTTGTCAACGTCGTCAGGCATCTGTTTACGCAACGCGGCAGGCAACGCAAAGCGCCCCTTGGCATCCATCGTTGCGTTACTCGGCCCGTGAAACAATTTCGACCCCACTTTCCCTGGATATGAATGCTAAAAAACCACAAACACCCACTAAAAACCACTTTTCTCCACTTGGCGCGACTATATGGATTGCGCGGCTCATTTGTCAACCAGCCAATTGTCAAATGTGTCACGAAATGGGCTTATAAATCAGGATCTTGCTGGGAATTTACGAGATATTGCAGAGTTCTTGCAAGTGGAGGGACACTAAAAAGCATAACAAATATACTCTTGTTATAGACAGTTAAAGTGATGCATTAACTTCTATATTCTTTCGTAATATAAATGAGCTTTTAAAATCGCCAGCAGATGTATGAAGGCTGGCATAGCAGGATTTGAGATGTCGCTTAGCGGTGAAAAGTCGAGTTGTGGCAGATGCTGTCTTCTGCACTATTCAAAATAAGTAGAGTTGGCCTGTAAGCCGGGTTTTGTCGTGAACAGTCATTCATCTGGGACAGACGTCGCCGTCTGCCTCAAGCAACCTACCCGGATCCGATGCGGGCCGCACTAGGATCCCTATTTGGTCTTGCTCCGAGTGGGGTTTACCTTGCCGCAACGTGTTACCACGTGCGCGGTGCGCTCTTACCGCACCGTTTCACCCTTACCGAACCCTTGCGAGTCAGGCGGTCTACTTTCTGCTGCACTTGCCGTAGGCTCGCGCCTCCCAGGAGTTACCTGGCACCCTGCCCTGTGGAGCCCGGACTTTCCTCCACCATCTTGCGATGACAGCGACTGCTCGGCCAACTCTGCGCGTAAGATAGCGTGGTTATGCATTTCGTACAATAGTTTTGAATGCCACGCTGCGTACGGCTTCCTGCGACGTGCGCGCAGCGTGCTGGCTGCATTCTACTTTTTCTCAAGGGCCTGCTGGTAGAGCAGGTTTTTCTTGACGCCGGTTATTTGCGCTGCCAGTGCTGCAGCCTGTTTGAGCGGCAAGTTCGCTAACAGAATATCGAGCACCCGGCTCGCTTCAGCGTCGGCTGCATTCGACTGCTCGCGCGCCCCCTGAACCAGAATTACGATTTCACCTCGCTGCTGATTGGCATCGTTGCTAACGAAATCGCATAGCTGCGCCAGATCGCCGCTGTAAACGGTTTCGTGTATTTTAGTTAATTCGCGTGCCAGCACCGCCGGCCGGTCAGCACCCAGCTGACGACACATGTCTTGCAAACATGACAGCACTCGGTGCGGCGCTTCGTAGCAAACCAGCGTATGCGGCGATTGTTGCAGCTGGCGCAGCCGGTCGCTGCGTGCTGTGGCTTTGGCCGGAAGAAAACCGATGAACAGGAAACTATCAGTCGGCAACCCCGCGACCGACAGGGCAGCAATTGCGGCATTGGCACCGGGAATGGGAATCACTCTATGCCCGGCCGCCCGCACCTGCTTTACCAATCGATAGCCGGGGTCAGAAATAAGCGGTGTACCGGCATCGCTGATCAACGCAACGCTATTGCCAGCATCGAGCTCGGCAATTACTTTTACCGTGGTATGCTCCTCGCTGTGTTCGTGATACGGTATGGCTGGCGTGCGTATCCCGTAGTGCTGAAATAGTCGCTGACTGTGCCGAGTATCCTCGGCGGCCACCAAAGCAACCGTTTGTAGCACATGCACAGCTCGATGTACCATATCACCCATATTGCCAATCGGCGTTGCGACAACATATAAACCGTGATCTATTTTCAACAGTCTTATTCCTCAATAAAATGGGGTCGGCAGCAAGCGCTGCGTCTGATATTGACCTCGTTTCTGGCAGTCTGTCTGGGGGCATGTAGCGGGATCAAGCCAGAGCAAGTTTACCGCAATCCGCCACTGCAAAAGCAAGCCGTTGCCGAGCAGGTCGAGCATTGGTTGCAGTTAGCAGCTACCCGCGAAGAGCCGCTAGCCAGTGAGGCACGCCTGCGGGCTGCCAATCTGCTGATCGATAGCAACCAGCCGCAAAGAGCAAAACGCATTGTGGAGCAGATCACGTCGTCCAGCGACCTGCCGCCGGAGCTCGCTAACGAATATACACTGGTCAATGCAAGACTGTTTTATAGCGAGCGGCAGTATGACAAGACACTTTTTCTGCTCGACAGTATCGATAACGACGAGCACTTCATTCGCGAGCTGGAAGTGCGCATTAGCCTGCTGCGTGCGCGCGCACTGGCCAAGCGCAATCAACTGATTGCCAGTGCTGAGCAGCGCATTTTTATCGCCTCATTGTTACGCGATCCTGACGAGCAAGAGCGCAACCATACCGCCATTTGGCGTACGCTAATTCAGGTACCTGTCAGTGAACTGGAAACTGAAACGCGGGCCGCAAATTCGCGTGAATTACGCGGCTGGTTAGCACTCGCGCTGCTACATCGTTTCTTTATTGACGACGTGGCGCGTCAGGACGAGCAGCTTAAAGTCTGGTTAGGGGAATGGCCTGATCATCCTGCAGCTAAGGCCTTACCGGCAGAGCTTGCCGTACTTGAGGAGATCACAGCGAACTTGCCTGACAGCGTTACCCTGCTGCTACCGCTCTCTGGAAAGCTGGCCGCAGCCGGTGCTGCAATACGCGATGGCTTTTTTGCCGCTTATTACAGCAGCGGTCAACACACGGCAATTCAAGTCGATGTTGTCGACAGCGACGCAGCTGATGATTTTAACCAGCAATATGCCAGCCTTGCAGACAGCGGTACAGACTTGATCATTGGCCCGTTACAAAAAAGCCGAGTGCAGAAAATCTCTAGACTTGAAGAACTGCCAGCGCCTACGCTGGCGCTGAACTATATTGATTCCGAGAAACCGTTACCTTTTTACCAGTTTGGGTTGTCGGCGGAGGATGAAGCCAGTCAAACTGCCGAACGCGCCATGATGGATGCGCATCGACGCGCCCTGATCATCAGCCCCGACACCCCGTGGGGCAAGCGGGTGGCAGCGGCCTTTGATCATCATTGGGGTGAGTTGGGTGGCGTCACGCTCGACCAGGTGCGCTTTCAGCAGGCAGAAACCGTTTCAGCGTTGATCAGGCAGGCGTTGCATGTCGACATAAGCGAGAACCGCGCCCGCCGCATAGAACAAATTGTGCAGTCACAAATCGAGTTCACTCCACGCCGACGCAAAGACGTCGATATGATATTTTTGGCCGCACGACCGCAACAGGCGCGGTCACTCAAGCCTATTCTGGCATTCCACTACGGCGGTAACATACCTGTATATGCTACCTCGCACATCTATTCAGGACAGCGCCAATGGCAAAAAGACAGCGACTTGAACGGTATTGTGTTTAGCGATATGCCTTGGATACTGGACCCCTATCAGCCGCTAAGAACTATGCTGCAAGAGTATCTCCCGGATGAGTCGCGGCGCTATGGCCGCATGCACGCATTTGGTGTCGACGCTTTTCGTTTGATTTCGCGTCTGTGGCAACTTGAAGCCAATGCTGGCGCTATGTTGCGCGGTGCTACCGGCGCTCTGTATATGAGTGCCAACAAACAGGTCCACCGCCGGTTGGACTTCGCAGAGATTAAACGCGGGTTACCTGTGCGGATTCCCGATACACAGCAAATGCTGGATGACCCTGGCGGGCGCGGGTCGTAATAGATGAAAGTCATCACTGGCGCTGACGCCGAATTGCTCGCACTAACCCGTTTGGAGGAGCAAGGCCTGAGCCTGATTGCCAGAAATTTTGCGTCACGCTTTGGCGAAATTGACCTGGTGATGCACGACCAAAGCATTATCGTATTTGTCGAGGTTAGATATCGCAAAACAAGCAACTTTGGTGCGGCCGTTGCGACGGTTGACCGGCGCAAACAAAAGAAACTGATTCTAGCGGCGCAGTGGTTTTTGCAACAAAGGCGTTGGAGCGACAGGGCCGCACGCTTCGATGTCATCGGAATATCACCTCATCGCGACAGCGGTCAACTGGAATATGATTGGTGCAAAAATGCATTTGGAGCTTAATGCTTCAGCTGCCGATAACCCGCTAATGAGCCAATGCACTTCAGGCTGTTATGCAATACGATAAACCACTTAGAAATATTCTGGCTGCCAACGTCGAACAAACGATGGGCGTTATCGAGCCATTACTGGCAGATATTCAGTACGCCGGAGCGCTTATTTCAGAGTGCTTCCTGAGTGACGGGAAGTTGATGCTATGCGGTTGCTCCAGCGCGTCGGCAATCAGTCAATATCTTACCGCGATGCTGGCAAACGGCGTCGAATATGATCGACCGAGCCTGCCAGCGATGATGCTATCTGCTAACGCCGTAGCGACTGCCAAAGTGGACAAGCAGTGCGAAGTTTACTCGCGCCAGGTGTACGCGCTCGGCAATGCCAGCGACGTGCTGCTGCTATTTTCCGCAAATACCAACGCGCCAGCGCTGGCGCAAACCGTGTTAGCCGCGCAAGAACGGCAGATGCAAGTAATCGCGATCACTGGTGCTGAGGATCAGGACGTGTCCGCGACGTTGGCACCGAGGGATAAAGAGATTTACATCGCAACAAGTAGCAAAACGCGCATTATTGAAGCGCACGTTCTGATAGCGCATTGTTTGTGCACGCTGATCGAACAGTCACTTTTTGGTATTGGTGAATCTGAATGACCCGTAACATTGGCCTGACTTTGCTGCTGCTATCGCTGCTGTCATGTTATGGATGCAGTAGCCTCGTGGCAGCCGCGCGCACAACACCAATCCAGGATAACTATGGAAAGCGTAGTCTCGGCAACTTTATCGATGACTCTCTCATAGAGACCAAAATCAAAGCGAACTTGAAGTTGACCGATCAAAGACTGGGCGAAGCCCATATTAGCGTGGTCAGCTTTAACGGCGCAGTGTTGCTAATCGGTCAGGTACCTAGTCAAAATTTGAAGGCGCTTGCCGGCGATGTAGCGAATAAGCTGCGCGGTGTGAGTCGCACGCACAACGAACTGGTCGCGGCGGGTCCGTTGTCGGTGCCGGCGCGCATGAATGACGCCTGGCTAACAACGAAAGTCAAAACTAAGCTGTTAATCACACGTAACGTTAAAGCGAACCGGGTTAAAGTAGTAACCGAAAATGGCGTTGTTTATTTGCTCGGACTGGTTTCACGCGATCTCGGCGATCGCATTGTTGCCGCAGTGCGCAATACCTTCGGCGTGCAGAAGATCGTGCGCATTTTTGAATATATAGAATAAGCCAGCGCTTTAGCGAGGTGGAGATTTTGCCGCAGCTGTAATCCTTAACGCTACGGCAAGCGGAAAACCTTACTTGACGATTGTCAATTGCGGTGTTTGCGATTTGCGTTCCGGCCGTGCGGGCTGGCTGGGTGCTTCAGTTGCCGCTGCCGGCTGTTGTTGCACCGGCGGCATATCGTTTTCGAACAACATACCCTGGCCGTTTTCTCTCGCGTAGATGCCCAACGCGGCGTGGATAGGAACGTACACGTCCGTGGCGACGCCGGAGAAGCGCGCATTGAAACTCAAATCATCATTGTTGATCTTAAGGCCTACCACCGCTGATGGCGAAACATTCAAAACGATTTGGCCATCTTTTACATACTGAAGCGGTACCTCAACACCTTCCCGTTCCGCGTCTACCAAAACGTAGGGCGTACAGTTATTTTCAAGTATCCAGTCATACAGAGCCCTTATCAAATACGATCGGCTGGATGTCATAGCCATGAACATAACCCTTGAAGCTTAATAATTAACCACTATTGTATCAGCTTCCGTCGCGCATTTCTCGTTCACGCTCCGATAAACTCATCTGAAACGACTCACGGGCAAAAACGCGCTTCATGTACTGATGTAGGGGTTTGGTTTGCCGGGTGTCAGGAATGCTGATACCCAACAGTGGCAGGCGCCACAGTATTGGAGCGAGGCAACAGTCGACCAGAGTAAATTCATCATTCATGAAGTAAGGCTTTTCGCCGAAGATCGGCGCCACTCCCATCAAACCTTCACGTAATTCCTTGCGTGACTTATCAATTGAGCGGGATTTACCTGCGTTGATATTGTCGGCCAAAATGCTCCAGTCTTTTTCAATTCTACAGATGTACTGACGGCTCTCGCCCCGCGCGACCGGGTACACTGGAAGCAGCGGTGGGTGGGGGAACCGCTCGTCTAAATACTCCATCATAACGTTCGGTTCGTATAGCACGAGCTCGCGATCTACTAGCGTAGGCAGGCTATTGTAAGGATTCAGATCCGCAATATCGTCAGGCAATTTGTCATCGGTGACGTCTATGATGTCAACGGTCACACCTTTTTCCGCCAGCACTATGCGCACTCGGTGGCTGTAGTGACTCGTTGCATCGGAGAAAAACGTCATCGACGACCTTTTTGCCATGACACCCATAGAACTTACCTCGCTGACCATGTCAGCAGTTAGTGAACGTCTTTCCAATACTCACGGTTGAGCAAATACGCAAAAACTAAAAATACAGCTAAAAACAAAAACACATATATTCCGATACGTTTGCGGTCCACTGTCATTGGCTCGCCCATGTACGACATAAAATTGACCAGATTATAAACTGCCGTGTCGAATTCACCCTCTTCCAGTTTACCAGCTTCGGTAACTTCCAGGCGTCCACACTCTGCCTCGAGCATGTCCTGGCCGGTTAGCATGTCACGTTTGACGCCACCGTGACTATCAGCCACCGGCCCGAGGGCGCACTCAGTTGTACCCTGCAATTCCAGCAAAGCGTGCGGCATCGCTACGTCTTTGAACACACGGTTGTTCACGCCCCAAGGGCGGGTCGGGTCAACATAAAAATTACGCAGGTAGGTATATAACCATTCAGGTGAGCGCAGCCGCGCCACCAGAGTCAAATCGGGCGGCGCGGACCCAAACCACTTTTTTGCGGAGTCCTCTGGCATTGCGATCGTCATCAGCTCGCCAATTTTGCTGTCATCAAACACCATATTTTCCATTGCCACTTCGGCGGGAATATCGAGGTCAGTGGCGACGCGCTCGTAACGGCCGTATTGTAGCGAGTGGCAACCCGCACAATAGCTGAAAAACACCTGTGCACCCGACTGCAATGACGCCTTGTCGTGCAAGTCGGCCTTGAATTCGTCGCACGGTATGGTGCCGCAGGCATGGCCTGTTTCTGCGCCTACAACTTTTAACGGCAGGAAGGCTAACAAGCCGACGATCGCGAAGGCACCCAGGGTCTTCCAGAAACCAATACCGCCATCCATTGTTACTCGCGACGGTTCAGGTTTGGTGTAGTCATTTCTTACCAGATACGGCATGGCGAAGAAGAATACGCCCACCAACGCCGTGTAGGTGAGAATCAGCCCCAGGTGATTCGCTTTCATGTCACCCCAATAGCTAAACACCACGCCAAACATAAATACGCCAAACACGCCGCAAATTAGTTGCCGCAAGAGCGGTCTTGTCTGCTCCGGCTTGGTCCAGATCGGCATGGTCAGAAAGAACGCAAAATAAACCACGGTGCTAACTTGCGCCAACAGCGTACGTGCCATGGTCGGTGACTTGACGCCTATTACACCCAGGATGATAAATGTCGACGCAAATATCAGGATCATTGCCTTCGGCACGAGACCCTTGTAGCGAACAGACTTCACAGGGCTGCGGTCCAGCCAAGGCAACACGAACATGATGGCAATGGCAGCTGCCATCACGATAAAGCCGAGGAACTTAGCGGTCAGTGGGCCAAGATCGATGGTGACCGCGCGCAACATTGAATAGAACGGCGTGTAATACCACACCGGAGCGATGTGTTCCGGGGTTTTCAGCGGGTTGGCCAGCTCGAAGTTGGCGTGCTCGATAAAGTAACCGTTCATTTCAGGGAAAAAGAAAATGATCCCACAAAACACAAACAGGAACACGACAATGCCTACAATATCATGCACTGTGTAGTAAGGGTGGAATGCAATGCCATCCAGCGGCACGCCATCCGGACCTTTGGTTTTTTTGATCTCTACGCCGTCTGGGTTGTTCGAGCCAACTTCGTGCAACGCCAGAAGATGCAATACAACCAGGGCGAGCAATATAATCGGCAGCGCCACCACGTGTAGTGCGAAAAAGCGGTTTAGCGTAATACCGGAAATCAGGTAGTCGCCGCGTATCCACTCCACCAGTGCTTCGCCGACAACCGGAATAGCGCCAAACAGAGAGATAATTACTTGTGCGCCCCAATAAGACATGTTGCCCCAAGGCAAAACGTAGCCAAGAAAGCCTTCGGCCATCAGCGCGAAGTAAATAAGCATGCCGAATATCCACACCAGCTCGCGTGGTTTACGGTACGAGCCGTACAGCAAGCCGCGAAACATGTGGAGATACACAACCGCAAAAAATGCCGACGCGCCGGTGGAATGCATGTAACGGATAATCCAGCCATATTCTACGTCGCGCATGATGTATTCGACCGAGGCAAATGCACGCTCGGCCGAGGGTTCATAGCTCATAGTGAGCCAGATGCCGGTCAAAAGCTGATTGACCAGCACCACCAACGACAGCACGCCGAAAAAATACCAAACATTGAAGTTTTTGGGTGCGTAATATTCACCCATGTGCGTATTCCACGCACGGACGATGGGCAGGCGGTCGTTAGTCCAATCGCGTAGTGCAACTAATGCGTTAGCCATCAGGCGTTCTCCTGATCTTCACCGACCACGATGACCTTATCATCTTCGTATCGGTAGGGTGGAATGTCCATATTGGTCGGCGCCGGCACTCCAGTATAAACGCGGCCGGCCAAGTCAAATTTCGAACCATGGCAAGGACAGAAAAACCCCCCAAGCCATTTATCGCCGCCCAAGTCAGCCGCCCCAACGTCAGGGCGAAACTTCGGCACACAACCCAGATGGGTGCAAATACCAACCATCACGAAATACTCGGGTTTAATGGAGCGGTCTATTGAATCGATATAATTTGGTTGAACCGCATTCAGCGACTCAGGGTCTTTCAGATTCTTTGTGACTGGTCCCAATGACGCGAGCGCCTCCTTAGTACGGCGCAAGATGAACACCGGTTTACCGCGCCATTCGACAATGATCATGCCGCCCGGCTCGATCTTGCTCACGTCCGCTTTTACCGGAGCGCCGGCTGCTTTGGCCCGTGCACTCGGCTTCCAGGAACCAAGGAATGGCACTGCCACCCCAACCACACCGGCACCAGCTACGGCTGCAGTCATCGCCGTCAGTACGCGTCGCCGCCCCTTATTCGCGCCATCTTTATTCACGATGTTTGTCTCCACTGTGGATGATTAACCGCTTGCACGATTTATCTGGCGTAAAAAAACGCCCATGGCGGACGTTTTTGAAAATTGCGCGGTACAAACAAACAATTGCACCACCGGAGAGTACCGCGCCACAAATTAGCGTTTGGAAAACTGTGGCTTTTTGCGTGCTTTGCGCAGGCCAACTTTTTTACGTTCTACTTCGCGTGCATCGCGAGTGACAAATCCGGCTTGTCGTAATGATGGTCGTAAATTTTCGTCGTATTCCATCAGAGCGCGCGTAATCCCGTGGCGAATAGCTCCAGCCTGGCCGAAGCTTCCACCACCGGAAACCGTTACGTGGATGTCAAAAGTATCAACCGCATTGGCTAATTCAAGCGGCTGACGCACAATCATGCGTGCAACTTCACGGCCAAAATAGTTATCGAGAGAGCGTTTGTTAACCGTAATATTGCCGCCGCCGGACTGCAGGTATACTCGTGCGGTGGATGTTTTGCGTCGGCCGGTGCCGTAGTACTGTGTTGCTGCCATAGTGTGAGGGCTCTGTTAAATTGTCAGCGCTTGGGGTTGCTGCGCGGAATGCGGATGGTCTTCGCCACCATAGACTTTCAGCTTTTTGAACATGCTACGTCCTAGCGGGTTCTTCGGCAACATGCCTTTTACCGCATACTCAAGTGCGCGCTCCGGGGCGCTGGTTAGCAGGTCACCGAGTGCGATTGATTTGATCCCACCGGGATACTGGCTGTGACGATAGTACATTTTGTCTTTCATCTTATTACCAGTGGCGCGCACTTTGCCGGCGTTAATTACCACAATATAGTCGCCGGTATCAACGTGCGGCGTAAATTCCGGCTTATGCTTACCGCGCAGGCGATGGGCTATTTGACTGGCGAGACGACCCAGGGTCTTATTGCTCGCATCAACGACATACCAGTCGCGTTCAACAGTTTCGTTTTTGGCACTAAAGGTTTTCATGGCGGAGAATTCTGAAAAAAAGGCAAAGGAATAAAGTGCGCGCATACTACAGAACCAGCGTTTTTTATTCAACCTAGAAAATAGCTGAAAACTACGTCGGCGTGCGGAAAAGATAGCGTTCCGCGTGTATGGTACAGCACGTTAGGCTCGATGTTGCCTGGCAAGATAGTCGTGTGACTGCATCTCCCGCAGCCTACTGGCCGTGCGCTCGAATTCAAACTTTAGAAGAACGCCTTGATAAAGGGCTTCAATAGCAGCTGCCGCTGACATCACCAGTTTGACATTCCGGTCATAAAATTCGTCTACAAGGTTGATAAAACGCCGCGCCTGATCTTCTTCGCTGGCGTTCATCACCGGCACATTACTGATCAGCACCGCATGATACTCCATCGCCAGTTCAATATAATCATTTTGACTGCGAGGGCCGTCGCACAATGTCGCAAACTCAAACCAGACGACATCATCAGCACAGCAGCGGCTAGGCAGAACGCGGCCGTTCACTTCGATTAGTTGGCCGCTTACACCTTTCTCAGATGCCAGTTTGGAAAAATTGGACTCCAGTACTGTTTCGGCCTCGGCATCGAGCGGAAAGTGATACAGTTCCGCTTGTTCCAGCACGCGCAACCTGTAGTCACAGGCGGCGTCGAGATGTACCACTTTTGTATGCTGATTTATCAGCTTTATAGCCGGCAGGAACCGCTGCCGCTGTAAACCGTTTTTATAAAGCTCATCGGGCAGGATATTTGACGTTGCGACCAGCGTCACCTGATGCGCAAACAACAACTCGAACAGGCCGCCCAGGATCATCGCATCGGCAATATCGGCGACGAAAAATTCATCGAAACAAATAACGCGGGCTCGCGACGCCAGTCGCTCTGCCACTCTTTCTAAAGGGTTGCTGGTGCCTGCCAGGGCTTTTAGCTCGCCATGCACATGGCGCATAAAACGATGGAAATGCGCGCGCAGTTTGCGTTCGAATGGCAGACCTTCGTAGAACGCATCCATCAAATACGTTTTACCGCGGCCAACCCCACCCCAAAGATACAAGCCGCACACCGGTGCCTTGCTATTACTGGCAAACAAAGTGCGAACACGACTAAATATTTTGCTGTTACTACGATCGCTTTCAGCCCGCACCAATGCAAGGTAAACCTGCTGCAGCTCACGCACGGCGTTTTCCTGGGCTGGGTCGTGCTGGAAATCTGCGCGACGAAGATTTTCCTGATAGTGCGCAAGTGGGCTGCCGGAGGGCATATTCATATTGGTACTTCAACGTAGCAAAAATTAGCGGCGGTCACTTTACCCTCGGCATCCCAACTTGGCAATTGCGAAACGGTAGACTTGTAAAAATTTGCGATCACGCCTGGGGCCTATTAAGTGCATACTATTCCCGTTTATCGATTCAACCATATTGATGACTACCCGCTGGTTAAATAGCCGGTATAATGACCTGATTCACACGTTTTAGGAGCACCGGGTGACTAGTATTGAATGGATCTGGTTGACCGCGATTATCGCCGGCATCATCGGCTGTCTCGGTGGCTGGTTTTTAGGGCGAAAGTCAAGCGACGGACAACGTAAAAGTCTGGCGCTGCAGCAATCGTTGGATACATCTGAACAACAGCTACAAGAATACAAGCGCGAAGTACAAGAGCATTTCGCACAAACTGCCGATGCGTTCAAGCAGATGAACGAATCCTATCAAAGCCTGCACCAACGCCTGGCGGAAGGCGCCAACACACTGTGTGGCGATATGGAAGACAACGCTCTGCTAACAAAAGCAAGCGGTCGCAGAGCAGATGATCCGGAGGGTAAACAGCAGACGCAGCTCCCGTTGGAGCCGCCGCTAGACTATGCGCCGAAGAAAGGACCCACCGACAAGGGCGTTTTAAATGAGGATTTCGGGTTGGAGAAGTTACGCTCGTAGTTACGCTTAGTCGAATTGCTACGTTCTGCACTGTTCTGGCATTTATACCGGATTGTCAACGTCGATAAACTGATGCTCCACGTCAAGCTTCTGCGCCAGGTATCTGCCCACTGCCTGCACTCCGTAGCGCTCAGTTGCGTGGTGCCCGGCCGCGTAAAAGTGAATGCCGGACTCGCGCGCTATGTGTACCGTTTGCTCTGATACCTCACCTGTGAGATAGGCGTCTACGCCCGCATCGATCGCCTGCTGGATAAAATCCTGTGCGGCGCCTGTACACCATGCAATAGACTTAATCTGTTTGCTGCGGCCCGAGATATGCAACGGTTCACGGCCTAATCGGCTCGCAATGTGACGCGTCAATTGCGCGCTGCTTAACGCCTCACCTAGTTCACCAATGCTGCCGATCGAGTTTTCACCTGGCTGTAGCCCAGCGCGCGGTGTAATATCCAATACCTCTGCCAGCTGCGCGTTATTACCCAGCTGCAGATGAGCGTCCAACGGCAGATGATAAGCAATCAGGCTGATGTCATGCTGCAGCAACGTCGCTATACGACGCCGTTTAATGCCGACAATCGTTGCGTCCTCACCGCGCCAAAAATAGCCGTGATGCACTAGCAAAGCGTCGGCATCATTTGCCACTGCCTGGTCCAACAAAGCCTGACACGCCGTTACCCCTGTGATTAGTTTCTTGACTTGCGGCCTACCTTCGACCTGCAGTCCGTTCGGACAATAGTCTTTAAATTTTTGTGGCTGCAGCAGCGTGTCAGTCGCGTCAATTAACTCTTTTAACGAGGTAGGCATTACACGCTCTTATAGTATCTAGTCAGTGCGCATTATAATGTCGCTCCACATCGCTGTAACAGAAAACTATGAACAGACTCGTTAGATTTTTCGCCTGGCCAGTCATCGCTGGCATACTGGCCGGCTTGCTACTGATCGACAAGTGGCCGCTGCTAACGAGCAAAAACGATGCACCCGTTGCCATCGTATTGGCCAGCCTCGCGCCGGCCGTCGAGCGAGCGACCCCTTCGGTAGTCAATATCTATACCAGCAAAACAATCCCGGCGCGTCGCCATCCGTTGCTGGATGATCCTTTCTTCAGGCGCTTTTTCAGGGGCATGCCCCAACCACGCCAGGACCGAGTGCAACGCAGCCTTGGTTCGGGGGTAATACTGCGCAGTGATGGTTATATCGTCACCAATAACCATGTGATCAGCGCGGCGGATGAAATTCAGGTGCTGTTTGCCAACGGCACAAGCGGCCTGGCAGAGATAGTCGGCACCGACCCTGAATCTGATCTGGCGGTGCTGAAAGTGGACTTTGACAATCTGCCTGGCATGCAGCTTGGCGATCCTGAACACGCTCGCATAGGTGATATTGTGTTGGCCATCGGCAATCCTTACGGTCTGGGTCAAACGGTGACACAAGGTATTATCAGCGCCACCGGTCGCTACGGACTGCAACTCAATACGTTTGAAAACTATATTCAAACCGATGCCGCTATCAACCCTGGCAACTCCGGCGGCGCACTGGTCGATGTTAACGGCAAACTGTTGGGCATTAACTCGGCTATTTATTCGCGTAGCGGTGGCTCGCAGGGCATTGGCTTGGCCATACCGGCCAACACGGTAGCTATGGTCAGCGATGACCTGATCGAATACGGTCGCGTGCAGCGCGGTTGGCTGGGTATAGAAGTGCAGGACTGGTCCGCGCAACTTGCAGCCACGCTAAAGCTGCCTGACGATGTGCAGAGTATGGTAGTGACAGGCATCTACCCCAACGGCCCTGCAGCGCAGGCCGGTCTACAACAAGGAGATTTACTAGTTGCCATCGCCGGCGAGCCGGTTAACGATGCGTACACAGCCATGAACATAATCGCTGCACAAAAGCCCGGCAGTGACATTGCTTTGACGATCTATCGACAAGGAAATACTCGAGAGTTAGTAACCACCATGGACATTCGGCCCGAGCCGAAAACCTGAGAGATGAGCGCGCAAGGTTAGGTTACTCCTCCGTAACCTTCCTTAAGCCTCAGGGCGCTTCATTATGAGTCGTCGCCTGTGCTGCGGAACTCAGCAGAACGCGCATGCGCGGTCAAGCCCTCGGCGCGCGCCAGCACTGACGCCGTTTGCGCCAGCGCGCGAGCACCCGCCGGTGAGCAATGGATAATGGAGCTGCGTTTTTGAAAATCATACACGCCCAACGGCGACGCAAAGCGCGCACTGCCGCCGGTGGGCAGAACATGGTTGCTGCCTGCACAGTAATCACCCAGGGCTTCCGGCGTGTGGCGCCCCATAAAAATTGCGCCGGCGTTGCGTGTGTCGTCCAGCAGCACGGTCGGGTCAGCCACTGAAAGCTCAAGATGCTCGGGCGCAATGCGATTGGCAAGCGCCACAGCTTCTGCCAGGTCGCGTACTTTAATTAGCGCGCCACGGCGCGCCAGCGATTGCTCAATAACATCGCGGCGCTCCATCTCCGGCAGCAATTCAGCTATCGCCGCGTGCACCCTGGCTAGATAGTCAGCATCCGGGCAGAGCAGAATTGACTGCGCCATCTCATCGTGCTCGGCCTGCGAAAACAGGTCCATTGCAATCCAGCGCGGATCGGTCTGGCCATCGCAAATAATCAGTATCTCCGAAGGTCCCGCCAACATATCCAGCCCCACCCTGCCGTACACCTGTCGCTTCGCCTCGGCGACATACTGGTTGCCGGGGCCGACGATTTTATCGACCTTTGGTAACGTTGCAGTGCCGTACGCCAGTGCCGCAATCGCTTGAGCACCACCAATCCGATAAATACAATCGACGCCGGCGATGTGGGCCGCCGCCAGCAGTATCGGACTCACCTCCCCCTCTGGAGTCGGTACTACCATCACAATCTGTTCGACGCCTGCCACCTGAGCCGGCAGTGCGTTCATCAATACGGACGAAGGGTACAGCGCTTTACCGCCCGGCACGTAGAGGCCTACGCGCTGTAGAGGCGTGATTTTCTGACCTAAAACAGTGCCGTCGGACTCGCTGAATTGCCAGGACGACTGCAGCTGCTGCTGGTGATAATGGCGAATGCGCTGCGCCGCATGCTGCAACGCTGCGGCTTGCTGCGGGCTGATCGCCAGCATTGCGTCTTCTAATTGCGCGGCGTCGATTTGCAGATCACTTACCTTTTGCGGTTGCCAGCGATCAAACTGTCGGGTCAACTCCAGCAAAGTCTCGTCACCGCCGTCACGCACGCGCGCAATAATGTCTGCCACGCGCTCACCAAGCGCCGCATCGGCCGCCGCTTCAACGCTCAGCAACTCCGTAAGGCGCTGCTGAAAATCCGCCGTTCCGCTATCAAGTAAACGAATGCTGGCTTCAAGCATACTCTACCCCCTCACAGGCAGTATAACGATTCACGCTGAAGCCACTGCGGCGCCTAACTGAGCGACTAACGCCTGAATCGCGCTATGTTTCATTTTCATTGCTGCTTTATTAACAATCAGCCGCGCACTCACCGGCGCAATCAGTTGCCGCTCTTGCAAGCCATTGGCTTTCAGGGTGTTACCGGTATCGACGATATCCACAATTTCGTCTGCCAACCCCACCAGCGGCGCCAGTTCCAACGCGCCGTATAGTGTAACGATGTCGGCATTGATGCCGTGCTCGGCATAATAGCGTTTCGCGATATTGACAAATTTGCTGGCAACAGTACGACGCTTACCGTGTGGCGCATCGCCTTGCAGGCCAGCTGTCATCAAGCGGCAGCCGGCGATTTTCAGGTCCAGCAGCTCATACAAATCGTCGCAGCCGTACTCAAGCAGCATGTCTTTGCCGGCAACGCCGAGATCGGCGACGCCATGACGCACATACGTCGTTACATCCGCTCCGCGTAACACCAACAGACGCACAGACTCGATATTGGTTGCGAATATAAGCTTACGCGAGGTGTTGATGTCGTCCTCGGGTTCAATGCCGGCGGTTGCCAGTAAGGGTAGTGTCTCTTTCAGGATGCGCCCCTTGGTTAGCGCGATAGTCAAACTGGTACTCACCATTTACCCTGCCATTTATCCGGATATGCGGCGAATCTTACCGCCCAAAGACTGAAATTTTTCTTCGATACGCTCATAACCGCGATCAATGTGATAAATGCGGTCAATAAGCGTTTCGCCCTCGGCCACCAGAGCGGCAATCACCAGGCTGGCCGATGCGCGCAAATCAGTCGCCATGACCGGCGCCCCTTTGAGGCGTTCCACTCCTTCAACTATGGCAGTATTACCCTTGACCGTAATGTTAGCGCCCATGCGATTCATTTCGTGGGTCTGGATTAAGCGATTCTCAAAAATTGTTTCGGTCACCATACTGGTGCCCTCAGCCACCGCATTCATGGCCATAAACTGGGCCTGCATATCGGTAGGAAAAGCCGGATAAGGCGCAGTTTTTATATTCACGCCGCGCGTTCGCCGCCCTTCCATATCCAGCACTATCCAGTCGTCACCGTGGCTAATGCGCGCGCCGGCTTCCTGCAATTTTGCGAGCACCGCCTCCAACGCATCTGGCTGGGTGTCTTTCAATTTAATCGAGCCACCGGTCGCCGCCGCCGCAACGAGATAGGTGCCCGCCTCTATTCGATCCGGCATGACTCGATAGTCGCATCCATGCAGTTCACGCACGCCATCAATAACCAGTGTATCTGTACCTTCGCCCTGTATACGCGCACCCATGGCGCGCAGGCAACAGGCAAGATCAACGATTTCAGGCTCACAAGCGGCGTTTTCTATCACAGTCTGGCCTTCTGCCAGCGTGGCCGCCATCAGCAGATTTTCAGTGCCGCCCACAGTGACTGTATCCAGAAAAATCTGCGCGCCGCGTAATCGCCCGTCCACTGTCGCATTAATGTAGCCGTCTTCGATGACAATTTTGGCACCCAGTGATTCAAGCCCGCGCAGGTGCAGATCGATGGGTCTGCTGCCAATCGCACAGCCGCCAGGAAATGATACACGCGCCGTGCCGAAACGCGTCAGCATGGGCCCCAGCACGAGAATGGAGGCGCGCATGGTTTTAACTAACTCATACGGCGCCGTGAATTGATTGACCCTACTAGTATTCACTTCGATGTCGAGATTTTCATCGAGGGTCAATTCAGCGCCGAGACAGCCGAGCAGCTCCATCATAGTGGTAATGTCGTGCAGATGCGGCAAATTGGCAACCCGCACCGGCTCACTCGCTAACAGCGTGGCAGCGAGAATAGGCAAAGCAGAGTTTTTCGCGCCGGAAACGCGTATTTCGCCCTGCAAGCGTACGCCGCCGGTGATAACAAGTTTATCCACTAGTACCCTTTCGAGGTGATATTACGGGGTAGAGGTTTTGATATTGACCGCGTGAATACGACCGTCGGCAATAAGATCGGCCAACGGCGCGTACACTAGCTGCTGGCATTTGACCGGGCTAAGGCCGGCAAATTGTGCGTCTACGACGCTGATATTGAAGTGGCCGCCTTGTTCACGAACCTCAACTTCGCCTGAGCTAAAGTGTTCGCGTACTATTTGAGCAAGTTGTTCGCTGTGCATGATGGTATTTGAATAAAGGAAAATTTGGCGCGCATTCTAGCAGTGCGCGCCGATGGCTAGCTACTGACATCTTTCGCAGTAACTACCCAATTATCAATCACCTTGCCGATGTCGCCGTTATAGCGCTGCGCGGCGGCCGCGAATTGGCTACGATAGACCTTGCCAAGATTAACGGTCTGGATGGTGACATTACGTACCTTCCACTCCTGTTTATTGTTCTGCCGCATTTTGTATCTGATCACCACCGGCTTGTTGCCTTCATCAACAATATGCTGTTTCACCACCACACTCTGGCCCGCTAACGGCGCCGACGGCAGCGGTTCAACTTCAATGGTCTGACCCTTGAAGGTCATCATCCCTTTCGCATAAGTGCTAAGCAGGCCTTCACGAAAGCGCTCTTTAAAGCGAGTGACATGGGTGCGAAACTGCTCGCGCTCGGCGTCAGATTTAAGCGCCATATATTGCCGCTTGCTGCCGTACGAGCCCATTACGCCGCGCGCGAAGCTGTTGAAATCGACTAGTGGCGAAATAATGCGGTCTATTTCCGCCGTAAACTTGTCGGGATCTTTAGCGTAGTAGGAGCGCGCTGCTTCGACAGCGCTAACCAGTTCAACGGTAGCTTCCTTGATCACTGCATCGGGTGCTGCAGCGGTCGCGGCAATAGCCTGCGATAATCCCGCGACTGACAGCAACCCCATTAACAAAATGCGATTAAAATAACGACGCATTAGACATCTCCTTTTCGTTCGACGGTTAAATGTAACCAATTTTCTTTCCCAATGAAAGTAAGGCCACTGTTGCTTCATAGTAGCTCCAAAATCTTTATTTATAACACCAGTCTAGTTCCTATGACATTAAAAAAACCTGAATGTTATAATTTTTCGCTATATTCCCTGGTTGCCTACTCTCCATGCTAACTGCTGTACTCGCGCTCATCGCCGGTTTTATCGGCTTAATTTGGAGTGCCGATAAATTTGTCGCCGGTGCTGCAGTCAGCGCCCGCAAACTGGGAATGTCCACCTTTATGATAGGGCTGACCGTGGTGGCGTTTGGCACCTCGGCACCGGAATTACTAGTGGCGTTTAGCGCCGCAATGGACAACGCCAGTGGACTCGCGGTCGGCAATGCGCTGGGCTCTAATCTGGCCAATATCGGCCTGGTGCTGGCCGTTACAGCGTTAATTTCTCGTATTCCTATTTCGAAAGGCTTACTGCGCAACGAATTACCGATTGTGCTGGCGGTCACTGCATTAGCCGGCTATTGCTTATACGATAACAATTTGAGCCGTAGTGATGGTGTGGTACTTGCAGTCGCGCTGGTGCTGACGCTGGTGTGGATGGTCAAAGGACCGAAAGCAGAGACGGCGGTAGTCGAAACCGAGATTCCCGGCGTTGAAGACCGATTAATGTGGGTTTATCTTATCGGTGGCCTGCTGCTGCTGATGGTCAGTTCGGAGTTGCTGGTTTATGGTGCCAAAGAGCTGGCGCTCATGTTGGGTGTGAGCCAATTGGTTATCGGCCTTACCGTGGTCGCCGTTGGCACCAGTTTGCCGGAACTTGCAGCAGCGGTGATGAGCGCCATACGCGGCCATCACGACATGGCGCTTGGCAACGTCATGGGTTCAAATATCTTTAATATACTGGCGGTGATGGCGGTGCCTGGCATAATTGCGCCGGTACAGTTTTCAGCAGAGATTTTCACGCGCGATTATCTGGCTATGGCGGGCATCACCGTTTTGTTGGCGTTGATACTATATATTGATGCATTCGTGCGTAAGCAGCCACGGCTCGGCAAACTGGCCGCCGGCATACTATTGTCCTGCTATGCCACATATTATTATTTCCTGTTTCGACATTGACGCTAACCCCTATCTTAATCTTAAAATTGCAGCATGGTTAAAAATACGTTTATTGAAGTAGGCCGCCGCACCGTGCGCATGGAAGCCGAGGCGGTTGCTAGCCTGGTTGACCGCATCGACGCAAGCTTTGGCGAGGCTTGCGAGATTCTGCTGCGCTGCGAAGGCCGCATTGTGGTATCTGGTATGGGTAAATCCGGGCATATTGCCAATAAGATCGCTGCCACATTGGCCAGCACCGGCAGTCCTGCGTTTTTTGTGCACCCGGCCGAGGCAAGCCACGGCGACATGGGTATGATTACCAAACAAGATGTGGTTATCGCCTTATCTAATTCTGGCAACACCGCCGAGATAACCGCTATATTGCCGCTTTTGAAGCGCCAGTCGGTGCCGTTAATCAGCCTCTGCGGCAATTCCAACTCGACATTGGCCGAACACGCCGATGTCAATCTCGATGTCGGTGTCGCTGTTGAAGCCTGCCCGCTTGATCTGGCCCCGACATCAAGCACCACGGTAAGCCTGGTGATGGGTGACGCGCTTGCCATTGCCCTGCTGGAGGCGCGTGGCTTTACCGCCGAAGACTTCGCCTATTCACATCCTGGCGGCACGCTGGGCAAACGCCTGCTGCTAAAAGTTGACGATGTGATGCGCCGCGACCAAGCCGTGCCAACGGTTGATAGCGAAACGGTGCTAAAAAATGCGCTGCTGGAAATGAGCGCCAAGGGACTGGGCATGACCACGGTGGTTGACGCTAAACGGCGGCTACTCGGTATTTTCACCGACGGGGATCTGCGCCGCGCACTCGACGACGATGTCGATTTTCAGCGCACAGTGATCAGTGCCATAATGTCTACCAAGGTCAAAACCATTGCGGCGCAGGCGCTGGCCGCAGAAGCGCTGTCAATTATGGAAGAATACAATATCACCGTCATTGTGGTCGTTAATAATGACTCACAGCCAGTCGGCGTGGTACATATGCATGACTTACTCAAAGCGGGTTTGGCTTGAATCAGGCGCAATTGAAAAGAACTAGCCAACTGGCAGCAAACGTGCGTTTGCTGATACTTGACGTTGACGGAGTGATGACCGACGGCAAACTGTATTTCAGTGCCAGCGGCGACACTATGAAAACCTTTCATACGCAGGACGGTCAGGGCATCAAGCTGCTGCGTGACAGCGGTATTGCGGTCGGCATTATTACCGGGCGAAAATCAGAGATTGTTGCGCAACGCGCTGCCGAGCTTGGGCTGGACCACGTGCTGCAAGGCCGCGAAGACAAATTGCAAGCCTTGCAGGAGCTGCTTAGCGGCACCAGTCATAGTCTTGCAGATACCGCTTATATGGGTGACGACCTGCCCGACCTGGCGGCAATACAAGCCGCGGGCCTTGGCGTTGCGGTGTGCAATGCCAGTGCGGTTGTTCGGCAACACGCCGACTTCGTCACTAAGGCCAGCGGCGGCAACGGCGCGGTGCGTGAAGTCTGCGAGCTGATCATGCAGGCGCAAAACACTTTTGAGCGGCAGCTTGCAGCGTATTTTTTGCCATGAAGCTGGCGCGACTGGCAACTTCAAAACGCGTTCATGCCACGCTTGCTTTGATCATTGTTTTTGTCAGCGTGCGCGTTTTGGAGCGCAACGATGACAGCACACTTAACGTTAACGAAGTCGCCAGAAATCAAGTCGCCGACAATTACTCGACCGATATCACCGCCCTGCAGTTTAATGAAGCCGGCGAGTTGCAATACCATTTGCATGCCGACCGCGCAGCACACTATTTACATACCGACATCGCATTGGTACAGCGCCCGGTACTGCTAAGCTATGCTGACGACGGTGCGGTGTGGCGTTCGGTCGCCGGGCATGGCAAGGTGAGACCCGGCGGCAATATTATTGACCTGTGGGACAACGTCGTTATCCGTCGCACCGATGACAGCGCCGAAATAGCAACCGACGATGTCACCTTCGATACGCTGAATGGCGAGGCAGATACCACGGCTGCGGTGACAATTACAACGCCGACCAGCCAATTACAAGGCAACGGCATGCATGCCAACATCGACACGGAAACCGTTAACTTGTTAAACAATGTGAGAGGAACCTATGGATTACGTGCGCCGCAATAAGTCAGGCGTATTATTGTGTCTCGCTGTCTGGCTGACACTGCCGACGGTTTGCCTGGCGCTGCCGGACGATGAACTGCAGCCTATAAAAATCAAGACCGACACATCGGAACGCGATGAGAAAAAGGGCATAACGACCTTCACCGGCAATGTCACTATTGACCAGGGCAGCCTGCACATCGACGCCGATAAAGTCGTTATTTACGGCATTGATGAGATTTCCAAAATTGTGGCCACCGGCAAACCGGCAAAACTGCAGCAGCAGCCGGAGCCTGACAAGCAGGTTGTGCACGCGCATGGGAATACCATTGAATATTTACTCGTAGAAGATCGTGTGCATCTGATCGACAACGCCTATGTTGAGCAAGAGGGCTCGACCGTCCGCGGCGCGCGTATTAACTACGACATTGCAAAACAGCTGGTGAAAGCTGATAGCAACTCAGCCGACGGCCGAGTACAAATGGTCATACCGCCAAAGAAAAAGACCGCCAAACCAAACCAGGACACGCAGCAATAATGGCACTGCTACAAGCGCTTAATCTGGCAAAATCCTACAAAGGCAGACAGGTTGTTAAGGACGTATCGCTGCAGGTTAACAGCGGCGACATAGTCGGCTTATTAGGACCCAATGGGGCTGGCAAAACCACCTGTTTTT
The DNA here is from genome assembly GCA_037969395.1 of Pseudomonadales bacterium. Classification (GTDB taxonomy): domain Bacteria; phylum Pseudomonadota; class Gammaproteobacteria; order Pseudomonadales; family JAUIET01; genus JBBKXJ01. Next base: position 43,493 of record JBBKXJ010000070.1, read on the forward strand.
ATATGGTAGTCGGCATTATTCGCGCCGAAAAAGGCCACATAAAAATAGATGACACCGACCTCACACCGCTGCCCATGCATAAACGTTCACAGCGAGGGCTGGGCTATTTGCCGCAGGAAGCCTCGGTATTTCGCAAACTCAGCGTGGAAAACAATATTCGCGCCATCCTCCAGACTCGCAAAGATATCAACCGCAGTGAGCGCGCTGACAAGCTCGAACAATTGTTGGACGAATTCCACATTACCCACATTCGCAAAAGTCTGGGCATGGCGTTGTCAGGTGGCGAGCGGCGGCGCGTTGAGATTGCGCGCGCGCTGGCAACGGAACCCGCCTTTATACTACTCGACGAACCTTTCGCCGGCGTCGACCCGATATCGGTGAGTGATATCAAACAGATCATCATCCAACTGAAACAAAAAGGCATCGGCGTGCTTATTACTGATCACAATGTACGCGACACACTGGATATCTGCGAGAATGCCTATATCGTTAGTGAAGGTATTATTATCGCCGAAGGCAATGCGGCGGCAATTTTAAGCCACCCCAAAGTCAAGGAAGTGTATCTGGGTCAGCAATTTCAGCTATGATCACACTGAGCTGCGGCAACATTGCCTGCATGGCGACTCGCAGCTAAACTTAAGTAAAGGAGCGTTAGATTTTGAGAACATCAATTTCCCTGCTATGAAGCAATCCTTACAGCTTAAGCTCGGCCAATCACTGACCATGACACCGCAGCTGCAGCAGGCAATCCGTCTGTTGCAGTTATCCACCCTCGATTTACAAACCGAAATTCAACAGGCATTGGACTCTAATCCTATGCTTGAAACAACCGACGACGACGACACCAACGCCACCAACAGTGACGCCGAGCCGGCAGACGCAACCGCCAGTAAAGACTCCGCTGACGATGTCGCCGCCACCACAGGCACCATTGACGATGCTGCCGTCGCAGCCGATAACTCAGACGACTGGTCGAACGAAATACCTGACGACGTGGCAGTGGAAAGCAATTGGGAAGACACTTATCCCACCACAGCACCCAGCAGCGCCGGTAGTGCCGACAACGATTTTGATTTTGACTCGCGTAACAGCCGCGAGGAAACCCTGCACGACCACTTGATGTGGCAGCTTAATCTAACCTCCATGTCGGATACCGATCGCATCATTGCAATTGCCATCATAGACGCGGTTGATGATAACGGCATGCTCGACACAACGGTTGAAGATTTACACGGCAGTTTCGTCAACGAGCTGGAAATTGAGCTGGACGAAGTGCAAGCCGTTTTGCATCGCGTGCAGCAATTCGACCCTGCCGGTGTTGCGACCTGTAATTTGCAGGAATGCCTTACCGTGCAATTGTTGCAGTTGCCGGAGGATACGCCCTGGTTGGCAGAAGCGGTTGGCGTAATCGGTCACTTTATGCACTTGTTGGGCAGTCGCGACTATGCCCAGCTGATGCGCCGCACCCGCTTGAAGGAAGAGCAGCTAAAGCACACCATCGACTTGATTCAAACCCTGAACCCTCGCCCCGGTGACAGCGTTGCCATAAATAACACGGAATATGTAGTACCCGACGTATTTGTCAGAAAAGTGAACAACCGCTGGCTGGTCGACCTCAACCCGGACGTTGCACCCAAGCTGCGCATCAACGCCGACTACGCCTCAATGGTGAAACGCGCCGACAACAGCGCCGACAATAACTATCTGAAAGACAATCTGCAGGAAGCGCGCTGGTTTCTGAAAAGCCTGCAAAGCCGTAATGAAACGTTGATGAAAGTAGCGACCTGCATTGTCGAGCATCAGCTGAATTTCTTCGAATACGGTGACGAGGCGATGAAACCGATGGTGCTAGCCGATATTGCCGCCGATGTAGAAATGCATGAATCGACCATATCGCGCGTCACCACCCGTAAGTATATGCACACGCCGCGCGGCATCTATGAATTGAAGTATTTTTTCTCCAGCCATGTGAGCACAAGTTCGGGCGGAGAATGTTCCTCTATTGCGATTCGCGCATTGATCAAAAAGCTGGTCGCGGCTGAAAATCCGCGCAAGCCGCTCAGCGACAACAAAATTACCAATGTGCTTGCTGAGCAAGGCATAGAAGTCGCGCGCCGCACTATCGCCAAATATCGCGAAGCGTTACAGATTCCACCTTCTAACGAAAGGAAACGTCTGGTTTGAACAAGTTACTCGAACCAGGCCGCACAACGCAGACACATTGTCTGTTTACTCAACCAAAGAGGGCTGTTTTATGCGCACACAAATAAGCGGGCACCATGTTGACGTCACCCCGGCGTTACGGGATTATGTTAACAACAAACTGGAGCGTCTCGAGCGCCACTTCGACAATATCACCCAAACCCAGGTAACGTTGAGTGTTGAAAAAATACGCCAAAAAGCCGAAGCCATCGTTCACGTTTCAGGGGCAGATATTTTCGCGGCTTCTGAATCGGCCGACATGTATGCCGCTATAGACACACTTGCTGACAAGCTGGACCGTCAGATAATCAAGCACAAGGAGAAACTCAAAAGCCACAAAGTCGGTAACGGCAACGGCAACGGTAGTGGCGTGCCGATAATTGATGATGAACTCCCTGAATAACAACCGCAGTTGTAAGTATGTTCTCGATTGAATCAATACTTTCACCCCGTCGCACTCTCTGTAGTGCGCCGGGCGTTTCAAAAAAGCGCGTGCTTGAAAACATAGCCAGCGTGATTTGCGCTGACCAACTCCAATTCAACTCACAACAGATTTTTGACGCTTTGCTGGCCCGCGAAAAGCTTGGCAGCACGGCGCTGGGCGCCGGCATTGCTATTCCACATTGCCGCTTGAACGCCTGCGATAACTGTTACGGAACACTCATTACTCTAGCCGACGACGGCGTAGATTTTGACGCCATCGACACTATCCCGGTAGACGTGTTATTCGTGCTGCTGGTGCCCGAAGCTGCGAGCGACGAGCATTTACAGATATTAGCCGAGTTGGCTCGCCGCTTCAGCGACCCCAAATATTGCGCTGGTTTGCGCGCAGCGGAAAACGCCGAAGCGTTATATAGTGCGGCCACAAGCCATGACAACTGAGGCACGTTCTATTAGTGCTTGATCCATTGCATAAGAGTCAGTAACTTAAGCACCGTCACCGCAACGCATTTTTTCCGCGCTTTCAACATGAGGGTAAGCGATGCCAGAACCATCAGTCGAACCCGGTCAACTAGCGATTATCAGCGGTCGTTCCGGTTCGGGAAAAAGTACCGCACTGCACGTGTTGGAAGACGCCGGCTACTATTGCATCGACAATTTACCGGCTGGGCTGCTGCCCGAGCTGGTACAGCAAACCTTGATGAGCGAAGCGCCCGAATATCACGCTGTGGCCGTTTGTATTGACGCACGCAATGTGTCTGCTGACCTTTCCAGGTTTGCAACTATGCTGCAAGGTCTGCCGCCAGGAATTAAGTCCAACATCATCTATCTCGACGCCAACAGCGATGAACTCATCAAGCGCTTTAGCGAAACCCGCCGCAAGCATCCGCTCAGTAACCGCTTCATTGCGCTGAAAGAAGCCATTGAGGCTGAACGCGAATTGCTGGCACCGATTGCCGATGCATCCACATTGGTAATCGACACCAGCCAAATGAACATCTACGAATTGCGCGACATCATCAGATCGCGCGTGGTCGGAAATAGCGCTGATTCGCTCGCTATACTGTTTCAATCATTCGGCTTCAAACGTGGCTTACCCAATAACATTGACATCGTCTATGACGTACGTTGCTTGCCCAATCCTTATTGGCGCAAGGATCTTCGCTCCCAGAGCGGGCTGGATGACGATGTTGTCGCTTTTTTGGACGAACAGGACGATGTAAACGAAATGTTCCACGACCTGCGCAGTTATCTGGAAAAGTGGTTGCCTGCATTTGAGCTCAACAACCGCGCCTACATGACTATTGGCATAGGTTGCACCGGCGGCCAACATCGCTCGGTGTATATGAGCCAGCGTTTGAAAAACCATTTCGCCACCAGGTACAGCAACGTGCAGGTGCGCCACCGCGAACTGCAGCTGCCTGTCAGCGCCTGATTCAGCGTGAATAGTTAAACAAGACATGCTTATTGCTCACATTGAGATCGTCAATAAACTCGGCCTGCACGCACGAGCGGCCGCAAAATTTGTCTCCACAACCGGCGCATTCGGCTGTGATATACATGTCATTAAAAACGGCACGCCGGTAGATGGCAAAAGCATTATGGGCGTCATGATGCTGGCCGCAACGACAGGCACCGTACTAGAGTTACGCTTCAATGGCGACGATGAACACGAAGCCCTGCACGCAGTCAACACATTAATAGCCAACCGCTTTGACGAAAGTGAATAGTAAGACCCATAAAACAATAAATCGTAATGCCCAACCCTACCGATAACAGCTCAGCCAGAGACCAGTTGCAAGAGCTGAATGCGGCGCTTGCCAGCGGCACCTTTAAACAGGTGCGTGCCATGCTAAACACGCTGCGGCACGTTGATGTAGCGCGCCTGATAGAGTCGTCAACGCCAAAAAATCGCCAGCTGTTGTGGCGCCTGATAGATGTTGAGAACGAAGGCGAAGTACTGCAGGCGCTGAACGACGATATTAGTAATCAGTTTCTAAGCGCTATGGACGCGGAAGAAATCGTTGCTCTGACCGAAGGTCTGGAAACCGACGATATAGCCGATCTGCTGCAGCAGCTGCCGGACCAGATAATAGCCGAAGTGCTGCGAGCAATGGATGTGCAGGATCGGCAGCGGCTGGAAACGATTCTTACCTACCCGGAAGACACGGCGGGTGGTTTGATGAATACCGATACCATTACCGTGCGCCCCAGCCATACGCTTGACGTGGTGCTGCGCTATCTACGCCGGCACGACGAAATCCCGCGCATGACCGACAACCTAATTGTAGTGGACCGGCAGGATACTTTTCTGGGTTTACTGCAACTGCGTAAAATACTGGTCAGCGACCCGACGACCACGGTACGCGACATCATGCTAACCGATGTGGAAGCCATTCCGGCTAGCATGTCAGACTCCGAGGTCGCGTCTCTTTTTGAACGCCACGACTGGGTATCGACCCCGGTAGTCGACGCAGACGGCAAACTCCTCGGTCGTATCACCATCGATGACGTGGTAGACGTGATCATGGAGGATGCGGACCACTCGTTGATGAGCATGGCAGGGCTTGATGAGGACGAGGACACGTTCGCATCGGTGCGCAAAAGCGCACCGCGCCGAGCGATCTGGCTGGGCGTCAACCTGATTACCGCATTCATCGCCTCGGCCGCCATCAAAATGTTTGAGGCCACGTTAGACCAAGTGGTCGCGCTTGCCATATTGATGCCCATTGTTGCCAGTATGGGAGGCGTTGCCGGCAGCCAGACCCTGACAATTGTCATCCGGGGCATGGCGTTGGGCCACATCGGTAAAAACAATACGTACTGGCTGTGTAGCCGCGAGCTGGCCGTTGCCGCGCTGAATGGTATGTTATGGTCAGCACTGGTTGCCGTCGTCGCCGTGCTGTGGTTTCACGATATACGCATAGGTATTGTTATTGCGCTTGCCATATTTATCAATCTACTCACCGCTGCGCTGGCAGGCGTGTTGCTACCGTTACTTATGAAACAGGTACACATTGATCCCGCACTAGCCGGCAGCGTAGCGTTGACCACCATTACGGACGTGGTTGGCTTCGTTTCATTTTTAGGATTGGCTACATATTTTTACGCATGACAACAGACGAATTTGAAGAAGAAAGAAAAAAAAGTAAATCGCAATTGAAGCGCGAGATGACCGCACTGCAGGATATGGGAGCAACGCTGGTGCAACTCAGTGATCGTGATTTGCAGCGCGTGCCGCTCGACGCTGTGCTAAAAGCTGAAATCCTGCAAGCCCGCAGCATACAGCAGCACGAGGGTCGCCGCCGCCAGCTGCAGTACATCGGCAAACTGATGCGCTCAATGGATTGCTCTGACATAGCAACCGCACTGCAGCGCATGGCCGATGGTAATCGTGCCGAGGCTCGCCAGTTTCATGCGCTGGAAGCGTTGCGTGACCAACTCATTGCCGACACGGACGGCGCACTGGAAGCTACCCTTGAGACCTATCCGCATACCGACCGGCAACATCTCCGGCAGCTAGTGCGTAACGCCCGGCATGAGCTGGCTGCCGACAAGCCGCCCGCCAGCGCGCGCAAGTTATTTCGTTATTTGCGTGAACTGGCTACCAATGGGGACAACACTTAGGGGGCGCAGCGCGCACCTCGGAACCGCACCTGCGATCATCCCCTACCCCGTGCGCACAGCGCAGCCTACGGGTGATGCATTCGAGTGCGCGTGGCGCACTGCTCCGGCACCCTGATTTTTTGGTGGCGATGTATCGGCATGCGTTGGCGCAAATCGTGCAGCTGACTTAGGTCAATATCAGCAATAGCAAAGCCCTCTCCCTGCTCGCATTGCGCTAACACTGCACCCCACGGGTCGACAATCATTGAATGCCCCCAGGTTGCACGTTTTGGCGTGTGCTGCCCGCCCTGATTGGGGGCGAGCACGAAACAGCAATTCTCAATCGCGCGCGCCTGCAGTAGAGGTTGCCAGTGCGCCTGCCCGGTGCGTTCGGTAAAGGCCGAAGGCACGGTAATAAGATCAATGCCCTGCTGAAACATAGCTCGGTACAGTTCGGGAAAACGCAGATCGTAGCAAATACTCAAGCCCAGCCTGGCGAAGGGCATAGCGATGCTAACCACCTCGTCGCCGGCGGCCAGCGTGTCAGACTCTTTGTAGCGCCCCTGCGCATCGCCTACGTCCGCATCAAACAGATGAATTTTGCGATAACAAGCGCGCTCTACTCCGTTTGGGTCCAACACCAGACTGGCGGCATAAACTTTTCGCGCATTTGCAGGCAGAGGAATGCTGCCGCCGACCAGCCAAACGCCGTGCTCGCGCGCCGTGGCGGCAAGGAAGGTGCGCAAGGGGCCAGCTTTGGAAGCCTCTTCACGGCTGGTCTCAAATAACATGCTGCTGGAAAAAAGCGCAAAATTCTCAGGCAATACCAGCAGGCTGGCGCCCTCTCCAGCGGCCTGACGTATTAGTTCGGCGGCGACCTGCAGATTGGCGGCAACGTCAGCGCCACTAACCATTTGAATAACGGCGGCGCGAATAGTTGTGGTAGCGGCGCTCATTGTACTGCTCTCTTTTGCTTGATCGGTGCCTCGGCCTTGTTCGCTTTCATACTGTCATCGAAGATTTTGTCCAGCTTGATTGCCGGGTTGTCCCACTTGCCTTTGATGGTGTAAGAGGCACTGGAGAGTTTATCGAGCTGCTCTTGGAATATCTTGCCAGCTACATAAACGCCAGCGGCAGCCGGTATACCGCCTGCCAACGCGACTACCCACGGCAAGTTGCTCGCAAACGGCAACGTGGCTATCATTTTCGTGTCGACCAGCTCATTCTCCAAATCAACCGTACCGGTCATTTGAAAGCGACTTGACGGGCCTTTGACGCTTAACGTGTCGACAATCTGCATTTTACCGTTTTCAATATGGAAACCACCCCGAATACTGTCGTAGCTTAATCCTCGGTTGAATACATCTTTAAAGTCGAATTTCAAGCGACGTAAAATCGTATCAAAATTAAAAATGCTAAATAGTCGCAGGGCGTTGGCGGCTGAATTGTCTTCCATAAATTGACCGTCAGTCATGGAAAAGTTGACGTCGCCTTCCAGGTTGTTGAGCCCGAACTGCAGCGGCGAGCCATACCATCCCAGCCTGGGTACCACAAATGAAGCTTTTTTAGCGCGTATAGCTTCAGCAAAGCCCCAGTCGCGCAACACCTTACCAAGATCTTCGCACGCCAGCGCACCCCGGAATTTGGTCTGCTGCTGGTTGCCGACACGCCGCCATTGCAGCCAGGCTTTGCTATTGGCTTTGTCATCGGCTTTGTCATCGGCTTTGCCGTCAGTGTCACCCGCGACATGAACGCCTTTAACATTCGCCAACAGGTCGTGCAGCTCTAAGCCGTGCTCAACCTTGCGCGCTGAAAATGCCCAGCTACCGTAGCGCTGGTCGCCGACTCTGAAGTCTTGCAATGCAAATTTCATCGCCGGCACAGTGTCCGGATAAAAATCGTCGAGCAGGGAAGAGTCAATCGCGCCCTTCCCGGCTGCTTCGTCCACTGGTTTTGCCGCGCCCACCAGATACATTTTTTGCAGGTCCAGCGATAACGACGGTTCACGGCTACTGTTGTAGCCGGCCTTACCGGCTACATTCGCGCCGTTAACCTTGAACTGCCAGTCCCCGTCAACATGCGTTAGCGCCAGTTCGGCTGCCCCGAACTCCGCGCCAAAGACATTGAATTTATCGATACTGATGGCGTCGCCCGCCAACTTGCCGATCTTATTTGCCTGTCTGTCTGCGCCCTGCGGTTGTGACTGCTGAATTGTCTCCTGCTGCGTCGTGAATTTATCCAGCACGTCCAGCCACGGACCGAGATCGAAACTTTCCAGCCCGCCGGAAATTTGCAATCGGTCAGAAAAATACGACGCGCCGGTATCGCCGCCCAAACCCAGCGAGCCAGTCAGCGGTTGGTCCTGGTGCAATATCAGAGCGGCTCGGGTTCGGTCTTGCAAAGCAATGCTCATGCGCAGCGGCGTATCGGACAGAAACAAATTAACTTCCAGCGGAGCAATGCTGCCCGTATCTTTTTGCAGCGGTGGCGGCAGCGTCGATTGCAGCTGTTCCAAATCCGACGTAATCCGCAAGCGGCTATCGCCTTTGGCGATACTCAGTCGAGCCGTGTAGTTAGCACTGCCAGTAACGTAATCCTGTAACGGATAGTTCAACCAGGTAACGATATCCTCGCCGCTGGCGCTGCCCATCAATTTAATAACGGTTTTCCAATTTACGTCCTGACCGGGCGGCTTATCTACGGCGGATATTTTTGTAGCCGCTGCCGCTAATTTTGCTTTACCAGCTGGTGTTTCGCTGCCGGCATGTGGTGCTGGTTTGGGAGACGCTTTAGCTACCGCTTTCAGCTTTTCATCCTTCGCCGGTGTAACGACGCCAGCCACCTTGGTGGAATTGATAGCAACTGATAAGTCTTTACCCCATAGCCGGCCGTTCAAACCCAGGGAATACAGCTGGCGTTGCGTGGTATAGTGCAACGGCCCGGATATTTCATCAAACTCCAAATTAAGGCCCGCATGCTTAAACACCGCCCGCTGCAATTGCGCGTCAATATCTACTTGCTTTGTCGCGTCGCTGCCAAATGGTAACTCGGCGCGCAGTTTGGCCCGTACTTTGCCAGCACCCTGCCAGGCGTCCAGCGCATCGCCGACGAACTCACGAACCGGCGACTGCTTAATCACCTCCAAAGCGGCTTGCACTTTGCCATTAACAGCACTATCTATGGTTAGCAAACTGCCTTTTTCTGCGGCGGGGCCATATTTAATTGTGCTGTCGGTGAGTGTCAAACCGAGCATCGACGCGTTGCTGGCTTCCACCTGCACGTTCTTATCATCAACAAAAATGTCGCCGGCGACCTGCGAAACTTGTGGCCAGCCGCTGTCGTAATCCACTGTGCCGTTGACCACATCGAAATAAAGTTGAATGGAGCGTTCAAGATCGGCGCCTGCGGCGATAGACCCGCGATAAATAAAGGCGCCATCGCGCACATCCCCCTGCTTGATGCTTTTATCCAGCCAGGCAACCAGCTCCTCTCCTACCGTATAGGGAATAAACTGGTTTTTGAATTTGGCCGACGTGTCTTGCAAACCAATAACCAGATTCATTTGCGGATAATGGTCGTCGCGCTTCGGCAATGGAATATTGAGATCAAAATAACCGTTTGCGTTACCCGAGGGGCCATGGAGTCGCAGAGCACCGCTTTGCAGCGTGACGGCATGCTTGCTGATGTTCCAGACAACGGTGCCAATGGCAGAATCAAAGCCCAGTGGCTGGTGATAAAGTCTGGGGAAATCCAGACTAAAATCGCTGGAATCAAGACTGACCACACCGCTTTCAAGATCCGTCACCACACTACCGCTAAGTCCGGCAGCACCTGGCGCGCCTTCCCACGCCGATATCTTAACTTTATCAAGCCGTGCCAGTATATGTGGTGTTTGATCTGTCGCCTCGCTTGGCACCAGCAAGCTCACATCGCGCAACCAGCCGCTGGGGTCCAGCGTTGCTAATATCTCCTGCGCTTGTGTCGGCATTAAACCAAGTTCGCTAAGTAGATAGTTGGCTGGCGCCAGTTCTATCGCATCAACACTCAGGGCAAGGATGTGCCGGGTACGCCTCAGCCAGGCGTGCTCCACCGCGACGCGTTGATCGCCTAACATCAAACTGACGTCGCTCAACCACACGCCGATTTGTTTTCGATTACTCATATCGAGTAAAAAGTCAGTGCGTACCTGCTGTAACGCCTTGCTGGTTTCGCCGTCGCTATGCAGCAGTGCCGCGCTTCGCGCCTCAATGCTGCCCTGCGCCTCTACGTCGTAATTGTCGGCCCAGTCCAACCACAGCTCACCCGAAACGTCAGGCATCTGAAGCTGCCAGTTACCCAGCGCCAGCGTCGACGCGATGCCGGATACATCGATTCCCTGAAACGCCGCATGCCCCTGTACGCTGAAGTCTGAAGAGTTCGGTATGCCGCGTCCTTCCAAAATTATATTGACCGGCACAGTTGAATTTTGCGGCAGCGCGTTTGCGTCAATATGCCAGCGGTCGCCTTGCTTCAGCAGCTGCAGGTTAACATGCTCAATGCGCAGCTCACTGCCGTTGTGGCGCAGCAGCTCGACACTTGAATCAGCGATGTCCGCTCGCTCAAACGCGTTGTAAACGTTGCGAATTTGCTGCGCTGTCAAGCCATCGGTAGCGGGCAGAAAATTCTGCGCGAGCTGCCAGCCGCCGGCTTTTGTTTCACGCAGCTGCAGCTGCGTTTTTGCAATAGCCACATGTGACACCAGCGGCTGCTGATGCCACAAACTAAGCAACAGGTTAATTTTTACGCGCACCGATTCGGCGTCAATACCACTGCGCGAAGGACCGAAATGCACATCGCGGGCGGCGATAATGGGCGACAGTTTTGCCCATTCACCCTGCAGATCAGCCGCGTCGATTCCGAACCCGGCCTGAGTGCTACTCCAGGTCATTATTTTGCTGCGGTAGTCGCCGATATGCGCCACGTAGTAGCGCCCCATAGTCGCGACCAAAGCCAGTACCACGAGAACGGCAACTGCGGCGTAGCCAAGACAGCGACCCGCAAAGGCAAAATTATGAGAAGAAGTCATGCCTTTTCTTGTTACAGCTAAAGCAAAATCACATCGAATTGCTCTTGAGTGTACATAAGCTCCACCTGAAATTTGATCTCTTTACCGATAAATTCTTCCAAATCGGCCACGCTTGACGACTCTTCGTCGAGCAGGCGGTCAACAACAGGCTGCGATGCCAACACCAGATAGGTTTCATTTTCATACGCGCGCGCATCGCGCAAAATTTCCCGGAACACTTCGTAGCACACCGTCTCTGCTGATTTCATTGTGCCGCGCCCGTCGCAGGAGGGGCACGGCTCACACAGAATCTGTTCCAGACTTTCGCGGGTGCGTTTGCGCGTCATTTGCACCAGGCCAAGCTCGGAAATACCGGTAATTGATGTTTTAGCATGATCTTTAGCCAGCACTTTTTCCAGCGTGCGCAGCACCTGCCGTTGATGCTCGGGCTCGCGCATGTCGATAAAATCGATAATGATCATACCCCCCAGATTGCGCACGCGCAGCTGCCTCGCCAGCGCGGTGGCCGCTTCCAGGTTGGTTTTGAATATGGTCTCTTCCAGATTCCTGTGGCCGACGAATGCCCCGGTATTGATGTCAATCGTGGTCATAGCCTCGGTCTGGTCGAGGATAAGATAGCCGCCCGACTTGAGCTGCACTTTGCGACCCAGCGCTTTTTGCATCTCATCCTCGACGCCAAACAGATCAAAAATAGGCCGGTCACCCGCGTAATACTCAATGCAGCCAGCAACTTCGGGCACGAATGCCTGCGCAAATTCCTGCACCTTGGCGAAGGTTTCGCGTGAATCGACGCGCACCTTCTCCAGGTCTGGTCGCGCCAGATCGCGCATTGTACGCAGCGACAACGGCAGGTCTTCATATATCACGCACGGCGGTTCGCAGTTCTGAATTTTTTGCTGTATCGACAGCCATAGCCGCTTCAAATAGCGCATATCGACTTTCAGTTCTTCAATGCCGACGCCTTCGGCCGCCGTACGCAAAATAAAACCACCCATGCCGGCCAGGCCTTCGGCTTCGGCACACTCCTGAATCTGTTGTTTCAGTCGTTCCCGTTCGGCCTCATCTTCGATCCGCTGCGACACCCCGATGTGGGTTGTCTGCGGCATATAAACTAAAAATCGCGACGACACCGACAAGTGTGTGGACAGGCGCGCGCCCTTGGTGCCGATAGGCTCCTTGATGATTTGTACGGTGAGTGCCTGCCCGTCGCGCACTATCGCGCGGATATTGTCGCTGCCGTTGCCGCGCTCCTCCATCCCTTCGGCGTCAAGGCTGGCAATATCGCTGGCATGAATAAAACTGGCGCGCTCCAGGCCAACATCAACAAATGCCGCCTGCATGCCCGGCAACACGCGTACTACCTTGCCTATATACACGTTGCCGACAATGCCCTTGCGCAATGACCGCTCAATGTAAACTTCCTGCAGCATGCCATTTTCGACGAGCGCTACCCGGGTCTCCACCGGTGTCACATTGATCAATATTTCTTCACTCATGCAGTGTCTCCACCCGGCGCGCCTTCATCTCTTCACCGACAAAGCACGTCAGTGCCGCATGCGCGCAGAAGTTGCGCGGTCTCGAACAAGGGTAACCCGACAATCGCCGAGTAGCTACCCGCGATGCGCTCCACAAACATGCCACCGAGCCCCTGTATTGCATATGAACCTGCCTTATCCTGGCCCTCGCCGCTGTGCCAATAGGCGGTAATTTCGGTGTCGCTTAACGCCGCAAACTGCACATCGCTGGTGACGGTGCGCGCCGTCACCTGCTCGTTATAGCATAGCGCTACGCTGGTTATTACCCGATGCGCCCGCCCGGACAACAGTCGTAACATGCGTTGTCCATCTGCTGCATCTACAGGCTTGCCCAGGATTGTTGAATTAACAACCACAATGGTGTCGGCGCCGAGCACGGGAACACAATGTTGTCGCTGCGCGGCGTACCATCCTGCTTCTGCCTTGGCGCGCGCAAGGCGCTCAACGCAGGTAAGTGGCGACTCTGCGGTCGTGGGGCTTTCATCGATATCAATATCAATGCGCTCAAAGCGCAGACCTAACTGCGCCAGTAAATCACGTCTTCGTGGCGATGCCGACGCAAGATAAAGCTGGCTTGTATGTTGTTTTGGCATTCGCACGCCCCCCCGCACCGCTAACCTTCACCACAAAGAAAATCAAACCCGGCGGCGGCAAACATTTAGGCCAGGCAGCAAATATGGTAACTTGCGGGTTTATATTATGAATCATAATACGAACCTGACACCAAGGAGAGAAAAACTATGTCGGTATCTCGCTCCGACATCGAAAAAATTGCCGAACTGGCGCGTTTGCGGCTGGAAGAACACACGCTGGCCGAGGTGACGCAGAGCATTACCGACATTCTTGCGCTAGTCGATCAAATGCAGGCAGTTGATACCAAAGATATTGAGCCGATGGCTAACCCGCAAGACGCCACCCAAAGATTACGCGCCGATGTTGTTACAGAACCTAATCAGCGTGCTGCCTTTCAGGCAATTGCACCGGCAGTTGAAGCTGGACTGTATCTCGTTCCCAAAGTAATAGAATAGACAATGCACAAACTAAACCTCGCTCAGCTGAGCAAAGCGCTTGCGGATAAGTCCTTCTCCAGTGTCGAACTTACCGAGCATTATCTTGCTCGCATTAAAAAACTCGATGCAAACTTCAATAGTTATATCAGTGTCACCGAAACGCAGGCGCTGGCGGCAGCGGCACGAGCCGACAAGACCATTGCGGCAGGCGGCTCACAACCGCTGTGCGGTATTCCGCTGGCGCAGAAAGATATTTTTTGTACAGCGGGGGTGCGCACCAGCTGTGGCTCGCGCATGCTGGACAATTTCATACCGCCTTATAACGCCACCGTAGTAGAAAAATGTAACGATGCCGGGCTGGTAATGTTGGGCAAAACCAATATGGATGAGTTCGCAATGGGCTCTTCCAACGAGAACAGCTTTTACGGACCGGTGCGCAACCCATGGGCCGAGGACTGTGTACCGGGCGGATCGTCAGGCGGCTCTGCTGCGGCAGTGGCGGCACGGCTGGCACCGGCTGCCACCGGCACAGACACGGGCGGCTCTATTCGTCAGCCGGCCGCTCTGTGCGGCCTTACGGGCTTAAAACCCACCTACGGGCGCGTTTCACGCTACGGTATGATTGCCTTCGCCTCCAGTCTGGATCAGGGCGGCCCAATGACGCGCACAGCAGCAGACGCCGCCTTATTGCTGCAAGTCATGGCAGGGTTCGACGTCAAAGACTCGACCAGCATAGATGCTCCGGTGCCAGATTACAGCGCCACGCTAAACGACTCGCTGGACGGCTTGCGGCTCGGCGTGCCGAAACAGTACTTCGGTGCGGGCTTACACCCTGGCATTGCCCGGAGCGTAGAATACGCCATCAAGGAATATGAAAAACTGGGCGCTCGCGTTAGCGAAATCAGCCTGCCGCATTCGCATCTGGCGGTACCGGCCTACTACGTCATTGCGCCTGCGGAGTGTTCCACCAACTTGTCGCGCTTCGACGGCGTGCGCTACGGCCACCGCTGCGAACACCCGAAAGATCTGCACGACATGTACACCCGTACCCGCGGCGAAGGCTTTGGCGACGAGGTCAAACGGCGGATATTAGTCGGAACCTACGCCTTGTCGGCCGGTTACTATGATGCGTATTACCGCAAGGCACAGCAGATTCGCCGCTTGATAAAACAGGATTTCGTGCAGGCCTTTGCGGCGGTCGATATGATAATTGGCCCCACCAGCCCCTCGCCTGCATTTAAACTCGGTGAGAAAACCAGTGACCCGGTGACTATGTATCTGGAAGACATCTATACCATTGCAAGCAACCTCGCTGGCTTGCCGGCCATCTCTGTGCCGACCGGCATGGTGGATGAGAAACCGGTTGGTTTGCAGCTTACTGGCAACTACATGCAGGAAGGGGCTTTACTGAACGCAGCCCATATGTACCAGCAGGCCACCGATTGGCATCAACACTGCGCGCCGATCAGCGAGGAGCATTCATGATGAGTTGGGAAACCGTGATAGGCCTCGAAATCCACGTCCAACTGGCGACCAACTCGAAAATATTTTCCGCAGCGGCAACCAGGTTCGGTGCCGAACCTAACACTCAGGCTTGTGCAGTTGACCTCGCCATGCCCGGCACCTTGCCGGTATTGAACGAACGCGTAGTGGAAATGGCGGTAAAGTTTGGGCTCGCGATTGACGCCGAATTGGGCTTGCGTTCGGTATTCGACCGCAAGAATTACTTTTATCCGGATTCGCCCAAGGGTTATCAAATCAGCCAGATGGACCACCCCATTGTCGGCGCGGGCGCGGTAGACATCCATTTAGAAGACGGCACAGTTAAAACCGTTGGCGTGACCCGCGCCCACCTTGAGGAAGATGCGGGCAAATCGTTGCACGAAGATTTTCACGGCATGTCGGGCATTGATCTAAACCGCGCCGGCACCCCGCTGCTGGAAATTGTTTCCGAACCTGATATACGCAATGCCAAAGAAGCGGTTGCATATTTAAAATACATTAACTCGCTGGTACGGTACCTGGAAATTTCCGATGGTGATATGTCGCAAGGCTCCATGCGCTGCGACGTTAACCTGTCACTGCGACCCACTGGACAGAGTGAATACGGCACACGCACCGAGATCAAAAACGTCAATTCGTTTCGGTTTGTTGAAAAAGCGATTGCCACGGAAATAGAGCGGCAGCGCGACATACTCGAAGACGGCGGCAAGATTACCCAGGAAACCCGCCTCTACGACTCCGACAAAAACGTTACGCGGTCGATGCGCAGCAAAGAGGTCGCCAACGACTACCGCTATTTTCCCGAACCCGATTTACTGCCGATAATCATCGATCAAGCGTACATCGACGCGATACGCGATCAGCTGCCCGAATTGCCAAAACAAAAGCACGCCCGGTTTTGCGCTGACTATGAGCTAAGCCAATACGACGCCACGCTGCTGTCGGCTGATCGTGCAACGGCCGACTATTTCGAAACCGTGGCGGCCGGTAGTGACGATGCGAAAGCTGCAGCCAACTGGGTGATGGGCGATCTGGCCGCGGCGCTAAACAAAAACGCTGTGGCAATTGAACAAAGCCCGCTGGCAAGTGAGCAACTGGCAGTACTGATCAAACGCATTAATGATCAAACCATTTCCGGAAAAATTGCCAAAACAGTGTTTGAAGCGGCGTGGAACGGCGAAGGTAGTGTCGACGAGATTATTGCGGCACGCAGCTTAACGCAAGTGTCAGACGCCGGCGCAATAGAAAAAATGGTTGCTACAGTGATTGCCGAAAATGCTGGTCAGGTAGAGCAATACCGTAACAGCGACGCCGACAAGCAGAAAAAAATGCTGGGCTTTTTTGTTGGCCAAATAATGAAGGCGTCGAAAGGCAAGGCTAATCCCGGCCAGGTAAATAGTTTGCTCAAAGACAAATTAGGTTAGCCGTAGGGTGGGCCGACACAATCTCGGAGCGACCAGGACAGACCGCGTGCGCACAGCGCATCCTGCGCGGTAGTTAATTTTAAGTGAGACGGATATGTTGAAGAAAGACAAAGCGAAAGTACTTGACGAAGTGTGGACCGAAGACCGGGTGCGTAGTTTTCTCGATCTACAGCCCGTCGAAGGGGTAGACCCTGACTTTCATATGTTATTGAAAGCCTATCAAAGCATGCGCGCCAGTGACTTCGAGCTGTTTATCGGCTTCTTTCAGGACGCCAAACGCGATATCAATGCGAAAAACCCTGGTGGTCAGTCATTGCTGGATATTGCCAGCCAACACCGTAACAGCAGCGATTTCGTTAGCGTATTGACAGACGCGGGCGCATCAAAAAGCTGAAAACGCGCTGATGTCGGGTAATTTTCTGCAAGGCGCAGACTATCTGCTGCGCGGTTTCAGGATGCTGGGCAAGCCCGGCATTCGCCGTTTTGTATGGATTCCGCTGACGATCAATATCGCCCTGTTCGCAGCGCTGATGACTTATTCAGTGAATAAATTTTCAGGCTGGGTAACTTATCTGCTGGGGCTTATACCTTCCTGGCTAGAGTTCCTGCAGTGGCTGCTGTGGCCGGTGTTTATTCTGCTGTTGATCATTATCGTAGTGTTCACCTTCACCATTGTTGCCAATTTAATTGCCTCCCCCTTCAATGGGTTGCTGGCGGAGAAAGTTGAAGAGAGTGTGACGCAGCGGCGGCCGCCTAGTGCCAACGAAAGCGTGTGGGGAACCGTTGCCAGCGTGCCCAGGTCGTTGGCGCGTGAGCTGTCGAAGCTGCTGTATATTTTGCCGGTGGCGCTGCTGATCTGGATTCTAACGCTAATTCCCACCATTAATATTGTCAGCCCCGTGTTATGGCTATGCTGGGGCGCGTGGATGATGGCGATTCAATACGGCGACTATCCTGCCGACAATAACCGCATCCGGTTCAAAAGCTTCCGGCGGATTCTTGCCGGCCAGCGACTGCTTAGTCTCGGTTTCGGGGCGGCGGTATTGGGGGCTACTATGATTCCAGGCGTCAACCTGTTCGTAATCCCGTCAGCAATTTGTGGTGCCACACTGCTGTGGTGCGAGCGCCTGCGACCCGTCAGATCGTCGCAGGATGGCCAAAGGCTAACGTAATCTACCAACTCACTGAAGAATCCGCTGAATTACACCCTACAGAAGTTCGGCTGGCGGCTGTTCGCAATCGAGCGTGCGCCCTAACAGCCTTTCAATCTCGGGCAGCATAAAAGAGTCAGTTTCACAGGCCAGGCTGATCGAAGTGCCCTTCGCTCCCGCCCGGCCGGTGCGGCCAATGCGATGCACATAGTCTTCGGGGTCTTCCGGCAGATTATAGTTAATCACATGGCTGATACCTTCCACATGAATACCGCGGCCGGCAACGTCGGTAGCCACCAGAACCTTCAATTCGCCAGACTTAAACCGCTCCAGTGTGCGAGTGCGTTTTCCCTGCGGTACTTCACCCGACAAAATTCCACACTCTATCTTCGATTTTTGCAAACGTTCATGCAGCCTTCTCACCTGGTCGCGGCGGTTGGCGAACACCAGCGCGCTGGTCACGTCTTCAGTCCGCAGAATGTTACGTAACACGGAGAACTTCTCTCGTTCACTCACAAGATAAACGCGCTGCGTAACTGCGTCAGCGGCCACGTTTTCCGGCTCGATCTCAATCTTGATCGGATTGTCGGTCCAGCGGTCAGCCAGGTTGAGAATATCGGGGTCAAAGGTAGCGCTGAACAACAACGTTTGACGATGAGATTTATGCGGGGTTTTGCTGATAATGCGCCGCACCTGCGGAATAAAGCCCATATCCAGCATACGGTCAGCTTCGTCGATGACCAAAATTTCGATCATGTCCAACCGCACCTCGCCCCGGTCGATAAAATCGATAAGCCGGCCGGGCGTGACCACGAGAATGTCGACTACCTCCCGACGCAGGCTATTAATTTGCTTGTCCATATCCGCACCGCCGATCAATACGGTGGTCTTTAAATCGAGATGACGGCACAGCGCGTGCGAATCGCTGCCTATTTGCACCGCCAACTCACGCGTCGGTGCCAGCACCAGCGCCCGCGGCTCGCCGACGTAGCGTTCCTCATCCAGCGGATGATTAACCAGTTGATTGATCAGCGTGACCAGAAACGCTGCTGTTTTGCCGGTACCGGTTTGCGCCTTACCAATGGCATCACGTGCGGCCAGCGTATGCGGCAGGATTTGCGCTTGAATGGGTGAACAGTAGTGAAAGCCCAGATCAGCAATACCTTGCATAAGCTGCAGCGGCAAATCAAAGTCGTGAAACCGCACTTTACCCGCTTCGGGCGGCACCTCAAACTGATCAATAGACCAGGCAGGTTTAGCCGGCTCGTTCTCATGCACAGATTTTTTGCGCTCGGTTTTTTTACGCCCGGATTGTTCGCGCCCAGATTGTTCGCGCCCAGATTGTTCGCGCTCGGCTTTATCGCGCTCGGCTTTATCGCGCTTGGCTTTTTCGCGCTCGGCCGTGTTGCGCTCTCTTTTCTTAGCCGGCTTGGCTGGCGCTGCCGACTGCTTTTGGGTCGGTTCGGCAGCTGCTTGTGGTCCGTCTAATAATCGACTGCGGAGTTTGGAAAGTAACTTCATTGGTATTGACTAGGATTGGCGCGCGTTGGTGCGTGGCGCATTATGCCGATCTATCCCGCTAAAACCAAGGGTTTAGCGCGCCATCAGCGTGGTAGATGCCGCATCGCCGTACAGTCGCGGCAGGATAAATGCGCGAGCGAGCCAATAATCGAGACTAACGTAGCGGCCACCGCCGATTATATTTGGCGGTAAATTTATGCATTGCATTATCCTTATTGTTGGTGGCAACTCGATGGCAGCGAATAGCAGACCGCTAAGCGTGACGCGTACAGGTTGTGATATGTAACTGGAAAAGCACAGCAAAGTTGCCCGCGATCTTAAGCGCCTTCCTGACAGTTACGTATTAATACCTAATTGCTATTGTTTTTATTATTTATATCAATACGATATAGCCTGACGCCAGGCAGGTGTCAAAATATTGCCAAGCCAGATCTGATGAAACTGAGAATATAGACGGTAACGTTCGACCGCTTTTTAAAACATGTAGTGACTGCCTGCGCCCCCGCGGCAACCAACCAATTCGTTAGGCCTGAGCATAAGTGGTGCCGGGTATTCATCGCCGCTGTTGAGCGCGGCGCACAGCCGGCCAATTTGTCGCAAAATGCAGGATCAGCATGCCCGAAAGCAAACTAACAGCAACACGATCTGTGCTGCTGCTGGAGAATAGCCTGGTTGCCGCTACGCAGTTGCGCGAGCTGCTGTCCGCGTTGCCCGGCTGGCACCTTGACACCACGGTGCATCTGTCCGACGCGGGAATTTTTCCAACGTCGAGCGATCTGCACGACCTGGTGCTGGTGGCGGATGACTACGCCCACCTGAATTTAAGCCAAATCATTGAAGTGGCTAAGTGTTATCAGCCGCACGCGCACATCGTGGTGCTCGGAACAACATTGGCAGACGCACGATCGCCGCAGCAGTTTGTTGCGGCAGGGCGAGCCGGCGTCAACTACTGGTTGCAAAAAGATAATATCTCTCTCGTGACGCTAAACAGCATGCTACAGCAGCTGTTCAACGACGGCGATCAACCGGCCCGTTTAGTAAATCCAGCAACAGAAGCAAAGCCAGCGCCAGCGTCGCCGGCCGCCGGCGTTAACCTTGCGACCGAACACAATGCTGGATTAGCCACGCAGGCTGACTCTATCCTCGCTGAAATCCCGGTGGGTATTATTATCTTTGGCGTCGCGGATGATGACTTTATCTACCGGCGCATCAATCGTGCGGCGGCTGAATCCACCCAACTCAAAGCGCAGCAACTGATCGGCCAGCGGCTGAGAAACGACGCCGTAAATTTCGAGAATTTTAACCTGCGGGATGCACTGCGCCAGATGCGTACTAACCCCACAGCACAAACTCATCGAGTCATGCGTCTTGCTGACGATGCCACCGCCAGCTGGCGCGAAATAGTTATTCAACAGCTTCAGGGCGGGGATTTGCTGGTTGCAATACATGACATAAGCGAACGCGTACAGCTGGCTGCCAAGCGGCGCTATGACGAAAAAATCTGGTGGCATATTGCAAAATCACTACCCGATCTGTGCGCCGTGGTGGACGAAAGCGGCGCGGTGAACCAGGTCATAGCAGGAGACTGGCAGCAGTTAAATATCGATAGCAACACGCTTCCCGGCCAGCCAATCACAGCAATGCTAGCGCCGGATGAACGCGAACAATGCAACGCTGGTATTCGCAAAGCATTGAATACCGGTAAAACACAAACTGCGGTTTATACACTCGATATACCGGAAAACCAGATTCGCCTACATGTCAAAATCGCGCTACTGCGTGCCGAAGTGAACGCGCCTCGACAGGTGCTCTGGCTGGCGCGCGATATCAATGGCAATGGTAATCATACTGCGGCGCTTACAGCAGCCGGTATACACAGCAGCACGCCGGATTTACTCAATGAAATGCTGCAGCGCGCCCCGTTTATGGCCGCCATCAGCAATGCCGACGGTCGCTATGAGCAAGTAAATACCGCCTGCACACAGCGTTTACAGCAAGCTGCGGAAGCTGTCATCGGCAAAACCGATGGCGAACTATTCGCGGCAGAAATCGCGCAGCAGTTGCAGCATCTCGACCAAAAATTACTGACCGAGGGCATCGCGCAGCAGAGTGATATCGCATTGCCCAACGATTGCGAAATGCAGCCATTTCGCGTTATTAAAATTCCACTTAATGGAACAAATCTGGCAACGCAAAGTATTGTTACGCTCGCCCTGCCCCTTGCCACCGGCGCAGACAAAACGAAGCCAATGGCAGGCGATCCATCCCGGCGGCAGGCCGCTGCGCAGCCCGAGTCGATTGACGATTTGGTCGGCGATATAGCGCGCGACTTTAACGACGTGTTAGTCAACCTGACCGAGCACACGCGCCTGGCGTTGGATAACTCAACTGGCGAGCCAGGCAGCGAGATTACCAGCTATCTGAGTGCTGTGATGAATTCCAGCCAACGCGCGCGCGAGCTGGTCACGCAGATGATGGCGTATCAAACTACCGATGCCAGCAGCGCTGCAACCCGCGCCGCCGATCTAACGCTGTTTGTGAGCGGGATTGTCGAGTTGCTGCGCAATACCATTGGCCAGCACCTGCAGATCACCAGTGATTTGCAGCCCAACCTGCAGGTGCAGGAAATCGATTCGCTGCGCTTGCAAAATGCCTTTATTCAGCTGTTCAGAGTGGCGCAACAAAGCTTTGACGCCAGCGGGCATCTGTCGGTGTGTCTGCGCTCGGTGACGCAACAAGACCACGAATGCGCTTACTGCTATGCCCACGTGAGGGGCGATTTTGTTGTGGTGAGCTTGCATAGCAGCGCGCGCAGCAACGCCGACGTGATAGAAAACCAATCGCTTAGCGCTGAGCTACCGCAAGACGAGGCGCTGCTGTCTCAGATCAAGCGAGTTCACGAACTGCTGCAACCCTACAGCGGCCACATCTTACTGCGCGGCGCGGCGGGGGAAGAGCAAAGTTGGTACGTTTTTCTCGCCACAGACCCCGCCAGCGAGTACTCGCTAAAAATAGTTCCTCAGCCGGGTGCCATAACGAGCGATTGACGCTGCGCTAGCGCGAACCGCAGCACGGGCACGCAGGATCTTTGCGTAAACGTAGCTTCTGCCACTGCATTTGTATGGCGTCAAACGTTAGCAAATAGCCGTTAAGGCTGACACCGAAACCGACAATGATTTTCAACGCCTCCAACGCCTGCATAGCACCCACAATACCTACCAGCGGTGCGATTACGCCGCTTTGCGCACAGCTTAAATTATCGTCGTTTACGTCGTCATGGTATAAACAGCGATAACAGGGACTGTCTGGCGTCACATTAAACACCGCCAGTTGCGCTTCGCCGCGAATAGCTGCCGCAGATACCAACGGCTTCTGCAACGTTACGCAGGCCTGGTTGAGCGCGAAGCGAATCGAAAAATTATCGTTGCCGTCTACCACCAGGTCGGCAGCCTGCACTAATGGCATGCAGTTACGCGCATCGAGCTTTTCAACCCGTGCGTGTACCACCACGTCGGGGTTTAACGCCCGCACCGACTCGGCCACCGACTCGACTTTGGACTTGCCTATGTCGGCCGTCGTATGGGCGATCTGGCGCTGTAGATTACTCAGTTCCACTGCATCGAGATCGACCAGCGTCAGCGTGCCGACGCCGGCGGCTGCCAGGTATAGAGCCGCCGGGCAGCCCAGACCGCCGAGGCCAACAATTAGCACGTGCGCGTCGAGCAGTGCCTGCTGGCCGGCCACATCGATCTCGGGTAGCATAATATGGCGACTGTAGCGCAGCAGTTGTTCGTCGTTCATGGCGATTTCCCGTTCGTTCCCAGTGTGACTCGCGCATGCCCGGCTAAATCCTGCACTGACTCCACGCCGGTAAAGCTGTGCTGCTTGAGCAATTGCTGCACCGCCTCGGCCTGATCGAAGCCGTGCTCTAGCAGCAAACTGCCCTGCTCAGTGAGATAAGCGCCGGCGTTCGCAACAATATGACGAATAGCGTCCTGCCCATCAGCGCCAGCCGTTAACGCCGTTCGCGGTTCAAAGCGAAGGTCGCCTTGCGCGAGATGCACGTCATGCTCGGCAATATAGGGCGGATTGCTAATGATCAGATCGAAACGCTCGCCGCTCAAAGCGGTAAACCAGTCACTGTGTAACAGAGTGACGTTGGTCAAACTCAACTGGCGCTGGTTTTGTTTGGCGATTTGTAGTGCGCTAGCCGAGTTGTCGGTGGCGGTAAACTGCCAGTCGGGCCGCTCGTGTGCCAGCGCCAGGGCGATTGCACCCGAGCCGGTGCCTAAATCCAGCACTCTTGCGCACGGCGGCAGGTCAAGCGCCAGCGCCGTTTCAATCAGCGTTTCGGTGTCTGGCCGCGGGATCAGTACGGCCGGACTGATCGCCAGCTCCAGCGACCAAAACATTTGCTTGCGGAGGATATAGGCAATCGGTTCGCCGCAGGCTCTGCGCGCTAGCAGCGCATGAAAGTGGTCGCTAATGGTGTTGTGAAGGTCTGCTTGCGGCCAGGTATAGAGAAAACTGCGCGGTTTTTGCAAGCAGTGGCACAGCAACAATTCGACGTCTAGCCGCGCACTGTCACTGCCGGTCAGGCGTGCTTCACCCGCAGCAAGGGCAGAGGAAATATCCAGCCGCTTACTCCGCCAGCGCTGCCAGTTGGTCGGTTTGATGTTCCTGCACCAGCGGCTGAATCACGGCATCCAAATCGCCTTCCACAATTTCTGCCAGTTTATACAGCGTGAGGTTAATGCGATGATCGGTGATGCGACCCTGCGGATAATTGTAGGTACGGATGCGCTCCGAACGGTCACCGCTGCCCACCAGGTTGCGACGCTCGTCGGCCTGCTGCTGGTCTTGTTTATTTTGCGCGGCGTCCTGCAGCCGCGCGCCCAGCAGCGACATCGCCCGGGCGCGATTTTTGTGCTGCGAGCGCTCGTCCTGGCACTCAACCACGATGCCGGTGGGCAGATGGGTCAGCCGAATGGCAGAATCAGTTTTGTTAACATGCTGACCACCGGCGCCCGAAGCGCGATAGGTATCAACGCGTAAGTCTGCTTTGTTGATTTCAATCGTCTCCAGCTCGGCAACTTCGGGCAAAATCGCCACCGTACAGGCCGAAGTGTGAATGCGACCCTGCGACTCAGTCTCGGGAACGCGCTGCACGCGATGCGCACCGGACTCAAACTTCAAACGCGCATACACGTCAGTGCCGCTGATGCGACTGATAATTTCTTTATAGCCGCCGTGTTCGCCGGCGCGCTCGCTAATAATCTCCACCCGCCAACCCGTTGCCTCCGCAAAGCGGCTGTACATGCGAAATAAATCGCCGGCGAAAATAGCCGCCTCGTCGCCGCCTGTGCCGGCGCGAATTTCCAAAAACACGTTATTGCGGTCGTTAGGATCTTTCGGCAGCAACAGCGTTTGCAGGCTGGCTTCGAGCCGCTCCAGCTCATGCTCGGCTGTGGTCAATTCTTCCTGCGCCATGTCGCGCATGTCAGGGTCGCCGTCCTGCAGCAGGCTGTGCGCTTCCTGGGCGTCGTTACTAACAGTTTGGTAGCGCTGAAAGCACTGCACCACCGGCTCGATCTCGGCGTACTCCTGCGACAAGGCGCGAAAGCGATTTTGGTCGCTAATCACTTCGCTGTCGCTCAGCAAGGCGCCGAGTTCTTCGTAACGGTCAACGAGGATATTCAGTTTTTGCGAAATAGAGGGTTTCATTTGCGCTCTTTGGCTTCCAGGTCTTCGGCTGAGAAATCGAGCAATTCCTGCGACCAGGCAAGTTTGTCAATTTCGCCGCGCTCGCAGGCCTTCTTCATTTGCACGCTGGGAGTATGGATTAACTTGTTCGTCAGCGCGTGCGCCAAACCGTAGATTACGTCCTCTACCGGCTGGCCATTTTGCAACGCAGATTTTGCTTTGCTCAGTTCCGCATCACGCACTAACGCTGCTTTTTTGCGAAACGCTCTGACACTGCCCACCGCACCCAGCGACCGCTGCTGGCGGCCAAACTCCTCAACCGCATGAGCGATCAATGCGTCGGCTTTTTGCGCTTCAGTGGTGCGGCTTTTGACGTTGTCGTCGATGATATCGCGCAGATCGTCGACACTATACAGGTACACGTTGTCGAGGTCGCCAACCTGCACCTCTATGTCGCGCGGCACCGCCAGGTCGACCATAAAAATAGGGCGTCCTTTGCGGGCGCGTAAGGCCTGCTCGACCATGCCCTTGCCGAGAATCGGCAGCTGGCTGGCGGTAGACGAGATGACGATATCAGCATGTACTAACTGGGCCGGAATATCCGTCAGCACCACCGCTTTCGCCCCCAGCTCATTCGCCAGCACCTCGGCGCGGGCCAGCGTGCGATTCGCCACCACAATACCGGTCTGGTTGTGCCGCCGCAGGTGGCGAGCGGTTAAGGCAATGGTGTCGCCGGCGCCAATTAGCAAGGCCTGTGTTTGCCCCAAATCGGAAAAAATATGTTGCGCCAGACGCACAGCGGCCGATGCGACCGAAACAGGGTTAGCGCCAATAGCGGTTTGCGTGCGCACCTGCTTAGCGACTGCAAATACCTGCTCAAATACGCGCGCCAACTCGCGTCCTACTGCTGAATTCTCCTGTGCCTGCGCATACGCGGTTTTCATTTGGCCCAATATTTGCGGTTCGCCAATCACCATGGAATCAAGCCCGCAGCTGACGCGAATCATATGCTGCAATGCGGCGTTGTCAACGTGGCAGTAGCACGCCCGCCACAGCTCATCGGCCGGTGCGCCCTGTTGCGCCTGCAGCCATTTACCAATCAAATGCGTGGTGTTTTCAGGATCGTCCGCAAAACCATAGAATTCGGTGCGGTTACAGGTCGACAGCACCACCGCCTCACGCAGACACAGTTCGCTCACGCAGGCTGCCAGCAACTGCGCGAGGCGCTCGGGCACAATCGACACGCGCTCACGCAAACTCAGAGTCGCCGTAGTGTGATTCAAGCCAAAGGCGATCAACGCCATGTGCAGTGTCTCGAACAGTTAAGATCGCCGAAAAGCGAATAGATGCTTACAAGGCCACACATTCTAGCAAGTTCTGCCCAAAAACCCACCAGCGGCACGTACGACTTTTGGTGGGCAGAGGATGTCGACAGCAACAGCGTGACCCACATTCCTGTTAATTATTGCAAACATTGCCGCTATACATCCTATAATTAATGGATAAAATCTGCTTTTCTACGCTCTAACCAGTCTGGCTAGTCATGATATGTTTATCATGTCGTTGCCCAGAACGAGTAATCTTATGTTTTCCAAACCGTTAATGCCTATGCCCTTACGAGTCACTCAACGATCTGCCGCACCCGGTTTGAGCACGTTAACTCGCTGCGCAGCGGTGCTGTCTGCCCTCATGCTTGCTGCCTGCGCTTCGCAGCCCGGGACTCCTGAGCAGGCTGGCGTGGCGCCCGAGGTGCTGCAACCAGTGGTTGTGAAAGCAGAGAAAATCTACAAACCAATACCGCTGCAGACCTTGTATGCGCTGTTAGTGGCTGACCTTGCCGCACAGCGCAACCAATTTGATATCGCGCTGCGCAATTATGTCAACGAAGCGCTGAACACCAAAGATGCCGGCGTAGCGCGCCATGCGACCATGCTGGCAGAATTGCTGCAAGCCGAGAATGTTGCTCTGAAAACCGCAAACATCTGGGCCGACACCCAGCCCAACGACGCTCAGGCGCAATATTCGGCGGCAATTCACGAAGCGCGTGCGCTAAAGCTCGACAACGCAATGCTGAAAATGACGCGTTCCATGCAGCTAAACGGCAAAACCAATTTCACCGCGCTCGCCAGGCTGGCCGCCACCGCGACCCGCGCCAAGCAAAAAGCGCTGCTGGCCGAATACAAGACATTGGCTGAAGAGCGCAAGGGCGATGCTGATCTGCTCATCGGCACTGCCATGTTACAACAACAGCTTGGCAAGCTAACCGACGCGCTGGACTCGGTACAAAAAACACTTGATATCGAGCCCGACAACATTAGCGCCATCGCCAGCGAGGCACGCATACTGCAGTTGCTCGATCAGCCCGACAAAGCCTTTAAACGGCTTGAGGCGAAGCTAAAAGACCAACCTAACAACAAAAGCCTGCGCCTTTTATATGCGCGCTTGTTGACCAAAACTGACCTGGCAAAAGCGCAGCAGCAATTCGAAATGTTGGTAGAGCAGCATCCCGAAGATGAAGAGCTGCGGTTTACGCTGGCACTGGTATACCGCGAAAATCAACAACTCGACCTGGCACGTGGCGAACTGAAGAAGCTGACCGTCGGCAACAAACAGGCGGCGGCCGCACATTATTACCTCGGCCTGGTTGAAGAAGAGTCGGGTAACATCGACGCGGCGCTGGCGCAGTACGACCAGGTGGAACCCAGCAAAGTATTTTTGCAGGCAATGGCCCGCAGCGCCCAACTCAAGACCGATGCCGGCGACCTGGAGGAGGTGGTAAAGAACTTACAGGCGCTGGGCGAACAGCATTCTGAATATGCAATTGATCTACTGCTGTTAGCGGCTGACACCTTGACCCGATCGGGTTCACTGGACCGCAGCCACGAACTGCTTAGCGATGCGCTGGTTGTGAACCCGGAAGAGTCTAATCTGCTCTATGCGCGCTCAATGCTCAATGAGAAGCGTCTCGATCTTGTCGCCATGGAAAGTGACCTGCGACAAATGCTGGAACTGGACCCGGATAACTCCACCGCACTAAACGCGCTTGGCTACACGCTGACTGTACACACCAAACGCTACAACGAGGCGTATGAACTAATCGAGCGCGCGCTGGAAATCAACCCCAATGACCCGGCAATTATGGACAGCATGGGCTGGAACCAGTTTCGGCGCGGCAATATAGAGGAAGCGCTAACGTATTTGAAACGCGCGCACAAACTGTTTCCAGATCCTGAAGTCGCGGCGCATCTTGGCGAAGTGCTGTGGGCAGCAGGCCAGCAAAACGAAGCCAAAGCCGTATGGCGAGAGGCACTAAACAAGCAGCCCGACAGCCCGATTATGCAAGATATTGTTGAGCGTTTTGGTCAGCCGTAAGCGGCGGTCAGGCAGTTTATTAATCGCTGCCGCGCTCGGCTTTCTGCTTTCCTCCTGCGCCACTCAAACCAGTACAATCGATGGCCACAGCGCCGCTGCAGATATTAAGCAGTGGCATATTCGTGGCAAAATTGGCATTCGCACCGCGTCTGAATCGCTCAGCGCCATGCTCAACTGGCAGCAACTCAGCGGCGCTTACACTATTCGACTCAGCGGCGCGCTGGGCAGTGGCAGCCTGCAGATCATCGGCAACGATGACCGTGTGACTGTGCGCCAGGCCGGGCAAGTTGATCAACACGCAAGCGATGCTTCGCAGCTATTGCAGCAACGGCTTGGCTGGTCGGTGCCGATTGAGCATATTTATTACTGGATACGAGGTTTGCCAGCAGCGGCACCGATTGATCGGCAGAGCAACGCCGACGGCCACCTGAGCGTACTGGAACAAGACGGTTGGCGTATTGAATACCTGCGCTACCAGCAGTTTGCCAACTATACGCTACCGAGCAAACTACGACTGCAACATGCAGATCTACAAGTCACGCTGATTATTAAGGACTGGCAGATAAAACCTTCAACATGAGCCTGACCCTGCCGGCACCCGCCAAACTTAATCTGTTTTTACATATCGTCGGCCGCCGCGCCGACGGCTACCATGAACTGCAAACGGCGTTTCAATTCGTGGACCTGTGCGATCAGCTGTCGTTCGACCGCAGGGCAACTGCCGAGATAGTGCTTAGCGGCGATTGCGGCGATGTCATTGCTTCAGATAATCTGGTGCATAGAGCCGCCCGCGAACTGCAGCAAGCCGCCGGCATAAACGCCGGTGCTGCAATCACGCTACAAAAAAATATCCCGATGGGCGCGGGGCTGGGCGGCGGCAGCTCCGATGCTGCCACTACCCTGCTCGCACTCAACCAGTTATGGGAAGCGGGACTTAATCTGCTTGCGCTGGCAAACATCGGTGCTGATCTGGGGGCAGATATACCCGTATTTGTGCACGGCCACGCCGCCTGGGCGGAAGGCATCGGCGACCGCTTAACGCCAATTGAGCCAGTTCAGCCCTGCTATTTGATCATCAAGCCCGATTGCTCAATTGCAACAGCAGAGATTTTTTGCCATGAGCAATTGACACGCCACACGACTCCCATCAAAATAGCGCGCTTTCTTGGTCAGCCAAACGAGTGTCGAAACGATTGCCTGGCGGTTGTTCAGCAGCTCTACCCGCAGGTAACAGCGGCAATGCAGTGGTTGGATGAGTTCTCTTCGGCTCGCTTAACCGGAACCGGAGCCTGCGTGTTTGCTGAGTTTGAAAATAAAAGTGCAGCGACACGGGTGCTGGAACGGCTACCCGCGCACTGGCAAGGTTATGTTGCAAGAGGTTTGAATGTTTCACCCACACATTCAAAACTGTCGGAATATAAGTAGTACAACTGTTTTATTGGGGCGTCGCCAAGTGGTAAGGCACTGGGTTTTGATCCCAGCATTCGTAGGTTCGAATCCTGCCGCCCCAGCCATTTCACCAAGCTAGTGTAGTGTCCGCACTTACCATAGGGTCTCCACAAGCATGCCTAATCTGATGATCTTTAGTGGTAATGCCAACCCTGACCTGGCTGAGAAAGTAGTGCGTCGGCTGGGCCTGCCATTGGGCAACGCGACCGTCACCCAGTTCAGCGATGGTGAAATCAACGTCGAACTCAATGAAAACGTGCGTGGCAAGGACGCATTTGTCATTCAGCCAACGTGCGCGCCTACCAACACAAACCTGATGGAATTGGTCTTGATGTGCGACGCGCTGCGGCGGGCGTCGGCCGGTCGTATCACCGCCGTGGTGCCCTACTTCGGCTATTCCCGCCAGGACCGTCGCGTGCGCTCGGCACGTGTGCCCATCAGCGCCAAAGTCTGCGCCGACATGATCATTAGCGTTGGTGTAGACCGTGTGATGACCGTTGACCTGCACGCCGAGCAGATACAGGGCTTTTTCGACGCGCCGGTAGACAATATTTACGGCTCGCCAGTTTTAGTAGATGACATTCAACGCCAACGTTACGACAACGTGATGGTAGTATCGCCCGACATTGGCGGCGTAGTGCGCGCCCGCGCAGTGGCCAAACAGCTCAACGACTGTGGCCTTGCCATCATCGATAAACGCCGCCCTCAGGCCAACGAAGCGCAGGTCATGAACATTATTGGCGACGTCACCGACCGCACCTGTATTTTGGTAGACGACATGGTCGATACTGCCGGCACGCTGTGTGCTGCCTCCACTGCGTTGAAAGAACATGGCGCAGCGCGTGTATTAGCATACTGCACTCATCCGGTGCTGTCGGGTAAGGCCATCAAGAATATCAACGAATCACAGCTGGACGAGCTGGTCGTCACCGACACCATTCCAATGAACGGTGAAATGGCCAGCTGCAAACGTATACGCCAGCTTTCCATTTCTGAAGTGTTGGCCGAATCGATTCGCCGCGTCAGCAACGAAGAGTCCATAAGCGCGATGTTTCACTAGGCGCGCAGCTATTCATTAAACGCGTTTATTTTTCGCTAAGGGCTAAGTCTTTACGAAACGGTAAGTTACTCAATAAACCCTAAACCCACCCGGTAGTTGTTTGGTCGCAGAACAAACGCCGTTAATCAAGGAATCACGACAATGTCAAATGAGTTTTTATTACACGCGCAAATGCGCACTGACGCAGGGAAAGGTGCGAGCCGCCGCCTGCGCCGCCTGCACAATCTGGTGCCAGCTATCGTTTACGGCGGCGGTAAGCCACCACAGCCGATTAGCCTAAGCCACAAAGATTTTGCCAAGGCGCTGGAAAACGAGGCGTTCTATTCACACATTGTGTCGCTGGATATCGAAGGCACGGCTGAAGATGTCATCATCAAAGATCTGCAGCGGCATCCGGCCAAGCCACTCCTCATGCATGCCGATTTTGTACGCATAGTGAAAGGTCAGAAAATTACAGTCAATGTACCGCTACACTTCACCAACGAGGACAGTTGCGTCGGCGTTAAGTTACACGGTGGTGTTATTTCACATATCGAGACTGATATAGAGATTATCTGCCTACCGAGGAACTTACCGGAATTCGTCGAAGTCGATATGGCCGAGGTTGACATCGGCGACAACATTCACCTATCCGACCTCAAATTGCCTGAAGGCTCGGAAAGTGTCGCGCTGTCAGCCGTTGAACCGAACGATTTGTTCGTTGCCAGCTGTGCCCTGCCTAAAGTTGTACAAGAGGAAGAAGAGCCGGCAGAAGACGTGGAAGAAGGTGAGGAAGATAAATCCGAAGACGATAAAGGCGAAACTGCCGGCGACGAGGACGACTCTTAAACCACCTTGCGAGAGAACAGCGTGCAATTGATTGTGGGGCTGGGAAATCCAGGCCCGGAGCATGCGCACACACGGCATAACGCCGGCGCCTGGCTGGTTGACCAGCTGGCCCGGCGCTACGCCTGCACGCTCGCTGCCGATAAAAAATTCTTTGGCTTGAGCGGCAAAGCACTTATCGACAACCACGCGGTGCATCTACTCATTCCAACGACTTATATGAACCGCAGCGGCCAGGCCGTGGCGGCACTGGCCAATTTTTACAAAATTGCGCCGGCCGACATTCTGGTCGCCCACGACGAACTGGACCTGCAGCCTGGCACTGCCCGCCTGAAGCGTGGCGGCGGTCACGGTGGCCACAACGGCTTGCGCGATACCATCAGCGCCCTGGGCAACAATAAAGACTTTATGCGCCTGCGCATTGGCATTGGCCACCCCGGTCACGCCAGCCAGGTAACAAACTATGTGCTCGGCAAACCGTCGGCCAGCGAATTGAGGCTTATTGAAGCCAGCCTGGACGACTCGCTGGACGCACTACCGCTAGTTGCAGCAGACCAATGGCAGCGCGCTCAAATGCAACTGCATAGCGTTAAACCGGCAGCCGGCGAATAACACTGGAACATCACTATGGGTTTTAACTGCGGCATCGTCGGACTGCCTAACGTCGGCAAATCGACGTTGTTTAATGCGTTAACCGCCGCCGGAATCGGCGCCGAAAATTTTCCGTTCTGCACCATCGAACCAAATTCAGGCGTGGTCCCCATGCCGGACACACGTCTGGACGCGCTGGAGAAAATCGTCAAGCCACAGCGCGTGGTGCCTACCAGTATGGAATTTGTCGATATTGCCGGCTTAGTCGCGGGTGCCTCCAGGGGCGAGGGGCTGGGCAACCAATTTCTCGGCAATATTCGCGAAACCGACGCGATAGCTCACGTAGTACGCTGTTTTGACGACGAAAACATCGTGCACGTAAATGACAAGGTCAACCCAGCCGACGATATAGAAGTCATAAATACCGAATTGGCGCTGGCCGATCTTGAAGCAGTAGAAAAAGCGATACAGCGGCTGGTGCGGGTAGCGAAAGGTGGCGATAAAGACGCAGTTAAAACCAAAGCTCTGCTGGAAAAAATTCTGCCGCATTTGAACTCCGCACAGCCGGTGCGCACTTTCGGCCTTGCAGAAGACGAACTGCTGTTATTGCGCGACTTCAATTTGCTCACTTTAAAGCCCACCATGTACATCGCCAACGTCGATGAAGACGGTTTCGATAACAACCCGCACCTACTGGCCGTGCAGGCGATTGCAGAAAAAGAAAACGCGGCTGTGGTAGTAATCTGTAACAAGATAGAAGCCGAAATTGCCGAATTGGACGCCGCTGACAAAGCCGAATTTCTTGCCGAACTCGGCATGCAAGAACCCGGCCTCGATCGCGTGATACGCGCGGGGTATGGCTTGCTGGATTTGCAAACCTACTTCACCGCCGGCGAAAAAGAAGTGCGCGCCTGGACGATCCCGATAGGTGCCACCGCACCGCAATCTGCTGCAAAAATCCATACCGATTTTGAAAAAGGCTTTATCCGCGCTGAAGTTATCGCCTATGACGACTTTGTAGAGCTGGGCGGCGAGCAAGGCGCCAAAAATGCCGGCAAGTGGCGACTGGAAGGTAAAGAATACATTGTGCAAGACGGTGACATCATGCACTTCAGGTTCAATGTATGACGCACGAATTTATCGGCAAAATCACCCGCCAATCTTGACATTGCCGCGCCAAAACCGGAGAATTCGCGCCCTCACCAAGAGTTCAAAACGCAATGGCTACGTAGCTCAGCTGGTTAGAGCACAGCATTCATAATGCTGGGGTCGGTGGTTCAAGTCCACCCGTAGCTACCATTATCATGAATACGTTATACCGACTCTATTTTTTGGAATCGAACCCGTTCCCACTCTGCTAGTTTAAACCTGCCTATGTGCGGTCGCTTCAACATAACCGATGATGCCTACCTGCAAGCGTTGCTGAAGTCGCTTGGCATTGATATCGGTCCCCTACCCGAGCCACGCTATAACATCGCACCCACCGACCGCGTGCCGGTGATTCATGAACTGGACGGCAAACGCGCACTCACGCAAATGCGCTGGTGGCTGGTGCCCAGCTGGTCAGACGGCCCCAGCCAGAAATACGCCATGTTCAATGCACGCAGCGAAACGCTGGCGAAAAGCCGGGCTTTTCGCGGGCCGTTCAAGCGCACACGCGCGGTTATACCGGCCAGTAGTTTTATCGAATGGCAAAAGACCGCAAGCGGCAAGCAGCCGTATCTAATCGAGCAGCAGGACAGCGCGCTGGCGTTTGCCGGCTTGTGGGACTTATGGGAGCGTGACGGCGAGCAAATCTATTCGTGCAGTATCGTGACGACCGACGCGGCACGGGGTTTTGAATGGCTGCACAATCGTATGCCAGTCATGCTGGACAGCGACGATGTAGCTCAATGGCTGAATCATGACCAAAACTCCGAAGAACTAACCGCGCTGTTCAAGCCGACATTGTCGGTACCGCTAGTGATTACACCCATTGAACCTGCCATTAACAACTCACGCAATAAAGACGTGCCCAAGCCAATCGGCGATAGCCAAAC
>JBBKXJ010000071.1:0-12883 GCA_037969395.1 Pseudomonadales bacterium
GCCGCCGCATTCTCCATCCGCGTGCGTAGCGGCTCGCTAAAGGTAAGCGTACGGTAAGGGAACGGTATTTCGATGCCGGCGTTGTCCAGCGCCTCTTTAATAGCGATCACGACTTCGGCGCGTGAGCGGCGAATATCCAGAGGGGTTGGGTCGGCCCACCAGGCAACTTCAATATCCATGCTGCTGGCGCCGAACGCCTGCGGAAAAACCTGCACCGGATTTTGCTGCGAAACGCTGCTGCAGTTTTTGACGGCAGTTTCTATGACAGCAACGGCTGCGGCCAAATTTTCACCGTAGGCAACGCCGGTCATAATATCAATGCGCCGTGGGCCTTGACCGGTCAGCACGTTGACCGGATTTTTAAACAATACCGAATTTGGCACCAGTACCAGCTCGCCTGTGGTTAAGCGCAGCTTGGTCATTCTGATAGTCACCTCCTCTACCTTGCCAAGAATGCCCTGACATTCGATGAAGTCACCACTCTCGAACGGAAATTGCCACAGCAGCAGCACACCGGCGAAGAAGTTTTCAAAAATATCCTGAAAGGCAAAGCCAACGGCTATCGACAGCAAGCCCAGGCCGCCCAGCGCAGTGGTAGGCGTCAATCCCGGAAACCAGAACATGGCGGCCAGCAATAGACCTGCGCACCAAACCAGTATGATTATCAGGCGTTGGAACAGCTCCTGCAACGAAGAGCGCATACGACTGCGGCGCATAGCCCTGACACTGATCCGGCGCAGTATCATCGCTACCAACCAGGTGAGCACCAGCACTGCTAATCCGGCCAGCAGATACGGCGTATGCTGAATGAACGATTCCCATATGCTGAGCAAGGTTTTGTGCAGTGACAGGGCTACGTCAGCCATCGAATCCGGCGCATCAATCAGCGATTTTTCGCCAGACTTCGAACCGGACTCAGCAGCACCTGCTGCCTGTACACCCAACGTGGGTAACAAAAATGATGTCACTATCAACATAGATCAACCTGCATTGCTTATCTGCATTTATTTACGGGTGGGCTGGCGACCGAATGGCACGCATGTTGCTGCAACAGTTGCGTCGGTGCAACAGCTATCTGGCGCACCCCTAACCCCATAGCTAACTCACTAACTCATTAAACAGCGAGGCTAACATGGTTACAGCGAACTCTGATGGTACCTATACCTGCGGTCACGAAGGCTGTCATTGTACGGTGGCAGATGACGAAAACCATCTTAAAAAGGATGGCAAAATATTCTGCAGCGAAGAGTGCCGCGATGGCAAGGGCTGCAATCACCCAGACTGCAACTGCACTACCGAGGCGTAATACTTTGACAAGGTAGTATTGAGTGGCAGGGTTACGCCGCAACGCGCTGCGTAAAAGTCGCGCACTAGAGTACATTTGCTGGACTCTGGCTTCGCTGTGTTTTATACCGCTGGCAACCGCGGTGGGCTCGCGTATGCTCTATGTTGGCATTGCCGAACAGGCGCAGATCGCTGCCGCTCCGAATTCTGACAAGGTAGCTTCAGCCGCGGTAGAAACCGCAGCCCCAACACCTGCTGCGGCGGATATAAAGCATGACCAGTCGCTGTGGGCCACAGCGCGCCGCGCTGCTTTCGCGCGTTTGTCCACGAACGGCGCTCCTGCCATTGCGGCCGTGCTGCGCATACCGCAGTTGGACACGACTATCCCCGTGTTTAACGGCACTACTGAAACCGCGATGACTTTAGGTGCGGGTCATCTTAGCGACACGACGGCGCTAACGGGCGAGGGTAATATTGCGCTCTCTTCGCATCGTGACGGTGCATTTAGAATATTGAAAGACGTAAGCCAAGGTGACGCGATCACGCTGGATACTACAGCCGGCGTTAGAACATTTATCGTCAACAAGCTGTTTATCGTCGAGCCAGACGAGGTCAGTGTACTGGCTCCCACTTCCACCACCACCCTTACGCTGATCACCTGCCATCCGTTTTACTTTGTCGGCAATGCGCCGCGTCGTTATATCGTGCAGGCTGAGCTAACGGATAACATCGCAGCGGCGCAGCAACAGCGTGATTAGGCCGCGATGGTACTGAACCGATGGCTGCACTACCGGAAGACTAACGCGGATTACAGGTAGCTGATATCAGACAAGGATCGTAGTCGATTAATATTGCCGATCTACATGGTCGACTAACACCGACGGTTTGCGCAATTGAAACAGTGGTAACGAGGCAGAACTGATGGACAATAAAAGCGAACTAAAAATAGCATTAACGCCGCAAATTACGCTCGAGCATGCACTCAACAATCGCTTCAACAACATAAAAATAAATGCCGAGCTGGTACTGCTGCTGGCAACGAGAGACAACAATAAGAGGATCAAAGCCGTAGCACAGATTATTATAGAGGAGTGCAAACGGCCGCTACCCCTTCCCGGCGCAGCTTGCGAGGTGGCGGAAGAATGCTAGCCGTTGTAGCGCAACAGATCAGTCGTTGCATTCCACATTGAGGTGAACTGCGACTGACATTGTCGCGCAATCAACTGGCAGACTATTTGGTGGTATCTTATTTGCATATAAGTCTCACACCTTTGTTGCACTTATCAGGAGAATACTATGTACAAATTAATTACAACGCTGGCGCTGCTGCTGGTCTGGTCTACGCCCACCCTGGCATTATTAGAAGATGATCAGGTGCGCGCCGAAGTCCTGGAAGTCATGCCGGATTCGGATGAGATTAAGGTTGAAATCACTGAAGCCGGCGACAACATGCAATCGCGCATTGGGCAAGAAGAAACATTCTCGGTACCGCCTGATACGACGGTTGAATACGACATCGATGGCAGCGTTTATGAGCCCTTCTCAATGGGCACTGACTTCGAAATAACGGATCTGTCCGCCGGTGACGAAGTTATCCTGAGTTTTGAAATGATTGGCGACCGCAAGCAGGCAAACAACGTGCGCAACACGCGCACCAGTAATACCGCCATGCAAGACCGGGCCAGACAACAAAACGTCGCGTCTGCGTCAGAGGAAACATCCGAGTTTGCGGCAATGGGTGACGGCTCAGACCGCGATAGCCTGCCAGAAACCGCCTCGCCGTTACCGCTGATCGCAGGTGTGGGCATTGTGTTCGTTGGCATGGGTCTGTTGCTGCGCCGCAACCGCCTCAGATAGCCACATAATTCCGCCACGGCGTCTGGCTCGCACAGCAGACGCTCTCGTTTTTCTGCTGGTATAACTGTGCGAATGCGAGGAATGCTGAGTCGATAAGCGCAAGCTCGCGGTCCACGTACAGTACGTTCGGTAGCGAGCTACCTCCGCAGAAACACCAATGTATCTCCATAAGAACAAATTACGATTGCCGCAACCCACTGGTTAGCGTACCGGGCAGCGAATGCAGACCGCGTTCATTCGGTAGCGACGGCGGTGGCAAGGATGTGACGGCGCTACCGCTAACAGGTAAGTTCTACAATGATCGGTATAAGTTACCGACGTGATCGATTCTCCTACCGGCAGTTAACAAGACAGCTCTGATATCCTGGTTAAACGACAACTCGCTGGTGCGCCTACCTCAATGTGCGATTAGTCAGGGTTTAGACAACGCGCCGCTCGGTACACTGCCACACTGTTATAGAGAATATCCTCCTGAGCACACTACCCTTAGCGCACAGCAACTCACTCTCCTAGCTTCGAATTTGCTGGCACGTTTCCTGCTCAGCGAATTCACGCGCAACATCGCTTCACAGAGCTGAGGTATGCGTAGCAAACGGTGTTTGTAGGCTTGACAAGTATTACGTTAGGCCTGCGAGGCCGGGTATGAGGCGAGCGCCGTTGCAGCGCATCGGGAGGATACACGCTTGGTCCAGTTGGAAAGTGTCACTGATTCGCACGTTGATTTTAATGACCCATGGCAGCAGTCTGCACTGCCAGCAGAGTTCTGTGACTGGCGAATTGCCGATGGCCCTGTATTAGCAACTGCCGTGCATGCGGGGCACCAGATACGACGGGAGCTATTACCCCTGCTGGCCGCCGATGAGGACAAACGCCGACGCGATGAAGATCCACTCACCGATCTATTGGCGGCGGTGGCGGAATCCTGCGTACTGGTGCGGCAGTCACGCTTCGAGGTGGACCTGAATCGCCCTCGCGCGCGAGCGCTGACACTTGACCCTGAGGAGACCTGGGGCATTCGATTTTGGCAGGAGCGGCCACCGACAGCGGTGCTGGAGCGCTCACTGGCGCTGCACGATGCCTTCTACGCGCGCATGGCTGCCGTGTTGAATCAACTACTGGCCAGCAACGACTGTGTCTTAGTACTCGATGTACATAGTTACAACCATCGCCGCGGTGGACCGGACAGCGAGCCCGCCGCCGCGGCGGAAAATCCCACCATCGACCTTGGCATCACCGAAATTAATTTGCAGCGCTGGCGTCCGCTAGTGCAGCAATTCGCCGCTGCTTTACGGCAGCAACCGCTGGGGTCGGCGCGGACTGACGTGCGCTTCAATGTGCGTTATCCGGATGGCGGCTACTTTCCTAAATGGATTAACGCCCACTACGAAGATCGGCTGTGTGTTCTGACTCTCGAATACAAGAAGATGTTTATGGACGAGTGGAGTGGAATAGTCGACCTGCATTTGCTGGAACAACTGCGCGTGGGTTTGAGCCGCGCTGTCAAAGTGGTGCGTCCACTGTTACTCATGGGGCAATGCCACGGATGACTAAGCCTACACCACAGGCACCACGGGGAAGACCGCTGCCGGCGGTAGCCGCCCGGGTCGATACGGCGTTAAGCCGGCTATCGGTGCAGATCGACTGGCTGCGCTACCTTTCGCCGCGGCATAACGATCAGCTGTGGAGCACATTCCGTGACAGCGGTTATAAAAGCGTTCCGGAACTTGAATATCACCCGCCTGAGTTTGACCCCATGGCGGTGCGCAAGAAGCTGCTGGCATTGCCCATCAACGCGATCGAGTTGCCGGCAGTGGAAGCGCTACTGGTGGAAAAACAGCACGAACTGGACCGCCAACTTGAACTGATCCGGTTGCGCAATACACCCGGGTTCCACAGCATCAGTGACGAGCTGTTCGGCTCGCCGACTGCCTGGTTGCTCGCGCTGGCACAACGTATTCTGCATAAAACACCATGCGAACAGCCTGCAACTGACAACGCCGATTGCGCCGAGGTACTGGCGGCCGCACAGCAGGA
Source organism: Pseudomonadales bacterium (assembly GCA_037969395.1). Taxonomy (GTDB): domain Bacteria; phylum Pseudomonadota; class Gammaproteobacteria; order Pseudomonadales; family JAUIET01; genus JBBKXJ01. The sequence continues at coordinate 5,176 of JBBKXJ010000071.1, forward strand.
ACTGGCCTTCTACCGGGCAATCAACTCTGACTTCGACGCCCAGGTCTGCGTTGATGCAGATCTCAACTCGGAACTTATGGTAGCCAACGGTCAGTTGCATATCGCCGCCTCCATACAGGTGCCTCGCGGGCGCATTGCCGCACTGCTAGCCCACGAAGTGGGCACTCACGTTATCACCTGGTTCAATGGCCGCCAGCAGCCACTGCAACAGCTGGCCTGCGGCCTGGCCCACTATGACCCGCTGCAGGAAGGTCTGGGCGTCGTGGCCGAGTATCTCGCCGGCCAGCTCAGCGCCGAGCGGCTGCGGGAGCTGGCGGCACGGGTGGTGGCCGCGCAGCTTGCACTGCTTGACCGTTCGATTGCGGATATCTATGCCTGCCTGCACGAACAGCATGCCATACCGGCACACCCCGCGTTCGATGTCGCCGTGCGCGCCTGCCGGGGAGGCGGCCTTACCAAGGATATTGTCTACCTGCGTGGCTTACATGAATTACTGGATTACCTGCGGCAGGGCGGTGATTTGAATACGCTGCACCGCGGCAAGCTGGCGCTGCGCCAGCTGCCCATACTCGATGCGTTGCAAGCACAGGAATATGTGCTGCCGCCGCGCCTGTTGCCGCGCCACCTGAGCGACCCCGAAGCCAAACAACGGCTTGCCCGGCTCATTACACTTCCCACTGAGGAAGTGTTCCAGCCATTTGAGGAAGTGCCATGAAACTGGGTTTTGTCGTCAATGATGTCAGCACCGAGCAAGCGTGCTACACCACGATTCGTCTGGCGCGTAATGCCATCCGCCGCGGTCATGAAGTTGCCCTGATCGGACTTGGCGACTTTATTTACGAACCCTGTGGCGCCGTGCATGCAATCGCCAGCAAACCACGCCTGAATAATTATGCTAATGACGCCGCCTTGGTTGAGGATATTCAAAGTGACCTTGCCAACAGTCAACAGATCGCGCTGGAGTCGCTGGACGTCTTGTTGTTACGCAGTGATCCTGCCGAAGAGGTCAACACCCGACCCTGGGCTCCTACCAGCGGCCTGCTGTTCGCGCAGCTCGCCGCGCTCAGTGGCGTGATTGTTCTCAGCGACCCCGTGCACCTGACGGACGCGCAGAATAAAACCTATTTCCAGCATTTTCCAGAACAGGTCAGACCCGAAGCGTGTATAACCAGGCATCCGCAACGCATCAAAAAGTTTATCGAAGAGCACGGCGACTGCGCAGTGATCAAGCCGCTGCAAGGCTCAGGCGGGCAAGGCGTGTTCGTCGTGCGGCCGGATGACAAACCCAATCTGAATCAGATGATTGACGCGGTGACGCGCGACGGTTACGCGCTGGTGCAGGAATATTTACCACGAGCAGCCGATGGCGATCTGCGCCTGTTTCTACTGAACGGCCGGCCTTTGCAGGTCGACGGTCAATATGCCTGCATCCGCCGTTTCAATGAGAATGGTGACGCCCGCAGCAACCTTAGCGCCGGCGGCAGTTTTGAGCTGGCTGAACCGGATGACGAAGCGCTGTGTCTGGCCGAAATCGTCGGCCCTAAACTGATTGAAGACGGTATGTACCTCGCCGGGCTTGATATTGTCGGCGATAAGCTGCTGGAAATTAACGTCGACTCTCCTGGCGGCCTGAATGAGATTGAAGATCTGACAGGCGTCGATTTCAGCGGCCATATTCTGGCCGACCTGGAGCGCAAGCTGCGCCTGAGCAAACAATACAACGGCCGCCTTAGCAATGCATCGTTGGCGGCACTGTAGCAACCCGTGGGTGCGAGTGAGATGAGCACGATCGGAAGGCCGAACGCCGCTCTGGACGAGGCGATAGCGCATGTGCGTTGACAGCTATTGAATACATTCAGCCAGCTGAACGGTTCGATCAACTGCTGAAAGAGGAGCATAATTACGGGTGACCACACACGATTTCGAGAATCTCAGTGGTCCCTCGTTGCACCGCCTGGTAACCAACAGCTCTGTTCTATAGTGTTGAGCCTCCGCCTGGTAATTCTTACCCGTGATTTGTAAACATTACTACGTTATGACCAACGTTCCGATTGAAATTGGCCGTACTTAATGCTGCGGGACGTAAACACACCTGGCGGCGCGTGGGTCATGCTGCATACTTTGTCACCTCTGGCGCGCAGAGGTGACCTTTTACGAATTGGTATGTAGATTGCTTACGTGTATTCGTTGCACCGACCTTCATTGTATGTTGGTGCATTAAAACCGGAAATACTTTGATTTTCACTATCACTATGAGGAACTCATTATGCACGCGTTCAAGATTCTGATTGCCATCTGTTTTGCTACTTTCCTGACGGCATGTAACACGATCGAGGGTGCCGGCGAAGATATTGAAGCCGCAGGCGACAAAATTGACAGAACAGCAGAAGACAAGAAAAGCTACTGATTCAGACCGCCAATACACCCCGTTGAATATAATTGGGGCCAAGCGACTTGGTATGTTAACTAAGTCGCAGCGTGCGGTGTCTGATCGGCGCAACAAATGTCTCGCATTAAGTCCTTGCTGTACGCGACCAGGACAAAGGTTTGATAGAAGAGTCTGCGCGCTTCCTTAGCATCCGTTCAATCTCCTTTCCGATTGGTAGCGCAAACAATGCCATGCCAGAGAGCGACGTCTGATTCAAAGCTGACTCTTCGCCAGTACGACATCAAAAATACTGGATTTTGCATGGCTCGGGTGAGTCTCTTGTTGTTGAGTTTGCGAACTAACAGCAGACTAATGTGACGCGTTAGTACCGCTAGTGCGACACCGTGCACCCGCTGGCCCCTTCTTCATTTCTGTTACCATAAGTCCTCAGTCGACCTGCTACCTCCAACAACCGCTGATGGGAAAAGAAATAGAGCGCACGGATTTTTCCGGCGAAGATCGTAAAAAGTTTGCCGCCAAGCTGCGGCGTAATCTCGCTGCCGTAAAAGAAATTCTGGCGCGGCCCGGGTTTGGTGTCGGCGATCGTTCGGTTGGTGCGGAGCTTGAGCTTTACATTATCAAGGCGAATGGTGCCCCACTGCCGATCAATCAACAGCTGCTGGATGTAGCAGATGATGCACGCCTCACGCTGGAACTGAATCGCTACAATCTTGAAGCCAACCTCACACCGCAGAGGCTCGACGCTTCACCCTTTAAAAATATGGAAGTGGAGATGGAGGCCATGTTGGCCATGCTCAACAAGCTGGCGGCGCAGTATAAGGCGAGCATAGTACCAATAGGCATTCTGCCTACGCTAAAACCGCGTCACTTCGGCCGCGACATGATGACACCAGGCAAGCGCTATGAAGCTCTTACCAACGAATTGCGCCGGCAACGTAAAGACAAATTTCATATTCAGCTCAGGGGCGAGGAGTCGCTGTCGGTAAAAACCGACCTGGTCACCTGCGAAGGCGCAAACACGTCGCTGCAAATTCACTATCGCTCCAGCCCCGAGCGTTTTGTAAAACTGTACAACGCGTTCCAGTTAATCACGCCGCTTCTGGTAGGCATTGGCTGCAATTCACCCTTTTTCCTTGGCAGGCGCTTGTGGTATGAGACGCGTATTCCGTTGTTCAAGCAGTCTATCGACGGCCGTGACCGGCACAAGCGGGCACTGCATATGCCGGCCAGAGTGCATCTGGGGCACGGCTGGCTGCGCAACGGCCCGCTGGATCTGTTTGCCGAGGCGGTTTATTTGTACGAGCCGTTGGTGCCACTTTGTGCAAACGAGAATCCGCAAACAATGCTGCAGCAGAACAAGCTGCCTGCACTACATGAGTTATGTTTGCATCTCGGCAGCATCTGGCCGTGGAACCGCGTTGTCTACGACCCACACGAAGAGGGTCATGTGCGTATTGAAATGCGCTCGCTACCGGCGGGTCCGACCAGTATTGATATGGTGGCGAATGCGGCATTGTTTATTGGTCTGGCCGAGGGCTTGTATGAGCATGTGGACGAACTGATTCTCGCCACACCCTACAAATACCTTGAGCAAAATTTGCATAGCGCTGCGCGTTCGGGTATGCAGGCGAAGTTGCTGTGGCCGTCTATGCAACGCATGGCGCTGGAAGAGCAGCCGCTAAGCGCGGTGGTTGAGATGCTGCTGCCGGTCGCGGCGCAGGGTTTACAAAGTTTGGGCATAACCGACGCAGAGCGCAATCGTTACTTGCAGTGCATCGAGCAGCGGCTTGAAAGGTGCCAAACCGGCGCGAGCTGGCAACTGAATCAATTTGAGCACTTACATAGAAAACACAGCAGAGACCGGGCGTTGCGCGAGATGTTAGCTCACTACGCACGGCAGAGTGTGTGCAATATACCAGTGGCCGACTGGGACTATGCGTAAACAGGCCAGAGACACGTGTTGTTGTCGCTAGTGTCACTACAGCCTAAGAGTAATTACTATCCGCCCAGCACGTAAACTTTACTCACTCGTGCAAGATTTACACGCCGCAGCTCGCGGTACCCTATGCCCAGTCTACGAGTAACGGTTCATTGCGCCGCGATTCTTCGCACTGGCATGGCCCTTGCTGTCTCACTCTGTATGGTGCATCCCGTTTTGCCTGTCGCACAACGCAACTCTGTTTTCGTCTACGCTGGTAGTTTCGCGCACTATCACTTCGTGTTCGACAACACCATTGCCGTTACATTCAAAGGTCGGCGGTGCGGTAAAGAAAGTCCGCGATCACTGGCCACCTCCAGTACGAAGCGCATAGAGTAAAAAATGAGTAACTTAAAAATAGCCTGCACGGTGCTGATTTCCTTATTGGTCATCATTGCAATTCCTATCGCTGTGTTGCTGCTGGCACCTATGACTTATGCAGGTTTGGTGGAGCGCGCATTGCGCTCTGCAACCGGTCTGGCAGTCGATATCAATGCGCTGGAAGTGGATCTGTTTCCACCTCGCATAGCAACCGACAACCTGCAGGTAAGGAATCCGCAGCTTGACGCCGGCGAGCCGCTGCTGACGCTTGAAAAGTTTTCTGCCGCTGTTAGCCCCCGCGACTGGTGGCAGGATAGTCCTGCCTGGTGGAACGCGGCGGCTACCGGTATTGTAGTGCGGGCAGCGCAGGACGCCGACGGACGCAGTTATTGGGATATAGCGACCGACGACGGCCAAACCAGCGATAGTCGCGACGCCGCGCCGCCGGAAAAAAAACAGCAAGCTGAAGGCGCATCACCGCTATTCAGTTTTAACACGATTACGATTAACGACCTCGATTTTTTCCGCGTGCTCGACGGCGAAACGCATCATCTGCAGGTGTCCACCCTGGCGCTGCGGAAGGAACAGGACGAGCGCCTTAACGTTGAACTGAAGGCGAAATACCGCGACCAGCCACTCTCTGCCCGAGGTACGCTGGCATTACCGAGTTCCGACCGAGCCCGTGATGTGGATTTCAAGGCGTCACTATTCGGTAACGAAATACGCATGCTGGGTCGGGTAGGACATGACGGACTGACGCCTGGTGAAGCGCACATCAGCGCGAAACTCAAGGATCTGTCTATCGTAGGCCAGTTGCTGGATCAGGATTTCGGCAGGTTCACGCCTGTCATCCTCGACGCGAGGCTTAATGCGCCGCAGCCTGGCCGCTGGGAAATTTCTGCCGAAGGCGATCTGGGTGCTAACAAGTTTGCTCTTGCCTCGGCCGCCAGCGTTGATGGTGAGGCTTACCTGCTGGATAAACTCACTCTCGATTTTGCCGACAGCTCGCTGGCTGCTAGCGGTACTGTGGACCGCGCCGCCAAATCGATCAAACTGGACCTTGATGCCAAGCGGGTCGATGTTGACCAGCTGCTGGCAGTTACTGCGTCGGCTACAGAGTCGGAGAAAGCGACGCAGCAAACGCAGGAAGTTGCGCCGGCGTCGGCTGGAATCGACCCGAGCTGGCTTGCCGCCTGGTCTGTTGCTATAGATGCCACGCTGACGCGCCTCGATTATCAGCCTTATCGGATGGACGATCTAACGCTTCACGTCACTGACCGCAATGGCGCGTTATATGTCGACGGCACACTGAACGGCCTCACCATGAGGTCAAACAACGCGACTGACAACGTCGCAAGCGAAGACACCGGGGCAGCAGTCGCTGCCGGCAGCGACGCCGAGTCTGGTGCTGACAATATTGCCTTGCGGCTGGTGAAGCCGCTGGCGTTCAATGCCTCGCTAACACTTGCACGTGAAACCGGCGTTGGCGGCAGGCCGCTGACGGCACAGCTAGGCACCAACGGTGTAAAGGCCAGGTTAAGCACAGCCTTGCCCGCTGGCGGCGATGCCTGGTCGCAGGGCAACATTAGTGCGAACATCGACAATCTCGACTTTATAAAAGGCGTCGACACACAACGTTGGGACACTTTTCTGCCCTTCACACTGGCCGTTGAAGCACAGAGCAGCCAGTCAACTGTACTACTGAAACCAATTAACGTCGGCGTCAGCGGCAATGATGTCGACGGCGAACTTAGCATTGACCTTTCGCAGCCGCTGCCGCATATAACCGGCGCCCTGCACTCCTCACTGCTGGACCTCAATCAATTTTCAACCACGGCGGCGATAGACGTCGAGGACCAGGCTGAAGCAATCGCTGCAGACAGCGGTGACGTTATCGGCGACAAGCCTATTGACTGGAGTTGGCTCAATGCAGCGAGCGCGGATCTCAGCGTGACGCTTGACAAGTTCAACTTCAATCAGGCCAGCATGCGTAATGTGGAGACCGAAATCAGACTGCAGGCGGGAGAGTTGAATGTTGACCCAATTAAGGCAAACCTTAGCAAGGGAGGCATACGCGGCGATCTGCATATTAAGCAGAAGGATAAAGGGGCTACGCTCAATATTAATGTTATAGCCACGGGCCTGTCACCAGCCGATCTGGGCAAAAAAAATGCCGGGCTTATCGACGGTGGCGAGACTGATGTGCTGATTAATCTGCAAACCAGCGGCACGAGCCCACAGCAGCTGGCCGCCGAACTGAACGGCGAGATAGCGCTTGAGTTACAGCGCGCAACTATTCGCAACAGTCTGTTTGAGGTGATCGGCTCGGATATCCTTACCGAAACGATTGCGCTGATCAACCCCTTCGCCAAACAGGATGACCGCACCGAACTGGAGTGCGCAGCGGTGTACTTTAAAGCAGAACAAGGCGTACTCACCAGCCCCGATCAACTGGTGATAGAGACCAGTAAAATGAAAATTCGCGGCGGCGGAGAGATAGATCTGGGCAAAGAAACGCTGCTGATTGACTTCGTTCCCACCCCACGCCAGGGGCTCGGAATCAGCCTCAGCAGTTTGTCCAGCCTGGTGCGTCTGGGTGGCACTCTTGGCAATCCGCAGCCGATAGCGGACCCGAAAGGTATTCTGAAAGCAGGCGCAACCATTGGTGCGGCAGTTGCAACGGGCGGCCTGTCTTTGCTTGGCCAGGGTTTATTCGATCGAATGCGCAGCGCCGGTACTGCCTGTGGAAAAATATTTGAACAGGTTCCGGATACCGATATTCCCGCCGCGATCGATCCCGCCCGCGCAGATAAGTCTGTAGCGCTGTAGGACAGTGCATAACGATACTATGGTGCAGCTATAACTGCCTTTGCATTAGCCTGAGCACTTAGTGTGGTGTAGCGAATAAAGCGTTCATATAGCGAGTCGCCAAGGGGTCAGCCGTAAGGCGCATTTCCGAAGGCATATTGGGCATATGTCAAGGGAATGCAACGCAGCGGATGGCCCCTTGGCGGCTCGCC
>JBBKXJ010000072.1:0-56782 GCA_037969395.1 Pseudomonadales bacterium
CTCCAGGTCGCCCGACAGCTTTTCCTTGGAGTATTTGTCATTACCGGTAATAAATGACAACAATCCCGTGGTGTTCAACTCCAGTAAGTCGGTTAACTCTTCGTCGTCGAACACGCTGTTACCGACGATGTTGATGTGCTTGATCTTGGCAACCGAGCCTTCGTTCACGTTGATGTTCACGGCCACCCTATTACGCGGCTCTTCTTCAATTTCTGAATCTATTTTGGCGTCGTAACGCCCCTGGCTAACGTACTGACGCTGCAGTTCAAGCTGCATGCCTTCCAGCGTTGAACGCTTGAACACTCGGCCTACTGCCAGACCAGAGTCTTTCAACCCGTCCAGCAAGGCGTCGGTTTCAATCGCTTTATTGCCTTCAATATTAATGGCGCTGATGGATGGCCGCTCTTGCACTTGTACTACCAGCGCATCGCCGTCGCGCGCGAGCTGCATGTCGTCGAAGTTGCCTGTTTTGAACAACACTTTGGCGGCATTAACCAGATCGGCCTGGTCGATTTCGGTGCCTACCGTAATAGGCAGGGCGTTGAATACGCTGCCTGCGGAGATACGCTGCAACCCTTCAATGCGAATATCCGACACGGTAAAGGCAGTGTCCTGTGATTTTGCCTGCGCCTGCAGTGGCGCGGCGACCTGTGCCGTTGTCGCCTGCTGCGCCTGAGTCATGCCGGTGGCCAGCAGCAAACATGCCGCGATGCATCGAAAAATTGTGGTCAATACTTCTACCCTTATATTGGCTAATAACTAACCCTTGCTGCGGACGCCGCTGCGGCGCAACTATACAGAAATTGACAGGTTTATAAATGTTTAAAGGCGGGAAAAATCATTGTAAAACGCCAACAGCATAACACCCGCTAACAGCAGTAGCCCAACCTGTTGGCCCGCTAACTGGATGCGATCCGACAAGGGACTGCCTTTCACCATTTCGATGACATAGAACAGCAGATGACCGCCGTCCAGCACGGGAATAGGCAACAAATTCAATACGCCAAGACTAACGCTGAGCAGTGCCAGAAAGCCAAGATACGATTGCCAGCCGGACTTTACCGAATCGTCCGCTACCTTGGCAATAGTAATCGGGCCGCTCAGGTTTTTTGCGGATATCTGCCCGAATAACATTTTCTTAATCGACTGCAACGTGAACTTGCTGAGCTGCCAGGTGCGCGCTACCGCTGCAGTAGCCGCGCCCGCTATCGTATATTTATAGTCGCGCAGCATGTACTGCGGCCATTCGCCTACTTTCGGTTTCACGCCGGCCAGACCTATCTCGCGACCGTCCTCGCCTACCACTCGTTGCGGCGTCAGGTCCAGGTTGAGTGACGCGCCAGCACGCATAATCTGTACATTGATCAGCTGCTGCGGCCGCTGTTGCACGTATTCCACCCACTGTTCCCAGGTCGTCATGACTTGCCCGTTAGACATCAGTATTTCATCGCCGGGTTGCAAGCCGGCCTGCGCGGCGGGGCTGTTGGGCACAACCTCATCGATTTTCAGTTCAACTTTTGGTCGGTACAGGGTTACGCCCAGACCAGCAAACAGGTCTGGTTCCTCCTGCCCTTGCAGCCAGTTTTCCATGTCGGCGCTGGCGTTGTAGACGAGGTCAGAGTCAGGATATTTGGCGCTGATGTCCAGCGTTCCGCTTTCGCCAATGCGCTCCAGCAATTGCATCGACAAGGCCCGCCAGGTTGGCGTTGCGTGACCGTCAATAGCCACGATTTCCTGGCCTGCCGTCAAGCCGGCCTGCATCGCCAGCGAGTCAGGGAGAACCGTATCGATCACCGGTGCCACGCCCCGTTCGCCGGCCAGGAAACCCACCCACAGCAAAATAATCGCCAACACGAAGTTTGCGACCGGGCCGGCCAGCACGACTGCGATGCGAGCGTAGACTGATTTCTGCGTAAAAGCCTGGTCGAGCTCGGCGGCAGCAACCTCGCCCTCGCGCTCGTCCAGCATTTTGACGTAACCGCCCAGCGGGATAGCGGCGATCACAAATTCTGTATCGTGTTTGTCGCGCCAGCTTAGCAGCGGCTTGCCGAAGCCAACCGAAAAGCGCAGCACCTTAATGCCATTGCGCCGCGCAACCCAAAAATGACCGTACTCGTGAAATGTGACGAGTAGCCCCAATGTCAATACAAAAACGGCTACGGTTTGTACTACTTCCAAACGTTTACTCTCCTGCTTTTGCTCAAGGCAGACCGCGTTAGTTGGCCTCGTTCACTATTCGGTATGCTCATTTATGTAGAGTGGCCGCATACTCGGTGGCGACTCTACGTGCGGCCTGGTCTTGCTGTTGGACCGCTTCCAGACTCTCCAGTTCATACAATTCTGTGGAGCCTAAAGCATGTGCGATCACGGCTGCAATTGCTGTGAAGCTGATTTGTTCAGCCAGGAAGGCCTGCACGGCAATTTCGTTGGCGGCATTGAGTATGACCGGGCTGGCCCCACCCGCTTTTGCCGCCTCGCGAGCCAGCACCAGGCACGGAAATCGTTCATAGTCGGGCGCTTCAAACTGTAATTGCGCGACCGCGACCAAATCCAGCGGCTCGACACCGGCGTCGATGCGCTGCGGCCAGGCAAGCCCGTGCGCGATGGGGGTACGCATATCCGGATTGCCCAATTGTGCCAGCACTGAGCCGTCAACATATTGCACCAGTGAATGGATAACACTCTGCGGATGCAGCACAATATTGATGTCTTCGGGTTTTGCATTGAACAGCCAGCACGCTTCGATTAACTCCAGCCCTTTGTTCATCATAGTGGCCGAATCAACCGAAATTTTCCGACCCATTTGCCAGTTTGGATGTGCGACGGCCTGGCCGACGCTGACGTGTTCAAGCTCTGCTAAAGGCGTGCGTAGAAACGGTCCACCCGAGGCCGTCAGCAAAATACGCTGCACCTCGGAGGGGAATTCTCCCGCTCGATAGGCGTCGGGCATACATTGGAAAATAGCATTGTGTTCGCTATCAATCGGCAATAAGGTGGCACCGCCAGCCTGCACGGCCTGCATAAATTGCTGCCCGGCCATTACCAGGCTTTCCTTATTAGCCAACAGCACTTTTTTACCGGCATGCACCGCTGCCAGAGTCGACTCCAGGCCCACGCTGCCGACAATCGCGGCCATCACCACGTCTACTTCAGCGTGCGCCGCAACGCTAATCAGTCCTTGTTCGCCGGCGAGCACTTCGGTTGCCAATCCATGCTCGCGTAGTTGCTGCTGCAGCTCAGCAGCGGCGGCGTCATCGCGCAGCACGGCGTAGCGCGGCTTAAACTCTTCGCACTGGCGCAGCATTGTGGTCACGCTACTGTTGGCCGCCAGCGCAAACACCTGCCAACAGGATGCATGGCGGCGCACAACATCGAGCGTGCTAACGCCAATGGAGCCGGTTGAACCAAGGATTGTGATATTTCGCAGCGCTTCAGTCACGCGCCATCACCAATCTGTCAGTATTGCGCACAGCGCAAATATCGGAGCGGCGGCGGTGAAGCTGTCGAGCCGGTCGAGCAAGCCGCCGTGACCCGGTAGCGCTGTGCCGCTGTCTTTAACACCGCGATGGCGCTTGACCATACTTTCAACCAGGTCACCGAGCACGGATGAGAGGGCTGCCAGCACGCTGATCGCCGCCAACGTTAGCGTAGGCATTGCCGCCCAGGGGTGAAACGCTCCGACTATCAGCGCCAGCAACAAGGCGCTGGCCAAACCCCCCATGAAGCCCGCCCAGGATTTTCCAGGGCTGACACGCGGTGATAGCTTGCGCTTGCCGAAAGCGCGGCCGAAGAAGTAGGCACCGATATCGGCCACGGCTACCACGGCCACTAAATAAAAAATCAGCCAGATGCCGTAACCGACCTCACGCAGGTAAGCAACCCCCAGCCACGTCGGTGTTAACACCAATATACCCATCACTGCCCGCATTGCAGGCGAGCCCCACAAGCGAGCGCTGGCGGGATAACTTTGTACCCATAACAGCGCTACCGCCCACCAAACGCAGGCCGCGCCCAGCATTTGCTGGGTGCGTGCAACATTCCACTCGCTAAACGCGCCGCCATAGTAGCCCGAAAACGCCAACGCAGCCGCCACGGCAACGACGTAGGCAATCTTTGCGAAAGACCCGGTCAAGCCGCTTAGATCTGCCCATTCCCAACCGGCCAGCAGAATGATAGCGGCTGCCATAACGATAAAAGGAGTGGCCGGCATGACCAGGGCGCCGCCGCCAACAATAAAAAGCAGCGACAATGCAGTTATAACACGTTTCTTAAGCACGATTATCCTCACCTGAGCGGCCAAAACGGCGCTGCCGGCTGGCGAAGTCACGCAACGCCGCCTCGAAATCTTCGGCACTGAAATCAGGCCAGTAGCTTTCGGTAAAATACAACTCGCTGTAAGCAAATTGCCACAACAGAAAATTGCTAATGCGATGGTCGCCGCCGGTGCGAATGCACAGATCGGGTTTAGGCAGATCGTTTAGACTTATATGCTGATCTACCAGCTGTGGCGTGATGGCTTCGAGCTGAATATTGCCGGCGACGGCCTTGGCGGCGATTTTTTTGGTGGCTTCGGTAATATCCCACTGGCCGCCATAGTCAGCAGCTATTACCAGCGTGCGTTGGTGCAGGTGCGCTGTTCGCTGTTCTGCGTCCTCAATTAGCCGCAACAATTTGTTGCTGAAGCGGCACCGGTCGCCGATCACTCGTAGCCGAATTTCTTTATCGAGTAGCTTGTCTATTTCCTGCTGCAAATAGGTCTGAAACAGCAGCATCAACGCGTTGACTTCCAACTTCGGTCGCTGCCAGTTTTCACTGCTGAATGCAAACAACGTAAGCACTTCAATGCCGTATTCGCCGCAGGCTTCGAGCACACTGCGTACTTTTTCAACGCCGGCTTTATGGCCAGCCGGCCCCGGCAGGTGACGCTGTCTGGCCCAGCGGTTATTACCATCCATAATAATGGCGACATGACGCGGCATGTTATGCAGCTTGGCAGCGGATTGATTGGCTGAATCTGACATGCTCGCTCTTACAAAACTGCCCGGTAGCGTGTGTTCAGTTTGCCGAATGAAATGACAAGCCGATGTTATATTTCTATTAGGTCTGCTTCTTTGGCCGCCAGCGCCCGTTCTACTTCGGCGATAAAGCGGTCGGTCAGCTTTTGAACGGCATCTTCCGCGCGCCGCTCTTCATCTTCGCCGATTTCCTTTTCCTTGAGTAGGTCTTTAACATCGCCCATGGCATCACGCCGTACATTGCGAATTGATACTCGCGCTCCCTCTGCTTCCTGTTTGGCCTGGCGAATAAAAACCTTGCGTGTTTCCTCGGTAAGCGCCGGCATCGGAATGCGGATCAGATTGCCACTGGTCGACGGGTTCAAACCGAGGTCCGATTTGTGAATGGCTTTTTCAATAACCGGCACAAGTTGCTTCTCCCATGGCGACAGCGCCAGCGTGCGTGCGTCTTCTACGGTAATATTTGCTACCTGGTTAAGCGGTGTTTCGCTGCCGTAGTAGTCGACCATAATGCCGTCCAGAATGCTGGGGTGCGCCCTGCCGGTGCGGATGCGGTTGAATGCGGCCGACAGCGCATCAAGACTCTTTTGCATGCGCTGTTTGGCGTCTTTCGATATCTCATCAATCACGATAGTTCTCCACAGTGCTTATTCTATGACAGTGCCTTCCGGGCCACCCATCACAATGCTTAACAACGCGCCTGCCTTGTCCATTTTGAATACCCGTAATGGCATGTTGTGGTCGCGGCACAGACAAATTGCCGTCAGGTCCATCACTTCGAGCTTTTGCTCCAGCACACTGTCGTAGCTTAAGCGTTCGTAGCGGATGGCATTCGGGTCGCGTACCGGGTCGGCCGAATACACGCCGTCTACCTTGGTAGCTTTTAATACCAGCTCTGCCTCGATTTCTATGCCGCGCAGGCAAGCGGCAGAATCGGTGGTGAAAAACGGGTTGCCGGTGCCGGCGCTGAAGATCACCACATCGCCAGACTCTAAATAGCGCATGGCGTGGCGGCGATCGTAATGATCAACCACGCCGCTCATTGGAATAGCCGACATAATACGACTGGCAATATTGGATCGCTCCAGCGCATCGCGCATCGCCAGACCATTCATCACGGTGGCCAGCATGCCCATATGATCGCCGGTGACGCGGTCCATACCTGCTGCCTGCAGCGCCGCGCCGCGAAACAAATTGCCGCCACCGATAACCAGCCCCACTTGCACGCCGATACCAACCAGTTGGCCTATTTCCAACGCCATGCGATCCAGAACCTTCGGATCAATGCCGAAAGTCTCTCCGCCCATCAGCGCTTCGCCACTTAACTTAAGCAGAATGCGTTTGTATTTTCGGTCTTTACTTAACGGCGACATAAGTGTGGCTTCTGTAAATAACGCAACTACTGGGGATTAACTATCTTTTTTGAGTTGGGCGGCAACTTCACTGGCAAAGTCTACCTGTTCCTTGTCAATACCCTCACCCACTTCAAAGCGCTGAAAGCGTAATATCCTGGCACCGGCTTGTTCCACCAGTTTACCGACTTTTACATCGGGATCTTTGACGAACGCCTGCTCGGTAAGGCTCACCTCGGCCAGAAATTTGCGCACCCGTCCTTCGACCATTTTTGCAACGATGTCGGCCGGTTTGCCGCTGTCCTGGGCTTGCACGGTATAGATCTCACGTTCTTTGGCAATCAGATCTTGCGACACATCTGCCGGGCTCACAAACTGGCTGTTCATCGCAGCGACATGCATGGCGACATCGCGCGCGAGGTCAGCGTCGCCGCCTTCAAGTTCAACTACAACAGCAATTCTCTTATTGCCGTGTACGTAGCTGCCGACTACGCCGTTATCCGCCGCCGCGCGATACAGGCGACGCACCGAAATATTTTCGCCGATTTTTTGCACCAGCGCTTCGCGTTTAGACTCCAGCTCAGCACTCATCAGCTCCTCAACAGTTGCTGCCGTGCCATTAACGGCGGCTTCCAGCAAAGTATCAACAAAGCTCAAAAAATTATCGTCACGGGCGACGAAGTCGGTTTCGCTGTTGATCTCCAACATCACTGCTTTGCTGTTGTCGTCGGCTGTTTTAATGGCGGCAACGCCGTCGGCGGCGGTGCGACCAGACTTTTTGGCGGCCTTCATGCCGCTGGATTTACGCAGGTTTTCTATCGCCAGCTCCAGATCGCCGTCGGCTTCCACCAGCGCTTTTTTGCACTCCATCATCGGCAAACCGGTGCGCTCGCGCAGCTCCTTCACCATTGCTGCAGTTACATTGCTCATTTTGATGTCCTCTACATAGTACAAAAAAGGGGGCCATGCCCCCTTCTTATTGCAGCGCTCAGTTCGTTACTCTGCTGCTGGTTGCTGTTCTGTGGTGGCGGTAGTGTCGGCATCAACTTCGACGAATTCGTCTTTGGCGCTGACGTCCATGGTTTCGCCTTTACCTTCAACACAGGCATCGGCAACCGCTTTGACGAATAATTTGACCGAACGAATCGCGTCGTCGTTGCCCGGAATGACGTAATCAATGCCGTCCGGATTACTGTTGCTGTCAACCAAGCCTATGACGGGTATACCCAGCTTGTTGGCTTCGGTTACAGCAATGCGCTCATGGTCAACATCAACGACGAACAGGGCGTCTGGCAGGCTGCCCATATCTTTAATACCACCGATGCTGCGCTCCAGTTTTTCTTTCGCGCGCATGCGCATCAAGGCTTCTTTTTTGGTGATTTTCTCGAACGTGCCGTCGGCTTCCTGCGCTTCCAGATCACGATAGCGCTTGATAGATGCGCGAATCGTTTTGTAGTTGGTCAGCATACCGCCCAGCCAACGATGGCTGACGTAAGGCATGCCAACGCGCTCGGCCTCTTCTTTGATGATTTTGCCGGCCGCACGCTTGGTGCCGACAAACAGAATCTTATTATTGCTTTGCGACAACTGTTTGACGAACTCGAGTGCTTCGTTGGCAGCCGGTACAGTGTGTTCCAGATTGATGATGTGAATTTTGTTGCGAGCGCCAAAGATGTATTGACTCATCTTCGGATTCCAGTAGCGGGTTTGGTGTCCGAAATGGACACCAGCCTGCAACATTTCGCGCATTGTAATTGTAGCCATAGATATTTCCTGTAGGGTTAAGCCTCCACATATCCCATGCGCCTACCCGACTGCAGCAATGCTGCGCCCGGGCACCCAAGCCCATGTGACGATATGTGTGTGTCGTTGTGGTTGGTGTTACGTTTTGCCGGCGCTTTATACCATATGCAAGTGAGCACATAAAGGTCTGCGGTTGCAAAGGCCGCAATAATCCAAAATTCCGGTTATAATGCCGCTGCCCGTTATCATTGCCGTGCTGTTATTGCTGACAGCAATCAAAACGGAACTCAAAATTCGAACTTCATTTAGAGCTCTACCTTTATGCAACCAGGCACTAAATCGCCGGAAGAAATTGTTAAGATGCGTATCGCCGGCCAACTCGCCGCCAGCGTATTGGAAATGATCACGCCACATGTGGTGCCGGGCATTAGTACCGGCGAACTGGACCGCATTTGCCATAGTTATATCGTTGATGAATTGGGCGCCATTCCGGCCCCGCTCAACTACAAGGGCTTTCCCAAGTCCATTTGTACGTCGGTTAATCAGGTGGTGTGCCACGGTATCCCGGCCGACAAAAAAGTGCTGCGTGACGGCGACATTATCAACATCGATGTTACCGTGATTAAAGATGACTACCACGGCGATACCAGCAAAATGTTTGCCGTCGGCAAAGTGGCCAGCCATGCAGAGCGGTTGATGCGTATTACCCAGGAGAGTCTTTACAAAGCCATTGCGCTGGTGCGTCCTGGCGCTCACCTTGGCGATATCGGCCATGTCATTCAAACCTACGCCGAATCTAACTACTACAGCGTGGTGCGCGAATATTGCGGCCACGGCATAGGCCGTGTATTCCATGAAGAGCCGCAGGTTTTACACTATGGTCGTGCAGATACCGGACTGGAGCTACGCGAGGGCATGACGTTCACCATTGAGCCAATGCTAAACGCCGGCAAGCGGCATACCAAATTGTCGAAGAAAGACGGCTGGACCGTTGAGACAAAAGACGGTCGCCTCTCCGCCCAGTGGGAGCATACGCTGGCAGTTACCGCAAACGGTTGCGACGTGCTGACCGCACGCAGCGACGAAACGTTTTAATTAGTCGCACATGTTGACCTCCTCAATTGCGCACACCGCGCTGACCGCCAGGGATTTTGATACGCTCAACGTAGCGCCTGACGTCGCGACCTTTAAAAGCATTCTCGCCGCCGCGCAGCGTAACTTCGACGCCGCATTTTTGGCCAACGAAGACATCCGCACGCTGATTGGTGGTCGCGCCGCATTAGTCGACACAGTTTTGTGTGCGGCCTGGTCACACTTTATGCCTGGCGGCCAACGCTTCGCCAGCATGGTAGCCGTGGGTGGTTACGGTCGCGGCGAACTGCACCCCCATTCGGATATTGACCTGCTTATTTTGCTGGAAACCGCCAGCGATGTACCGCCAGAATTGAATATCGCCGGTTTCGTTACCTTTCTGTGGGATATCGGCCTACAGATCGGCCACAGCGTGCGCTCCGTCAGCGAATGCCGCGAAAAGGCCAGTGCCGAAATCAGTATCGCCACCAACCTGATGGAATCACGTTTGATTGCCGGGCCCGAAAACGTGTTTGACGCCATGCGCAAGCAAATCGGTCCCGACAAAATTTGGCCCGACCCGCGATTTTTTCAGGCCAAATGGAACGAGCAAATAAACCGCCACAAGAAATACGCCGACAGCGAATACAATCTTGAGCCAAATGTTAAAAGTTCGCCTGGCGGTCTGCGCGATATTCAGAGCATTTGCTGGATTACCAAGCGCCATTTTGATGCGAATGACATAAACGCATTGGTCGAACAGGGTTTTGTTGATCGTGAAGAATTTGAGCAGCTGCGCGAGGGTGAGACTTTTTTATGGAAAGTGCGCTACGGGCTGCACATGCTCAGCCAGCGCTGCGAGGACCGGCTGCTGTTTGATTATCAGCGCCAGTTAGCACCAATCTTCGGCTTTGAAGATGGCAAGCAAGGTTTGGCAGTCGAGCAGTTTATGCAGGTCTATTACCGCTGGGCGATGCAGCTGGGCCTGCTCAACGAGATATTGATTCAGCATTTTGACGATGCGATTCTACAAGCCTGCAAAGCCGAAACTGTGCTTGATATCAACCAGCGATTTTGCGTGCGCAACGGCTATATCGAGGCTATTAACGCCCGAGTATTTTCGAACTATCCATCGGCGCTGCTGGAAATTTTCGTTATTCTCGCGCGCCATGAAGCGATTAGCGGTGTGCGCGCTTCCACCATCCGGCTGATTCGCCACCATTTGTACTTGATCGATGCCGAATTCCGTACCGCGCGGCGCAACAATGCATTGTTTATGCTCTTGCTTAGCTCGCAACACAAGGTCGCACGACAGCTGCGACGCATGAATCGTTATGGCGTGTTAGGCGCCTACTTACCGGAGTTTGGTCGCATCGTCGGGCAAATGCAGCACGATCTATTCCACATCTATACCGTTGACGCGCATACCTTGAAAGTCATTAAAAACATGCGTCGTTTTAGCTACCCGAAAGCCTGCGAAGAATTTCCCATCGCGGCCAAAGTTGTCGAGCGCCTGCCATCGCTGCAATTGCTTTATATCGCCGGACTGTACCACGATATTGCCAAGGGTCGCGGCGGCAACCACTCCGAGCTGGGAGCAGTGGATGTGCGTCTGTTCTGTGAACAACACCGCTGCTCGCACGAGCATACTGAACTTGCTGTCTTCCTGGTCGAAAATCATCTGGAAATGTCGTCGGTCGCGCAGCGCCAGGATATCAGCGACCCGGACGTCATTCACAAATTTGCTCACCGGGTCGGCAGCCAGAGTGCGCTGGACTATTTGTATGTACTAACGGTGGCTGATATCAACGCGACTAATCCTACGCTGTGGAATTCCTGGCGTGCGTCGCTACTGCGGCAACTTTATTTCGCGACTAAACAGGCGCTACGGCGTGGGCTGGAGAATCAGATCGGGCTACAGGAGAGTATTGAGGCAACTAAGGAGGCGGCCATCGCCAAGCTAGCCACCAAAGGGCACAGCAGCGAAGAGGTGCTGGCGCTGTGGGCAGATCTGGGCGACGATTATTTTCTACGCGAAAATTCGAACGATATAGCCTGGCATGCCGAGTTAATCGCTGCGCATGACGGCAACGATACCCCACTGGTTGCTATCAAGGAGTCGACGCATGCAAAGTCTGAGGGGGCTACGCAGATTTTCGTCTATACACGCAACCGGGACCATATCTTTGCCATCTGCGCCTCGACACTTGAGCACCTGGATCTGGACGTGCAGGACGCGCGTATCGTGGTATCCCGCAGCGGCTTCACGTTGGATACTTTTTTTATACTCGACGACAAAGGTTTGCCTATTGGCAATGATGCCAAACGAGTGCAACAGATAAAGCGCGAGCTAAGCAGTGAACTACAAAACAGCGCTGCCGCTGCTGCAGTGCATCGCCGCACGCCGCGCGCATTAAAACTGTTCGCGACGCCGACCGTCGTTAAAATCAGCCAGGACGACGCTCGCGGCCATACCGTGTTGGAGGTAATCACACCCGACCGACCTGGCCTGCTGGCACGCCTGGGGCAAATTTTTCTAAGCTTTGATGTCAGACTGGTTAACGCCAAAATCACCACGCTTGGCGATCGTGTAGAAGACGTGTTTTTCATCACCGACAAACAAGACCGACCCATCACCGACCCGGAGGCCTGTGAGCGCATCCGTGCTGACATCTGCCGGCAGCTGGACGCGGAAGCCAGTAAACACGATACCGCAATGAATAACGCAGGGCGAATCTAACCGCTCTATGAATTCTGACCTTGCAAAGCTGCAGCGCTATCCGTTCGAAAGGCTGGCGCTGTTAAAACAGGATTGCTCGACTCCACAACACCTGCAGCACATCGCGCTGTCCGTAGGTGAGCCGAGACATAGCGCGCCCGAATTTGTTGCACAAAGCTTGATGCAACACATTAGTGGCCTGGCACACTACCCGAATACGCGCGGTCTCGACGAGCTGCGGCAGGCGATCCAGCAATGGCTGGTACAACGCTATAACCTCGCTGCGACTGAACTTGATTATGACAAACATATTCTACCGTTAAACGGCACCCGAGAGGGCTTGTTCGCCATTGCCCAGTGTCTGGTCGATAGCGGCGCAAAAGCGCGCGTGTTAATGCCCAATCCCTTCTACCAGATTTACGAAGGCGCGGCATTGCTGGCGGGTGCCGAACCGTATTTTATGAACTGCGTGCCCGAGAATGGTTTTTTACCCGACCTTGATGCCGTTCCAGACGACGTCTGGCAAGCCTGTCAACTGTTGTATGTATGTTCGCCCGGCAACCCGGCGGGCGCTGTAATGGACGGCGATTATTTACAGCGGCTTATCAAGCTCGCCGACAGCTGGGACTTTAACATCGTCGCCGATGAATGCTACGCGGAGGTATATACCTCCACTACGGCGCCAACAGGTTTGCTGCAAGCGTGCGCGACAATTGGCCGCCATGATTTCAAGCGCTGTCTGGTGATGCACAGTCTGTCGAAGCGTTCTAACCTGCCCGGCTTACGCTCCGGCTTCGTGGCCGGGGATGCGCAGTTGATCGATGCGTTTTTCCGTTATCGCACCTACCACGGCTGCGCCATGCCGCTGCCAACCCAGCACGCCAGCATCGCCGCGTGGCAGGATGAGCAGCATGTAGTAGACAATCGTGCGCTGTATAAAACGAAGTTTGACGCTGTGCTGAATATTCTTGCTCCCGTGATGGATGTGCAAGCACCCGCGGCAAGTTTTTATCTCTGGCCGCACACCCCCATTGATGAGGTGGAGTTTGCGCGCCGGCTATTCGAGCAGCAACATGTAACGGTATTACCTGGTAGCTTCCTGTCACGGCAAGCTGAGGGGATGAATCCGGGCACCAATAGAATTCGCATCGCGTTGGTAGCTGAGCTGGAAGAGTGTGTACAAGCGGCACGGCGGATCAAACAGTTCATGGAATGTCTTTAACTGAGAGTTATTGTGATTACTGTATATGGCATCAAAAACTGTGACTCGGTAAAAAAAGCCAGGCGCTGGCTGGAAAATCATAGCGTCGATTATAGCTTCCACGATTTTCGCGCTGATGGCTTACAGCAACAACTGCTTGAGGAATGGCTGCGGCAAGTAGAATATACCGCGCTATTGAATACGCGCAGCCGAACGTGGAAAGAGCTTTCGGCAGAGCAGCGCGACAATATGCAGCAGGAAAAAGCGCTGCAGTTAATGCTCGACTATCCCACCCTGATCAAAAGGCCGGTACTGGATACGGGTAACACTCTGCAGGTGGGGTTTTCTGAGCCGCGCTACGCAGAATTATTTTAACTAACTATATTAACAGCGGTTTTAATATGAGCAACGAACACTATTTTTGTTTCGCCATCGGCGTGGGCACACAGAATAACAACGGCGATTGGCTGGAAGTCTTTTTTCCCGCGCCATTGCATCAGCCCGACCAGGCACTGGTCACCCGTCTGCGCGCAACATTTTCGCTCGATGACGACAATCATACGCTGCAGTTGCATGCCGATCAGCTACAAAGTTTGATCGCAACGCTGCGCGACTCGGGCTGTGCCGAGCAAGCGCAGGTGGCAGAGAGTATGGTTGGCAGCCAGCAGCCGATAGCTATGTTATTGCTGGCCAGTGACGCGGATTCGCAAAGCATACCCGAAGCGTATTTAAAGCTGCAGTTAATCTCGCATCGGCTATGCAAGCCTCATGGCGTTAATCTGAACGGCATCTTTGGTCTTTTACCCAACAATGCCTGGACCGACCGGGGTGCCATCGATTTACGCGAGCTGCCAGAAAAACAGTTGCAGGCGCGCTGTCAGGGAGAAACGATCAACGTTTTCTCGGTCGACAAATTTCCACGTATGACTGATTATGTGGTGCCCGAAGGGGTGCGCATTGCCGCTACCTCGCGGGTTCGACTCGGCGCTTATCTGGGCGCCGGTACCACCGTTATGCATGAGGGCTTCGTCAACTTTAACGCCGGCACCCTCGGTGCGGGTATGATCGAGGGGCGTATCTCCTCCGGCGTTGTAGTCGGCGCGGGCAGTGACCTGGGCGGTGGCTGCAGCACTATGGGAACCTTATCCGGCGGCAACGATATTGTCATTTCACTTGGCGAAGGCTGCCTCATCGGCGCCAATGCCGGGGTTAACATTGCACTGGGCGACCGCTGTACCATTGAAGCCGGGCTGTATCTGACTGCCGGCTCGATCGTCACCGTATTAGACGACAACGGTGAGGTGGCCACCCGGTGCAAGGCACGTGACCTGTCTGGTAAATCTGACCTGCTGTTCATTCGCAATTCGCTTAGCGGTCGCGTCGAGTGCAAAACCAATCGCTCGGCGATCGAATTGAACACGGAATTGCATGACAACAACTAGCGCCACGCTTGAGCTTGGCAAAGCGCTAATTGCGCGCCCTTCGGTCACACCCAACGACCTGGGCTGCCAGGCCATGCTTGCCGAACGACTGGCTGCCTGCGGTTTCGTAATTGAGCATCTGCGTTATGGCGATGTCGACAATCTGTGGGCAGTGTTCGGCGCTGCCGGGCCATTGCTGGCATTTGCCGGGCATACCGACGTCGTGCCCACCGGACCTGAGGAACTCTGGCACAGCCCTCCGTTTGAGCCCACTATTCGCGACGGCATGCTATACGGTCGCGGCGCTGCCGATATGAAAGGTAGCATCGCCGCGATGGTTGTCGCCTGCGAAAAGTTCATCGCAGTTACGCCTGCATTTACCGGCCGTATCGCCTTCCTCATCACCAGCGACGAAGAAGGACCTGCAGTCGATGGCACGGTCAGAGTGATGGACCACCTGCAGCAGCAGAGCACACCTATTGACTGGTGTATTGTCGGCGAACCATCGAGCACCGTTGAGGTTGGCGATGTGGTTAAGAACGGCCGTCGTGGTTCGTTGAATGCGCGTCTACAGGTACACGGCACGCAGGGGCATGTCGCTTATCCACAGCTAGCCGACAATCCTATTCATCGCGCCCTGCTTGCACTGCACGAGCTAACAAGCCAACAGTGGGATAGCGGCAATGACTTTTTTCCGCCCACCAGTCTACAGATTTCTAATATTAGCTCCGGCACCGGTGCGACCAACGTGATTCCAGGCACGCTGGATTGTGTTTTTAATTTTCGTTTCTCAACTGCAGTGACCGTAGAGCAGCTACAGCAAACGGTACACTCTATATTTGATCGCCACGGCCTTAACTACTCACTTGACTGGAACGTTAGCGGGCACCCGTTTCTCACCGCTAGCGGCAAGCTGCTGCAGGCAACCCAAAGCGCTATTGCCAACGTCACCGGCACCAGCACTACACTTTCTACCGGTGGCGGCACCTCCGATGGGCGTTTTATCGCGCCGACCGGAACTCAAGTAATAGAACTCGGCCCCTGCAATGCGACCATTCACAAAGTGAACGAGCACGTTAGCTGCGCCGATCTTGATACCTTATGTGCGATTTACGAACAGATATTGCACGAGCTATTTACGGCTAAATAACCCGTAGGGTGTTCACAACAGTTTGCGCAGCGCATAGATATCGTAACGAATCTGCTTGCCCTGCAGGCTGTAAGTCGGTGCAGTCCCGTCGATGGCTTTCGCTTTATTATGTCGTTTCACGACCACCCGAAACTTTGCACTTTGTAGCGCCACCTCTAACAGTTCCGCTTGGTCGCTATCATCTCCCACCAGCGCCTGCAGGCTTTGCATGGCCTTTTTTGGCAATGCCGACTTATTGCGCGAGGGGAACATGGGATCAAGATAAATCATATCCGGCTGCCCGGTTTGCTCCAGCATGGGCAACAGCGTAATGGCATCTCCCTGCTTAAGGGTCATACGTGCGGCAATAGCTGCGATAGAGGGGGTTTGGCCGGCGCGAGTAATGCCGTCTTCGAGCAAAGCTGCTATTAATGGCGAGCGCTCAATTAAGGTGACATGGCAGCCGGCTTGGGCCAGCAGGAAAGCGTCAACTCCCATGCCGGCAGTGGCGTCGGCCACGTGGCGCGGCGTGTGTGAGCGCACGCCTAGCGCTTTGCTCAGTAGTTCGTGGTGTTGGCGACGCTGCAATCGCGGCTGACTAAAGTCAACGCGAACGGCTCGCTGCGGACCGTCGGTTCCGCAGTGGCTCAAACTCAGGCCGTCAGGACTGTGCGTTAACGACCAATCACTCACCGAGCGTCGCTCACCAGCTACAGCGGCAGTAGCTCCAGCTCTACCCGTCTGTTTTGCTCACGGCCACTGGCATCGGCATTACTGGCAATAGGATAGCGCGGCCCGTAGCCTGCGGCCTGAATGCGCCCGGTCGCCACGCCTTGTTGCGCCAGATAGCTGCGTACCGCATCGGCACGTTGCTCACTCAGGGTCTGATTCAATTGCGCGCCACCAGTAGAGTCGGTATGCCCGCCAATTTTGATGGCAGTCTTTTTAAATTCATTGAGCACCTGGGTGACGGAGTCAAGTACCGAATAAAACTGGGAGCGGATCTCGTAGCGGCCGGTGTCGAAAGTTATGTTGCCCGGCATAATTAATTTGATATTATCGCCTTCGCGCTGCACCCGCACGCCGCTGCCCTCCAGCTGCGCGCGCAGCTTGGCTTCCTGCCTGTCCATGTAGTAACCCGAACCCGCGCCTATCGCACCGCCTGCTGCGGCGCCGGTTAGCGCCCCCTTCGCGCGATCTTTCTTGCTTGAGGTAGCGACGCCTATTAGCGCGCCGGTCACTGCGCCAATACCGGCTCCTTTACCTGTGTTGCTGGTTTTCTTCTCGCCGGTGTACGGGTCGATCGAACAACCCGTAACCAATAGTGCGATTAGCAATAGATATACTTTTTTCATAAGAATGCCTGTTGGTGAATTAAATGACTAAGTATTGGGCTGAAAGCCGTAAGCGCAACGAAAATTGAGCCAATTCCCGGTTCTTATTTACAGCAGAATTGTACAACGAGAATGGAGTCGCGAGTTCGGTTTACTGATCAAGCAACGTTGGCGAGGGCCATTTCAAAATCGGCTTCGGAGTTCGCCGCTTTGCGAATGATTTGTCGCAGCGCCTGGCGATTTTTCAGTAGCGCCTTCATGTACAGATTATCACCCCCAAAATGAACGCCGGCGTAGCGATAGCGACCGTCGAAATAGCCGTCCAGCCTATCGTTAACAATTTGCTGCATAAATTGCGGCGTTTTTTGCAGCAACTCCTGCGCTGAGGAGTAAATAACGGTGATGCTTCCGTCCGCGTTTTGCTGCCGCGCAATGCCGCCAATTTCGAACTCATTGTATAGATTCAGGTAACACTTCTGCAAATATTGCGCGTCAGCCATCTGCGCTAACACATCGGCAGTGCCGACCAACGCGCCGACGACGCGATGCTTGTGAGCGCTGACGGAGAGTTTGTCCGGACTGACTTCGTAGCCGGTAAAATGCACCAGCGTACTGGCTAGCTCGGCGAGTTTTAGCATGCCAACAGTTGGCAGATAGTCGCGCATAAAACGGCCACTGCGGGCGACATGAATACGCGTATATTCGGCGCCGTGTTTATGCCTGCGATCCGCCGTGCGGCGAATGTAGCCAGAGTCGTGAAACATGGCAATGGTAACGGCAAGCAGCGCCAACTCGGGCCCAAGCTGCTCTTCCAACGGATGCGCCTCTTCATAGCCGTCTAACAGTCTGGCTGTTGCGAGGGTAACGTCGAGCACATGCTGTAAGTCATGGTACGCCGTTTCACAGGCGTGAAAGCCGGGGTATTCCCCTCGATACAAACGTGCTAAATCGCGGAATAAAATTTTCAGCTTGGTAAACGAATAGCCCGGATAACGACACGTCAGTATCGCGTAAACAGCGCCATGCACATTACAGGGGTCGTCTATATAGACTGATTTGGTGACATCAGTCGCATTGCTTATCGCCAGCATATTTTACAACTCGAGTTGCCTCTAACTTTCTTCCGTGATACCCGGAATAACGCGCTTCCTTTGGTTCATTGTAGTTCTTGCATGAGTTGCAGCAAGAGGGTCACCGGCAGAACGTGACCTTCTTGGCAAATAGTAGTCTTGTAAGCCGAGAATTACCGGCTTCTTATTTTTAATATGAATATTGCTGCGCAAGTTGTACGCGTAGCGCGAGCGGCCGTGTTTATCGGTAATTTTAAAGCGACGCAGCACCTGGCCCGCTGACGCGCCAGTCTCGCCGGTCAGATAACTGTGAATTGATACTATCTCTTCGTCCGACAGCTCAACCCCTTTAAGCTCTGCCAGACTCTTACCGGCACGCTCGACAAATTTTTGTGCGTCAACGTCTATCAAATACGCCCCCTCCCGATTGGACGTGGGGATTTCTATATTAAAGTCGCCGACAAATATTTGTCCTGGCGCGGCCATGTCCAGCATGCGCGCAAGCTCTATCGTGACCTCGCCAACGATATAGCTGTTCATGGTAGGGTTCAAGCCCTCGGCCTGAAAAAATTCGTAGTGGCTGCCCGCATGAAAGCCGGTGCGAATAACCGGCACTGTATTGCCACGCGACTTGCGCTTTGCAATGGCGTTGTCGGCCACTACCAACAGCATGAACTGGTACAGGTGCATGCCATTCCTCGCACCGACTTCGTTACTCCACACGTAAAAGCCATCGCCGGTGGAACTACGGGCAAAATTGATATCAATACTCTGCTTCAACATTTTGTTGTAAGCGGAGTTGAGCGAATACGACAGGCTCATCAGTTGGCTGGTCTGCTCAAACGCTGTGAACAGACCAAAATCGACGATGTCGAATAGCAGCACTGCGCGCTTGTTCACGAAGCTGATGCTGTGGCGCTTGACCATATTATCAATTTGATCCGTTACGTACGGATCATTGATGAGTGGAATCGGCAACTTGATAACGGTCTTGTCAATTTTCAGGCGGTTGGCAGCAGCTTGAAACTCCTCCGCTGCCATGACCCGCCGGTTTGAGATCAATTTGCGGATAAAACGGCCGTTGGCCTCGGTTAAACTGCCTTCGATATCTTCATCGTCCAGGCTGGCGGAAAAGCTGCCGAGAAAATAGTGGGGAACCACCAACAGCTCAATTCCAGTTGCTGTCGGACGCCAGCATAAAATAATATTTTGCCCCAGCCGCCAGTGTTTGCGCAGCGCCTGCTCAAGGAAACGCAAATTGCCGTTCTGCGCTGTCGTTTGCGTGGCGGCGGCCGAGAATACGCTTTGCAACAACGCGAGCTCAGGGTCTGGCGATTTATCTTTCATGACCTTTTGGGCCTACTTCGAAGGGGATTAAATCCAACCTTCGTTATCATACTCCCGTGACGCGCAAAAATATGGCGTATTTATGCCGCTTGACGCACATTTCCAGCCTTATCCTTGCGAAACGCGTGACACGCTATACACATTGGGCAGCGCATCGATCTTAGCCAGCAAACGACCCAGCAGTGCGAGGCTGCCGATTTCTATGCTTAACTGCAGCCGCGCGCTGTTGTGCTGCCGATTGGTGTGTGTATTCACCCGGGTTAAATTGCATTTTTCGTTGGCCAGCAGCGAGGTAATATCGTTTAGCAGCCCGGGGCGGTCGAAGGCTTCGACCTCAATGTCAACAGGATAGCTGCTGGAGTCAACGTGATCCCAGTCCACGTCAACAATGCGCGCTCGTTCCTGCTGCATTAGCTGCAGTGCCCGCGCGCAATCCTGACGATGTACCGTTATACCGCGACCAACGGTGACATAGCCAATAATCAGGTCACCAGGCACCGGCTTACAGCACCCTGCCAGTTGCGTAAGCAAGTTGCTAACACCGCCGATGCGTATGCCCTGCCCTGGCGGCAACTCCGATTTCGGCCGCGGCTTGATGGAAAAATCAGCAACCTGGGTGCCGAGCAGCCCTTGCGCTGCGTTTAACACCTGACTGAGGCTTAAATCGCCGGCACCCACTGCCGCATACATGCCTTCAACCGACACACAGTTAACTTTTTCGGCCACATGCTTGTAGTCGATGCTGGTTAGCGCCAGGCGCTTGAACTCACGCTCAACCAATACCCGGCCTGCCTGAATATTCTCGTCCTGCGCCTGCTTTTTGAACCATTGTTTGATCTTCGCCCGCGACCGCGCGGCAGCGATAAACCCCAGCCCCGGGCGCAGCCAGTCGCGGCTTGGCGCCGCCGTATTGCCCGTAATAATCTCCACCTGCTCACCGGTTTTCAGCACATAGGTCAGTGGCACAATGCGGTCGTTAACTTTCGCGCCGCGGCAGCGATGGCCAATTTCAGTATGAATATGGTAGGCAAAATCCAGCGGCGTCGCGGCATTGGGCAGGTCGACTACATGTCCTTCCGGTGTGAATACATAGATGCGGGCAGCAGACGATTCGGCGCCGAGCTGCGCCACCGAGTCGCCACTGCTGTCCATTTCATCGTGCCATT
The DNA here is from genome assembly GCA_037969395.1 of Pseudomonadales bacterium. Taxonomy (GTDB): domain Bacteria; phylum Pseudomonadota; class Gammaproteobacteria; order Pseudomonadales; family JAUIET01; genus JBBKXJ01. Next base: position 20,569 of record JBBKXJ010000072.1, read on the forward strand.
CGAGTACGTGTCGCAGCCAGGCAATTTTTTCATCGTAGGCCTTGTCCTGCTGCTGCTGTTTGGTATCCGCGCCCTTGTATTGCCAGTGCGCACAGACACCGAATTCTGACTCGGCATGCATCGCCCGGGTTCTGATTTGTACTTCTAACACTTTCGCTTCGGGGCCAATCACGGCCGTGTGCAGCGAGCGATAGCCATTCGTCTTGGGGTTGGCAATATAGTCGTCGAACTCGTTCGGCACGCTGCGCCACAGCATATGGACGATACCGAGGGCGGCATAACAGTCTTGTGGGTTATCCACCAGCACTCGCACGGCGCGCACATCGTAAACTTGTGAAAAGCTGATGTCTTTACGGCGCATTTTGCGCCAAATGCTAAAGATGTGCTTCGCCCTGCCGCTGACCAGCGCAGTAACGCCGGCGACTGACAGGCATTCGTTCAACTGCACGATAACGTTGTCGATATAGCGCTGCCGATCGAGGCGCTTTTCATCCAGCAGATCGGCAATCTGTTCGTAAAGCTTGGGCTCGAGATAGCGAAACGACAGGTCTTCCAGCTCCCATTTAATATGGCCAATGCCGAGCCGATGCGCCAACGGCACATACACATCACGCACTTCACGCGCAACGCGTTCACGCCGCTGCGGCTGGTTTTTTACCGAGCGAATGACACAAGTGCGTTCCGCCAGTTTGATCAGGGCAATGCGAGCGTCGTCAATCATGGCAACCAGCATCTTGCGTACGTTTTGTGCCTGCTGTTCGGTTTGACCAAACACCGGCCCAGCCGCATCGCCCGCCGCCGGACCGATGACAGCCATGCGCAAAACGCCTTCGATCAAAGCGGCAACGCGCTGACCAAACTGCGTATTGACTTGCTCGATGCTAAGCTGCTTTTCGCGCACCTGCCGATACAGTAACGCCGCCACCAGCGTTTCCTGATCGAGCTGCAGGCCAGCGAGAATCTCTACCATTTCGACACCCATGCGAAACGGCTGCGACCAGCTTTGCGGGCTGTGGTGATGACTGAGCTGTTCGCTCAGCCGCAGCGCCTGTTCCAACCTTTCGGTGGCAACTACAGCCGGCAGAGAGAGACGCTTAAGCCACTCGGGGTAATTGAATGCGCCATCGTCGCTCTGCGGTAAGGCCTTGCGTACTTGAACCATTGGCTCGTTTTTTTAGTCCGTGTCTGCGAACACGCCGGTGGAAAGATAGCGATCGCCGCGATCACATACAATCGCAACAATCACTGCGTTGTTGAGTTCTGCATTCAACTGCAGTGCCGCCGACACCGCGCCGCCCGAAGACACACCGGCAAAAATACCTTCACGCTGCGCTAATAACTTCATGCTGCGCTCCGACTCCTGCTGGCTGATATCTATCACTCGGTCAACCCGCGAACGCTCGAAAATGCTCGGCAGATAGGCTTCCGGCCAGCGCCGAATGCCGGGTATGGCCGCACCGTCCTGCGGCTGCAGGCCCACGATTTGAACCGCCGGATTTTGCTCCTTCAGATAGCGCGATACGCCCATTATAGTTCCCGTCGTGCCCATGGAGCTGACGAAATGGGTAACGCGGCCTTCGGTTTGTCGCCAAATTTCCGGCCCGGTACCGCGATAGTGCGCTTCGGGATTATCCATGTTCGCAAACTGATCGAGCACTGTGCCTTTGCCCTCGGCCTGCATCTGCAGCGCCAGATCACGCGCCCCCTCCATGCCTTGTTGCTGACTAACATCGACCAGCTGCGCGCCATACGCAGCCATCGCCTGGCGCCGCTCTTCGCTCATATGGTTCGGCATTATCAGAATCATTCGATAGCCTTTAATCGCGGCGACCATGGCCAGCGCAATGCCGGTATTGCCACTGGTTGCTTCTATCAAGGTATCGCCCGGCTTGATTACGCCGCGCTGCTCGGCGCCTTCAATCATGCTCAGCGCTGGTCTATCTTTAACCGAACCGGCGGGATTATTGCCCTCGAGTTTAACCAGCACGACATTAGAGCTGTCGCCCGGCAGGCGCTGCAAGCGCACCAGCGGCGTGTTGCCGACACAGGAAGCGATGGTGGGGAACTGCATAAAAATTGAGCCGTTTGCGGTTAGATGAAATTGACCCGCGCATAGTAGCACTCAGGCCGGAGGAGGACTATGCACAGCCGTAGCTTGCCCTGGATGGTGATACTCAGATGTGTTTATTGCCACCAATCTGAGCTTCAAAGCGGGCTAGGTGACCTTTACGCGTTGCCAATCCATCAATCAATGACAGAAGCCTTTCGCGAACGAAAATACTCGCGGCTACGCAGCGTTACACCGTGCAAATGCGTGTTTAACGCGGTTTGTGTGATGATTTTTAAACTACGCAATACCTCAGGTTTTTGCCAGTCACCGACGGCAATCGCTGTTACTATCGACCCGGGGATGCTGTGCTGAGTTGCGCTCGCTTGCCGATGAAAACCTTCGGCAGCGACGAAGTGGTACACCGCGTCGGAACTAATCAAACTGTCGCCGTCGGCCTCGGTATCGAATGCAATCCCGTAGCCTAGTTCAGCCAGCAGGTTGAGTTCAAAATGCCGCAAGTGCGCTTCGACATTGTTCCCGGCACGCAGCATATCCAGCAAATATTGGTAGGCCTTAAAAATCCCGGCGTGTATGTCGTAGGGAGCGAGCAGGCGGTACAGCAATTCGTTGACGTACAGCCCGGTATACAGGTTTTTGCCGGTTAGTCTCGCAGCAGGTGCCTTGGGCTCCACCGACGACAGTGTTTTCAGCTCGTTGCGACCGAAGCAACTGATGCGCAGAGCGTGGAACGGCTCCGAGCTGATGCGCCGTTTAGCCCCTCGCGCGGCGCGCCAAATAGCACTGCTGCGACCGTGTTCGAGGCTGAAGAAATCAACCAGCAAGCTGGTTTCACGGTACGGACGTTTGTGCAGAATATAAGCGGTTTCGGCGTCGAGGCGGCGTTGCATTAGTCGAGGTTTTCAGAACAGGAGTTGTACATAGCAATATTCGGATCAAGGCCCAACGAGTGGTGCCTGGCGCGAGGCAAAGTTTTCATTTAATTAACGCCGCAGTGTTGAAACTCTGGACCGCGTTCTCAGACAAAATAGCGGCATGCCGTGAAATTTGGAAGTAAGGCATACAGCTAACGCGAGTTGGTTAAACCCAAACTTTGCAATGCGCGCTCATCGTCAGACCAGCCTTGCTTTACCTTGACCCACAGGCGCAGCATAATTTTTTGCTCGAACAGCTTTTCCATATCGGCGCGCGCGTCGCTGCCGATCTGGCGCAGGCGTTGGCCGCCGCGGCCAATGACTATCGCTTTTTGGCCGGCGCGTTCAACAAATATTACGGCCGCAATGGTCAGCAGTTTTTCGTCGCGACTAAACTCTTCAACCTCAACCGCCACCTCGTAAGGTATTTCATGGCCGAGCTGGCGCATTAGTTTTTCACGAATGATTTCACTGGCAAGGAAGCGTTCGCTGCGATCAGTAAGTTGGTCCGCTGGAAAGAAAAAATCGCCTGCCGGCAGGCGCTGCGCAATCGCCTGTTCCAGCCGGTCGACATTATCGCCGTTCAAAGCCGCGAGCGGCACGATTTCAGCGACGTCGATGTACTCGCGTACGCTGGCAATGAAAGGTAATAGCCGAGTTTTATCAGCCAATTGATCAATTTTATTGATCACCAGCAGCACCGGCGCTGACAGTGACGCCAGCATTTTTGCGATCCACTGGTCTTGTTCCTGCCATTGCAGCCGGTCCACCACGAACACAATGCAATCGACATCATGCAATACCGAGTTGGCAGCACGATTCATATGGCGATTCATCGCTTTCGGCGCTTCCTGCTGCAAACCGGGCGTGTCGACGTAAACCACCTGCTCCTGCGCCGAGGTTTTAATACCTAAAATGGCGTGTCGTGTGGTTTGTGGTTTGCGTGAAGTGATACTGAGTTTTTGCCCCAGCAGCCGGTTTAACAGCGTCGACTTGCCGACATTGGGCCGGCCAACAATGGCAACGTAGCCGCAGTGCCGCGTCGGGTCAGCTGGCGTAGTTGGATTATCGTTGGCCAAGGATTTCAAGCGCCGCATGCGCTGCGTTTTGTTCGGCTTCACGGCGACTACTGCCTTCACCCTGGGCTACGGTCGGCAGTAGCTTGGCTTCGCACGCTACCACAAAATGCATTGCGTGCGCGGCGCCGCTTTCATCAACCACCCGATACTTCGGCAGGCTGTGCTGACGCGCCTGCAATAATTCCTGTAGCTCCGTCTTGGCGTCTTTGTCTACTGCCTGCGCATCGAGTCCGGCAAATAGACCGGCATATTCACGCAACAGAAAAGCCTCAGTGACAGCAAAGCCGGCATCAAGGTAGAGCGCGCCTACCAGCGCTTCGAACGCGTCGGCCAGGATAGACTCCCGCTTCCTGCCGCCACTTTTCAGCTCGCCGGCACCAAGCAGCAGCTGTTCACCCAGCCGCAGCTGACGAGCCAGCTGCGCCAGCGTCACGCCCTTGACCAAGCTGGCGCGCATGCGACTTAGCTCGCCCTCGCGCAGCGCCGGGAACTGTTTGAAAAGCCGTTTGGTAATGATGTTATTGAGAATCGAGTCGCCAAGAAATTCCAGGCGCTCATTGTTGCTGCCGCTATAGCTGCGGTGGGTAAAGGCCTGCTGCAACAACGCGCTGTCGCTAAAGGTGTGGCCGACACGCGCGGTTATCACGGCGTCAGGTTGATAGCTATCAATCACCAGCGAGGGGCACCTCGAAACCTGTATTCGCAAACTTGACCACCGCGTCAATATTTAGCAATAGTGGTACGCGCACCTCGTAGGGTGCTTTGACCAGTAAGCGCGATTTCTCGCGCACGAATTCAATATTCTTCGTGCTTATTCGCTCGATACGGTTCACAGTAAAACGTCGCTCCAGCATGCCCTGAATGTGCCTTTTATCGGCTTTGGTCGAGTCAGCTTCAAGCTCTTCCTTTACCCCTTGAAACGCTTCGTTGATGGTGAAGTTGTCGATATACACCGGCGCCAGCTTGATCAGGCAGATTACAACAAAAATGCCCATCAACGCCGCAAACATCAATTGTAAATCTAACGCGCCTGTTTGTCTTGTACGTCTATTCATTGCCCACACCTGGTTGCTTTGTGCACAGCTAAAAACTGTGCTCATATTTACCAAAGTGTAGCTGAATGTGCCGCGCCTTCCAGATAGCGTCCTGCTCTACTGGCTCATTGCTACTCGATCACGCCGACCCGTTTAAAGCTGGGCAAGCTGGTGAATGACTCCCAATGCATCCAGATAGCGAACGCCTTGCCAACGATGTTGTCTTCGGGCACCTGACCCCAGACCCGTGAATCACTGCTGTTGTCGCGATTGTCGCCCATCATAAAGTAGTGGTTTGGCCTGACCTTTATGGAATAGTCATCAATGTCTGGCCTGGCAAGTTCTTGCCTGACAGTATGGCTTACGTCACCGATAAGTTCCGTTTTTAAACGCTCTACCGGATTGCCCGGCGGCAACTCGGCCACCAATTCCTGCGCCATTTCCTCGCCATTGATAAATAAGGTTTTAGCACGATATTCGACCAGGTCGCCCGGCAGGCCAATCACCCGCTTGATAAAATAGCGCGTTTCGCCGGGCGGGAAAAACACCATCACATCACCGCGCTGCGGCTCGCTAACGTCTATCACTTTGCTTCGAACCACTGGCAGTCGCAGCCCGTAGGTGAATTTGTTGACCAGAATAAAATCGCCAATTTCCAGTGTGGGTATCATTGAGCCGGACGGAATCTGAAATGGCTCAACCACAAACGAGCGCAGTATCAGCACCAGTGCAAGCACGGGGAACAACGAGCGCGCATACTCGACCGCTACCGGTTCTTTATGATTGGCAGTCACGGTCTCTATGTAGCGTTGATTATCGCTGCTGCCGTCTTGTTCCCAGGCCGGCAGATCGTTGCGCAGACCATTGATAGCCTGCCGTCTTTTCGTACGCAGGAAGGCGATATCATACAGCCAGATGAACAGGCTGCCGAAAACTAGTAAAACTAGGATAAGGGGGAAGTTGATGTATTCCATGGTTGCTCTTTTCTAATCGTCCACTTTTAACACGGCCAAAAACGCGGCCTGCGGTATCTCTACCCGGCCAACCTGTTTCATGCGCTTTTTGCCCGCTTTTTGTTTTTCCAGCAATTTACGTTTGCGGCTGACATCGCCGCCGTAGCATTTCGCGGTTACATTTTTACGCAGCGCTTTAACGGACTGGCGTGCCACAATCTGGCCGCCGATAGCCGCCTGAATCGCTACGTCAAACATTTGCCGCGGAATAAGTTCGCGCATTTTCTCGGTTAGCGAACGGCCGCGCGATTGTGCATAGTCGCGATGTACGATGGTCGCCAACGCATCGACCTTCTCACCATTAATCAGCACGTCCAGCCGTACCAACGGTGCCGCCTGAAAGCGCTCGAAGCTGTAGTCCAGCGATGCGTAGCCACGGCTGACCGATTTTAATCGGTCGAAAAAATCCAGCACCACCTCGTTCATCGGCAGCTCGTATACAAGCGATACCTGATGGCCGAGAAACTGCATTTCTTTTTGCACGCCGCGCTTATCGACGCACAGTGTAATAACATTACCAAGGTGTTCCTGAGGTACTAGAATATTGGCCCGCACAATCGGCTCACGCATCTCATCGATGTTGCCCTGCTCAGGCAGTTTCGACGGGTTGTCGACATACAACACCTCGCCAGCGTTGTTGAGCACTTCAAATTCTACTGTCGGCGCCGTGGTAATCAGGTCAAGGTCGTATTCGCGCTCCAGTCGCTCCTGAATGATCTCCATGTGCAGCATGCCGAGGAAGCCGCAGCGAAAACCGAACCCCAACGCGTCAGAACTCTCTGGCTCGTAAAACAGCGACGCATCATTCAGGGTCAGCTTGGCCAGTGCGTCGCGAAACGCTTCGTAGTCTTCTCCGCTGACGGTAAACAAGCCGGCGTAGACCTGCGGTTTGATGCGCTTAAAACCGGGCAACGCGGCTACGTCCGGCGTGGCTGCCAGAGTGATGGTATCGCCAACTGGCGCACCATGAATTTCCTTAATACCGGCGACGATAAAGCCCACATCACCCGCAACAAGCTGCGCCAGCTCCTCCCGCTTGGGATTATAAATACCCAGACTGTCGACCTGATGCGACTTGCCGGTGGACTTGATAATGATTTTATCTCTCTTGCCCAGAATGCCGTTCTTAACCCGCACCAGCGACACGACTCCGAGGTAATTGTCGAACCAGGAATCGATAATCAGAGCCTGCAATGGCGCACTGCGATCACCTTCCGGCGGCGGAATAAGCCGCACAATTTGTTCGAGCATTTCGTCAATGCCCTCGCCGGTTTTGGCACTTACCCGACAAGCCTGGCTGGCATCGAGGCCGATAATTTCTTCGATTTCAGCGCTCACGCGGTCAGGGTCGGCCTGCGGCAGGTCCATTTTATTCAGTACCGGCAGCACCTCCAGGCCCTGCTCGATCGCGGTATAACAATTCGCCACCGACTGCGCCTCTACGCCCTGACCGGCATCAACAACCAGCAAGGCACCTTCGCAGGCTGACAGCGAGCGCGACACTTCGTAGGAGAAGTCGACATGGCCGGGCGTGTCAATAAAATTCAGCTGGTATTCTTCACCATCGTTGGCTTGATATTTAAGCGTCACGCTTTGCGCTTTAATGGTAATACCACGCTCACGCTCGATATCCATCGAGTCAAGCACCTGCACGTCCATCTCGCGCTCGGTAAGGCCGCCACAGCGTTGAATGAAACGATCAGCGAGGGTCGATTTGCCGTGATCTATATGCGCAATGATGGAGAAGTTTCGTATATGAGAGAGCTCGGTCACGCGCGACGCCTGCAGATAGGGGATGTAGCCACTGATTAATCAGTCACCGGGAATAAAAACGCGGGCGATTGTAACCTATTCGCAGGAGCGCTGCGAATAGGGTTGCTAACGAAGTGATCGAGCCGGAGAGTCGATTATTTCGGCGTTTTCAGCGCCAGAAAAATCGGTGTGCCGTTGCGAATCATGCGTAGGGCTACGTGCTTTTGCGGCGGCAGTTTTTTAACCACCTGGTTAAACTGCTGGACCGAGTCTACCTTTTTGTTGTCGATTGATGTAATCACATCGCCACTGCGAATACCGGCATCGTAGCCAGGATTATCAGGCACTACATCACGCACCACCACGCCCTTGTCGACCCCCAACTGTGAGCGCATAGCGTCGTCCAGAGCGTCCACTGCAAGACCCAGCGGACCGCCGCTATTTTTGTCTTGTGACTTATTGCTATTGGCCTGACGTGTATCGCCATTGTCGAGGCTACCAACTTTGACCTTGACGGTTTGTTCGCGGCCATCGCGAAACACGACCACGGGTACGCTGCTATCGGGCTCAGTGCGGCCGACAATGTGCGGCAATTCAGCAGAATCGCGAACATTCTGACCATCAAAAGTCAGGATCACGTCGCCCTCCTGAATACCGGCTTTTTTTGCCGGGCCGTCTTCCACCAGTTGCGAGACCAGCGCGCCAGCGGGTTTGTCCAGACCGAAAGAGTTAGCCAAATCTCTGTTTACATCCTGAATACCTACGCCTAACCAGCCGCGCTCTACCTGACCATTGTCTTTCAATTGTGCGACCACGTTCATCGCGGTGCTGCTGGGAATGGCGAACGACAAGCCGATAGACCCTCCCGAGCGAGTAAAGATTTGCGAATTAATACCTACCACTTCGCCTTCGAGGTTAAGCAGCGGGCCACCGGAATTGCCTGGGTTAATTGCCACGTCGGTTTGAATAAACGGTACGTAGTTCTCACCCTTCTCAGTTGGCAAGCTACGCCCCTGGGCGCTAACAATACCTGCGGCAACCGAATAATCGAGCCCGAACGGCGAACCAATCGCCAACACCCAGTCACCGACTTCAAGATTCTCACTGCTGCTGATTTTCAAAATCGGCAGATTTTTGCCGCTAATTTTTAGCAGTGCGAGGTCAGAGCGCTCATCGGCACCAATAATTTCAGCATTGAATTCGCGCCGGTCCTGCAGTCGCACGGTAACCTCATCGGCACCGTCAATCACATGGTTGTTCGTCAGTATGTAGCCGTCACCTGAGATAATAAAACCGGAACCCATCGACTGCTGCTGGCGCTGCTGCGGCATGCCCCGCTGTTCGAAGAAACGACGAAACATCTCGGGGATCTCTTCTTCTCTACCTTCGAATTGTGATTGGTTACTTTGCCTTACCGGTTTGCGCACGCTGTCGATTTTAACAACGGCAGGGGAAGCGCTCTTAACGATATCAGAAAACTCCGGCAGTTCGCGTGCCTGCAAACCAGCACTGCCCAGAAGGGTCAGGCAGAAGAACGCAACGCTAAAGAGTGGTCGTGCTTGCATAATGACAGTCCTTTTCGTATTTCAAAATAAGCAAGAATGCTGCTGTGTCAGTAACAGGTTGAGATAGACAACCCGCAACGACAAAAGTTAAATAAAATTTGCCTGTCGTTGTGCCGGCGTTAACACCGAGCTTTCCTGTACACGTGCAACAAGTTGCGCCTGCAACGTTGCAGCGTGGGAATATTCAGCGCTATACAAACGCACACCGGCAGCAGCAATCGCAAATCCCGAAAACGCGGTGGCAATGATGGCAAGCTCATGGGCGAACCAATGCGCACCGAGTAAGCTGCCGAGTAACAATCCGATAATGGGCACCAGATACACAAGCAATGAGCCCATGACTATAGTGTGGTCAGACAAGCTGAATTCAACCGAGTCGCCGAGCTGGTACGAATGCTCCATACCCGCATCGCCACCGGTCAGCAACACACGCAAGTGATTCGAACGTGCTGGATAGAGCTGCTGCAATAAACTCTGACCACAACCCTTTTGTGCGGCGCAATTGCCGCATGTCGTTTTATGCCGGGTCTCAACCCAGAGAGCATCGGTTTCGATGGCAACCACGCGGCCTGATTCTATCATTGCGCTAATGCTTCATTCGGCCGCACGCCGGCGACGACATCTCTTGCGGTAGCCGGCGGAATCTCACCGATCACGGTAACAATATGCCAGTCGTTACCGAAGCGTTTGCCCTTGCTGTAGACCACTGTGCTACCCTGGCGCTGTTCGAACACGGGCGATGCCTCCTCTGCCGGTTCGACAAACACCGAGAACATCGCCAGCCCATCGGTGTAGTGCATGGAATCCATATTGGCGTCAACCAACTTACGCTGCGCGTCGGCTGCCATGACAAAACCCTCTGGAGTCCAGCTGGCTTGCCACGCTGCCGCGTCGCTGCCGGAGTGCATTGGCGGCTTGCTCAGGCTATGATATTCGCGAACTTCCGCGTCGTCGCTTTCCGGGCGCAGATCAGCTTCATTAACGCTATCGCCGATTTTTATTTGAGTAAATTGAAAGCTCTCAAGTACTCGGCTGTTAGCGTCGATCGTGGCGGACTTAAGCAGCAAATCGGATTGCTTATCAAGATAAAGACGATAACCAAGTCGATTGCCGTCACGCGGTTCGATATTCAGCTTTTTGACTGCGCGGCCAGCAACGCGGCCGTCGCCAGCCATGGTAAAGCGGTAATAGCGGCTGAGTTCACTGCTGTGCTCATCATCATAAGGGTGGCCTGCAGCGTTGGCGGGTTGTGCGACCGGGCTGCGCAGCATGCGTGCGCTGGAATGCACACAGCCAATATCGTGTGCGCTCACCACCAACTCGCGGGCTGCGCCGTCAAGGTGCATAACTCGCTCGCTCTCTTTGCCATCCTTAACCATGTGGATGACTCTTACAGAGCCCATTTCGTCATCGCTTTTATACACAAATACGCCGTCGTAGCTTTGCTCCTGACTGCTGTGTGACATGCGTTTTAATAGCTGCATGCCAAGCTCCGAAGAGTCTGCCACCACAGCGCTGCTAGCGATCAGCACACAACTTAACACAACCGTGGATAAGCGCTTGTTCACGTTCTATTCGACTTTCTGATTGGCTACACGAGCCAACGGCGAAATTCCCTGCCCGCCGTTAAAAGACGCTTGCTGCGCATGCAGACGCATCAGCGTTTGCATACGGAGGCGCTGCTCCGTTTCGAATTTTGCAGCCGCTACTTGCGCCTGTTCAGTTGCTTGTCCGTCTGGCAGGCTACGTGCGTTACGCTCAACAGTTGGTAACTGCGTATTTTCGGCTAATGTATCGCGCGGCGCAGCCGGCTCTGCAGTGCCAAGACCCTGCACACCAAAAAACACCGCTGCAGTTACACTGGCGGCAACGGCCAGCCCCGCCAACGGTTTAAAGCTGAAAGCTGTGTGTGCCGGTTGCACATCGAACGCCGCTGCGCTGTGTGCCGGTTCGTTTTCTAATTGCTCGCGCACCGCTGAACTGACGTCAATGTGCGCGTACTTTAGCTGGTCTTTTTGCAGTACGGCGCGGGCAGTGTGGTAGCGGCTCCAGCGTACTCTAATGTCGGCCTCGGTATCGGCCTTGGCAAGTAGGCGCCGCACTTCCAACTCTTCGGCTTCGCTGTCCATCAATGCAGAGAGGGATTCTGCGCTGTAGTCTGACATGTACCTACCTCATCACTTAGCAATAATATTTATTTGTGAACCTAACACTTAACCACTGCTGCACAGGTAACGGATCGAGACTATTGCGGTGCTAACAACGGTTGTAACTGTTTATCTATCGCCTCGCGGGCGCGAAAAATTCGCGATCTCACGGTGCCGACCGGGCAGTCCATAATGTCGGCTATCTCTTCGTAACTGAGACCATCAAACTCACGTAAAGTTACCGCGGTACGTAAATCTTCAGGCAATTGGCCTATCGCCTTATTGACGACGTTCTTAAGCTCCTCGCCGAACAACTGGTTCTCAGGAGATTCTATGTCTTTCAGGGCGGTTGCACTTTCATAATATTCAGCGTCTTCAACGTCGACGTCGCTGCCTGGCGGACGGCGACTCTTTGCCATCAGATGATTCTTAGCCGTGTTAATCGCGATGCGATAAATCCACGTATAAAAGGCACTGTCGCCGCGAAACCGCGGCAAGGCTCGATAGGCTTTGATGAAGGCTTCCTGAGTCACATCCTGCACTTCGCTGGCATCGCGCACATAGCGCGATACTAATCCGAGAATCTTGTGCTGATATTTAATAACTAACAAATCGAAGGCTCGCTTGTCGCCGCCCTGCACCCGCTTGACAAGTTGCTGGTCGCTCTCTTTACTCACTTCCATGATGCACACCGCAGCGGTTCGCCGGCAAGCGCCAGCTTTCGCAATTTGCAGTGTGTGCGCGAACGATAGACCGCGTTATTGGAGATTAGTTTAAACAAAGTTAAAAATTCTATACTCTACTGGCAGGAAGCCCAGGCACCGGAAGTTACGGTTTCACGGCATCATTGGAATCAGGCCGATTGACACAAGCTACTACGCCGTAAAAAAGTGTAAAACCCGTTTACAGCGCTGCTATACTGCGGCGGCCCATTCTGTTGGCGCCACATAATATATTCAGCTTAGCTATAGAGCAACTTATAAAAATGAGCCCACGTCACAATCACGATGTGCTGGTAATAGGCAGCGGCGTCGCCGGTCTATCGCTGGCACTGCATCTTGCCGGCCAGGGGAAAATTGCTGTTATTGCCAAAGGTCCGCTGAGCCAGGGTTCGTCCTATTACGCGCAGGGCGGCATTGCGGCGGTCATCGACCCTGCCGACAGCATCGCATCCCACGTTGAAGATACATTACGAGCCGGCGCCGGATTGTGCCACGAAGACGCGGTGGAATTTACCGTAGCCAACAGCCGCGCCAGTATCGATTGGCTGATTAACCAGGGCGTGCAGTTTACGCGTGCTGCCGAGGCAGGCGCGGAGCCGGCCTACCACCTCACCAGGGAAGGCGGCCATAGCCATCGGCGGATACTTCATTCGGCCGACGCCACCGGTAAAGCCGTGGTCGATACGTTAATTGAGAATGTCAGTGCGGCCGCTGATATCGAGATCTTCGAGCAACGCGTGGCCATCGACCTGGTGGTACAGGACGGGCGCTGCAGCGGTGCCTATGTACTTAACCGGGATAGCGGTCACGTCGAGCTGTATCAGGCGCGCTTTGTGGTGCTGGCCAGCGGCGGCGCCAGCAAGGTGTACCTTTATACCAGCAATCCCGACGGCGCCAGCGGCGACGGGATTGCTATGGCCTGGCGCGCGGGTTGCGCCATTGCCAATATGGAGTTTAATCAATTTCACCCAACGTGCCTGTATCACCCACAAGCCAAATCGTTTTTACTGACCGAAGCATTGCGCGGCGAAGGCGCTATTCTGCGCCTGCCGGACGGTGAGCCGTTTATGCAGCGTTTCGATGCGCGCAAAGAGCTGGCACCGCGTGACATCGTTGCGCGCGCAATCGACCATGAAATGAAGCGCCTGGGCATAGACTGCGTGTACCTGGACATTAGCCACAAACCGGCAGATTTTATCAAACAACACTTCCCCACGGTGCTGCAGGGTTGCGCTGAATACGGCCTTGACATCACCAAAGAACCTATTCCGGCCGTACCTGCAGCGCATTATAGTTGCGGTGGCATTGTTATCGATCAGCATGGCGGCACCGACCTGAAGCAACTGTATGCGATAGGCGAGACCACCTTTACCGGCCTGCACGGCGCTAACCGAATGGCCAGCAATTCGCTGCTGGAGTGCCTGGTATACGCGCGCGCGGCCGGCGACCATATCCGACAACGCTGGAACGACGTGCCGACACCCGTAATCGCCGCGGATTGGGACGAATCGCAAGTCACCGACTCCGATGAAGACGTGGTAATTTCGCACAACTGGGACGAACTGCGCCGCTTTATGTGGGACTACGTTGGCATTGTGCGCACTGACAAGCGCTTGCAGCGCGCCGACCATCGCGCGCAGCTGCTGCGGCAGGAAATTAGCGACTATTACAGCAACTATAAAGTGTCTAACGATTTACTTGAGCTGAGAAATCTGGTCGTGGTTGCCGAGCTGATTATCCATTCGGCCATGGCGCGCAAGGAGAGCCGTGGCTTGCACTATACGCTGGACTATCCCGACACCCTGCCTGAGGCGAAAGATACAGTGCTCAAGCCGGCAAATTATTGCGGAGTGGATTAGCGAAGCGAAGCGCAGACTTCAATTGTCGCAGTGAATCGCGCGCAGCCGAATCGGGCAGCAATGTCAGGTTCAGTTTCTTGCCGCTCGTATCAATACGAAAATTCAGCACCAGCAGCAAATTGGTTAGTGTGCTGGTCGGCAATAACGTCGCCGCGACTTCTCCGCTATGCAGCTGCAAATACCATTGCTGCTGGCGGCGCCGCAGCGCGTAAATACTGCTCTCGGCGCGCATGAAATAATGCCGCCGCAGAGCAAACCCCAGGAGCACGGCAACGCAGCAAGTCATGGCCAGCCTGAGTGCGAGCGGCAAAGCACTTTGCCAAACGCAGTAACTTGCCAAGCCAGCTATGGTGACTAAAAGCGCTAACAAATAGCGGGACGGCGTTACTCTAACGTTGAGGCTGTTGGGCATGGCTCAATATTTTGTCAATGATTGCTGCCAGCTGCTCGTCGTCTGTGCTGCCATGCCCAAGCAACCAGCGAAACAGTTCCGGGTCTTCACTTTCAAGCAGGCGTTTGTAAGTTGCCTGGTCTGGCGCCGTTAGCTGCGGATAAACCTGCTCGGCGAACGGCATTAATATAAGATCCAACTCAAGCATGCCGCGCCGGCTATGCCAATAAACTCTTTTTGCGTCTGTTTCGTCTGTTTCGTCTGTTTCGTCTTGCATTATTTGGGCTGACATTCGTAGTGTGTCGCTCTATTATACCTTGTTAGCAACAGCAGTAACGTGGGTAATGTGGTAATGAATTGGCAACAACTTGTCGACGCACAAACTAGTCTGGACTCGTGTGGCGGAACCGTGCTTGATGCGTCGAGTTATCCGGCAGACTATCAGGATGAGACACTGCTGATGCCGCTCAGCCACTACGCCTGCCTGTCGGTCAGCGGACCTGATACGCACAAGTTCCTGCAAGGACAGCTAAGTTGCGACCTGCAAAAATTAACACCGCAGCAAGCGCTTGCCGGCGCCCTTTGTACTCCCAAGGGGCGCATGGTCAGCAATTTTTATATGCAGTACCAGGCAGCCGATCAGGTCTTGCTGCTACTGCCCCGCGACACGCTGCCCGCCACCCAGGCAACGCTGGCAAAGTACATCGTGTTCGCGAAAGCAGAAATGCAGGCCGAGCAAGACTGGTGCCATTTGGGCCTGGCCGGCCCGCAGGCTGAGTCCGTAATAGGTGATCTATTTGGCAGCGCCGCAACCGAGCGACTCGCAATGACGCATGCAGACAAAGGCGCGGCGATCTGTATTTCGCCGCAGCAACAGCGTTACCTGGTGACCTTAAAGGCAGCCGATCTGGCGACCCATTGGCAACCGATCAGCGACTCAGCAAGGCCGGTTAACAGTAGCGTCTGGAATTATCTCGACGTCGCTGCCGGCTTCGGCTTTGTGCAGCAGCAAACTATTGAAATGTTCATTCCGCAAATGCTCAATTTGCAACTTACAGAAGGCGTTAGTTTTACCAAGGGCTGTTACACCGGGCAAGAGATCGTTGCTCGCACCCAGTATCGTGGCAATTTAAAGCGGCGTATGTATCGCGCAACTTGCGCGGCAAGCGTCGTCCCCGAAGCGGGCTCGCCGGTATTCAACGACGTGAAGGAGCAACCTGTAGGCAATGTCGTTATGGCGGAGAAGACTGCGGCTGATAGCATTGAATTGCTTGCTGTGCTGGCATTAAGCGATGCCGGGGACGAAACACTACGCCTTGGTGACAAGCAGGGACCGGCGCTGCAATTAGTGGATTTGCCCTACAGCTTTGCCAATTAAATTGGCGGCACCCGCCAATCGACAGCTGCCATCCCCTGCTCCTGCAGGTAAGCATTCGCCTGCGAAAAATGCCGACAGCCGAAAAACCCGCGATGCGCCGACAGCGGCGACGGGTGCGGCGCCTTCAGCACCCTGTGTTTACTCTGATCGATAATCTGACCTTTACGCTGCGCATAGCTCCCCCAAAGCATAAATACAAGCCCCTCCCGGTGCTCACTGAGCTGCGCGATAGCCTGGTCGGTAAACTGCTCCCAACCCTGGTTCTGGTGCGACGCGGCTTGCCCGCTTGCAACGCTTAACACGCTGTTCAACAATAACACCCCTTGTTCTGCCCAGTGCTGCAGAAATCCATTGTTGGCCCGCGCTATGCCAACATCGCTTTCAATTTCTTTATAAATGTTTACCAGTGAAGGCGGGGGTCGAACACCGTGCCTTACCGAAAAACTCAGGCCATGTGCCTGGCCGGGACCGTGATAAGGGTCCTGCCCCAGTATCACCACTTTAACTTGCTCGAACGGAGTGCTATTAAAAGCGTTAAAAAACTCGCTGCCTTTAGGGTAAATAACTTTGCGCAAAGTTTTCTGCTCGCGTAGAAAACTTCCCAGTGCCAGCATATAGCTTTTGTCAAACTCGCCGCCAAGTTTTGCCAGCCAACCTGGTTCGAGTTGAACTGCTTTTTGTGCGGATGCTGTGTTTGTCATTATCCAGGCTACCTTTAGTTACTCGCGTTCTCAGGTCGGATATACGCAAAGAGTGAAGACCTGGGCCGTCGATGAGCGATGAAATATAGACACCTCGTTGCCGGTGATGCTGTGATTGAGCTTCAGGACGACACGCTATTTTAGGTAACTACGCTGCACCGCGACGATACTTCCGCTGACTGCGTATCGAGACGCATTAACCCGAAATGGCGTTTGCGCTCGTATTTTTTTGCCGGCGTATTTACTACGTCAAGCAAACGCGGTGCGGCCAATGCGGCGGCTTGTCTTGCCGGCGACGCTGCGCCATAAAGAGTAGTGCGCTGTAGCGGAGTGCGGCCAGCGGCATTTATCCGCTGCTGCATTTCCTGAGGTGTGGTTTCCTGACCGTGAGTGGCACCGGCAGCGCGGGTAATAGTTTCGTTCATCAAGGTGCCACCAAGGTCGTTGACGCCAGCGTTTAAGCAGGCGCTTATGCCCTGCTCTCCCAGCTTGACCCAGGAGGCCTGAATATTGTCGATATAGCCGTGCAAGGCAATGCGAGCCACTGCATGCATCAATATCGCCTCACGAAACGTAGGCCCCTTGCGCGCCCTTCCTTTTAGATACATCGGCGCTTCCTGCGCCACAAACGGTAACGGTACCAACTCGGTAAAACCGCCAGTTTTTCGCTGCAGTTCACGGATTCGCAGCAAATGCCGCGACCAGTGCTCAATGCGTTCGACGTGGCCATACATAATTGTCGCGGTGGTCCTGAAACCCAGACCATGCGCAGTTTCCATTACCTCCAGCCAATGCGCCGTGTTGAGTTTGTCAGGGCAGATTTGCGCGCGCACTTCATCGTCGAGAATCTCGGCAGCCGTGCCTGGCAGGGACGATAAACCAGCGGCCTGTAATTGTTGCAAATATTCGCCGACACTCAGGTTCAACGTTGCTGCACCTTGCCACACCTCCAGCGGTGAAAACGCATGAATGTGCATGTCAGGTGCGGCTTGTTTCACGATACGGCAGATGTTGAGATACGTCTCGCCGCTGTATTCGGGATGAATGCCCCCCTGCATACATACTTCGGTGGCACCACGCGCCCAGGCTTCGGTCACGCGACGAGAGATTTCATCCGCGTCTAAATCGTAAGGTTTGCCGCGCATGTTCTCGCTGAGCTTGCCTTTGGAAAAAGCACAGAACTGGCATTTGAAATAACATATATTGGTGTAGTTGATATTGCGCGTGACGACATAGCTCACTGCATCGCCGTTGACCTCTCTGCGCAACGCGTTAGCCGCCTGGCAAACGAAGGAAAAATCAGCACCGCGTGCCTGCAACAGACGCGTAACGTCTTGCTCGCTCAGGTCTTGCTGCTGTTCAACTTTAGCAATAATAGCAGCAAAAGTTCGGCTCACCTGCGTCTGCTTTACTGCCCTGTTAATTGCGTTTATTTCATTCGCCGGCGGCTTGTGTTCGTCACCGGCGGTCCAGTCATCCACACGCGGATACCCTTCAGCGTCAATCATACGCAGCACATCGCTGCGCAATGCAGGGTCCAGCCAGCGCTCACCACGTTGGGCGAACTGAGGATAAATAGTTAAACGTTCGTGTAGAAACTTGCCGGCGACCGCTGTTTCCCGAGCCAGTTTTTCAAGTTGCGGCCACGGTGCTTCAGGATTGACGAAGTCAGGCGTCAGCGGCGACACGCCGCCCCAATCGTTGATACCGGCGGCCACCAACTGCGGCAGCACACCGGGGCTGAGATTGGGCGGCGCCTGAATACTCATCGTCGAGCCAAAGATCAGGCGCGTAACTGCAATCGTCCACAGCAATTCCGCCAGGTCGGGTTCCGGCGCATGGCTCATCAAAGTATTCGGTTTGGCACGAAAATTCTGTACGATAATTTCCTGCAGATGGCCGTACTGGTTATGCACACGGCGCAACGCCAGCAGCGACTCGATGCGCTCGCGCCGCGTCTCGCCAATGCCGATTAATATGCCTGACGTGAAAGGAATGTTGGCCTGACCGGCGCGTTCGATAGTTTGCAAACGCACAGCAGGAGTTTTATCCGGTGAGCCGTAGTGCGGGCCGCCTTTATCGCTTAGACGCTCCGCGGAGGTTTCCAGCATAATACCCATCGATGCTGACACCGGACGCAACAGCGCAAATTCCTCTGCGCTCATGCAGCCTGCGTTTATGTGCGGTAGCAAGCTGGTTTCGCTCCGCACCTTCGCCGCCACGTGGGCGACGTACTCCAGCGTGCTTGCAAAACCCAACTGCTGCAACGCTTTGCGTGCGGCGTTGTAACGCAGCTCGGGTTTTTCTCCCAGCGTGAACAGAGCCTCCTTGCAGCCGAGTGCTTCTCCCTGGCGCGCAATCTGCAACACCTCATCTACGCTCATGTACGCGGCTTTAATTTTTTTCGGCGTTTGCGCAAAAGTACAGTAATGACACACATCCCTGCACAGATGAGTTAGTGGAATAAACACCTTTTTCGAATAGGTAATAGTGTTAAGAAAATACGCGTCGCGTAGTTCTGCAGCAGCTTGTTGCAGACTGGAAAAATCGTCGACCCGCATTAGTTGAAAAGCCTGGTCTTCACTGGGAAGCTCGTTGAGCATCGATTTGGCGCGCAAAGTGTGGAGTAAGGAATTATTCAATTAGGGGTTTCTCTTCTCGAACCTTTGGCCATCAAATGCGAGTTGTCTTACCACTTGTTGCGTACAGTTCGCGGAGTGCAACTGTGGCGACTTAATCAGCTGCTGCAGGTCCTGAGGTTCGTCAATGTCCAAACTGGCGCCGGGCAGTTCAACAATTTCCGATTGTATGTTGCCTTGCGCGGCAATTGCCAGATGTTTTTCGCAGCTACCACGACCATAACTGAAGTGTAATATATTGGGCGGGGTACATATCAGGCAGTTACTACCATCGCGGGCACGATCCGGCACAAGGCTTATTTTTTTTTGGTTATTTAGCGCCAGATGCAACCCAATCAGCTGCTGCGCCTCGTTCGCCGTAAGCATCGGCAAGTCACCGTGCACGATTAGCATCGAGGTGTAGTCTTGCCGTGTGAGTTCATCGCCAACCGCTTGCAACACCGAATTTAAACCACTCGACTGCGTACACTCCGCTTGGTAATCGATACCCAGGCGTTGCGCAAGCTGCTCTGCAAACGGGTCGTTCGATACCAGCAGAATACGCTCCAAACCATCAGTCGCCAGCAACGCGCGGAGTGTGTCTTCAAGCATCGCCGCAACCAGCTGCGATCGCTGCTCGGAAGTTAGATAATTCGCCAGTCGTTGTTTGGCGTGGCGCAGGCTTTTAAAAGGTACGACGGCGCAAATTCCGTTGGCTTGCGACACAAGCTCAGCTCAAGGCGTCGACAAGAGTGTGCGCCAACGCCTGCCGGTCGCGCGCAGTGCGCATTAAGGTTGGCGTTACCAGCGTCTGCATGCCCAACGCTTGAATTGCAGGCGCCAGCGCTGCATCGGCCTCATCTAGCACGAATTGTGTGACTAACCCCAGGTAATGCTGCGCTACGCCGAGAGAGTCGCGTGGCATATCGAGCTCAGCCATCATTTTCGCGGCCGGACCTTTAATAGTGCGCCCGGCAATAAGCGGCGATACTGCGAGCACGGGAATTTCCATGGCCGCCAGCGTGGTGCGCAAGCCTGGCAACGCCAGTATAGGATCGACGCTGACAAAGGGGTTAGAAGGGCAAATAATAACTCCGCATAGCTGCTCGTCGCCCAACCAGCGCGCAAGGTCTGCTTGCACGCCAGCTTGCTCAGCTCCATCAAAATGGAAACCCGTCACCACCGGCTCGCAGCGCTGAGCAACAAAATACTGTTGAAACGGTAATTCGCCTTGCGCTGTTTTAACAAATGTACGTATTGTCTGATCCGACATTGGCACCAGCCGGTGCCTGACACCCAGCGCCTCGGTGAGGCGCAGCGTCGCTTGCGACAGGCTGCTGCCACCTGCCATCATGTGCGTGCGCATTACGTGTGTTGCCAAATCTCGATCGCCAAGCTGGAACCAGGTTTCGCCATTCAATTGCTTAAGTGCATCCAGAAATTGCCAGCTTTCATGCTTGACCCCCCAACCGCGCCGACTGTCGTTGATGCCGGCTAATGCATACATCACGCTGTCCAGATCGGGGCAAATGGTTAAGCCGAGATGCTCAAAGTCGTCGCCGGTGTTAGCCACAATCAGCAGCTGCTCCGGCGCCAGCACGGCAGCCAGCCCGGACGCAAGCTTGGCGCCGCCTACGCCGCCGGTCAGCGCAATAAATTTGCCTTCGGTTTTCATTGGCTAACGAAACAGGTCTTCTGCGGCGGGCCGCAGCAAGGCGCGAGAGGAGTGTGTTTTAGTATATTTTAATTGCGCCCCGCGGATGACGACAAGCGGCCTGCCCTCGCCCCCCTGCCCCATGAGAAACGACGCCGCAGCTGCCAGTTCATCCGCCACCGCGACCGATGTCACCTGCAATTTACGCTCAAACAGGTCGCTTGTTCCAACCAGATCCTGTACCGGCTCAAAACCTGCACTACCGATAGCCATTCCCACAGTGCCGTTACGCCAGGCACGCCCGGCACTGTCGTTGACGATAACGCCCAGTTCTGCCGCATAATATGCTTCAAGCTGCGTCTGCAACGCCGCAGCGCTGCTGTCCGAATCTTCCGGCAACAATAGCACCTGCTCTTCGCCGTCGCGCTGCACAATATTCGATTGGTCGATTCCGGCGTTGGCATGCACATAGCCCAGCCTGTGTTCAACGATCAACACACCCGGACGATAGCGTATAACCGCCTTCGACTCGTCCAGAATAAGCTGCACCAGGCGCGGGTCTTTGTCGACCTCAAGCGCTAACTTGAGCGCGTCTTCCGAGGCTTGCACACTTTTAAGCAAGCGGTAACGGCCTTCGGCCTTGGAGATAATCTTTTGCGCGACCACTACAATATCGCCGGACTGCAAAATCAGCCCGGCGTTGTGCATCACTTTGATAGCGCATTGTGCGATGTCGTCGCCTGGTTCAACCAGCGGGAAATCGGCTATCGCAATAAGTTCCAGGCGCTTACTCAACGCCAGTGATACGAATACCGGCGTGAGTTTTATAGCGCTTATTGATAACGATCAGGACTGATGTCAGCGCTTCTGCGGCAGCCGAGTTACAGATTGGGCCTGCATGATAGCCACGCATGCCAGCTGCTTCAACCAACGTGATCACAGCCTCACGCGCTTCGACATCGTCGCCCGCAACCAGTACGTCACACTCCAGGCTGTTGCCTTCCTGCAGATGCACTGCTGCTACGTTTTGAAACGCCGATACAACTCTGACCTCCTCCCCTAGCAAATCCTGCGCCGCCTGTCCCGCCGAACCGCTTTCTGGCAGCTGCACGCGCGCCACCTTAGGCGGCACTAAAGGCACGGTAACATCAATCAGTATTTTACCTTTTATGGCTGATCTGACGCTTTCCAGCGTACTGGTATGGTGACTGAACGGAACCGTCAGCACCACTATATCGGCCGCTTCGGCCGCGGCGAGATTCTCCATTGCCTTCAATTGATCAACCGCTGTGCCGCGGTCTGACATCACCTGCTTCAAATCGGCCAACGCGGTTTCCGCCTTTTCCGTACTGCGCGAGCCAATAATGACCTCATAGCCGGCTTGTGCCCAGCGGCGTGCCAAACCAGTTCCCAGCGCGCCTGTCCCGCCCAGGATTGCGATACTTTGCAGTTGCTCTTGTGACATTTGGCTCTCTCTTTTCAACCGAAGAATGCTAGAAGTCAATTATTAACTGTCGCTTAAGCTTTTAATAATTATATTTTTTTAATCAGAGCAGCGAGTGACTACAGCTTACTAATTAGCGCACCTTGCGAGTAGTGGCTATGCAGCCGGTGCCGTAAGTTTGCATACGAATGATATACAAGTGCTTGCGGCCTTGTATACATAAGGTTTTCAGCCCAGGACAATTCAACTAGCATACCCGCCGATTTCAGGTTTTGGATCAAAATCGATGAGTGTAGCCAAGATGTTGGACATGACTGGCAAAGTGGTCATTATTACCGGCGGCGGTCGCGGAGTTGGGCGCAGCCAAGGCAGGCCTGATCAATTTGTGCAGTTCGCTCGCCGTAGATTGGGCCCAAAAGTTCGGGGCAACGCCGTCACCGCCGGCCTGATTGTGACCGAGCAGTCACACCTGCACTATGGTGAAGATGCCGGTATTGCGGCCGTGAGTCGTACGATTCCACTGCAACGCATGGCGATCCCAACAGATATAGGTCATGCCTGTTTGTATCTTGCCTCGCCGCTGTCGAGTTACGTGAATGGCACAAGCATTGTTGTACATGGTGGCGGTGAGACGCCTGCCGTGTATGAAGCGCCAAACACGCAGCCGGAAATGCATTAAATTTAATTACTTATAGCGCCTTCCTTCTTGACTAGCGATGACGAATCTGCGTTAGCAATAACATCGCACACCTGTTCCCAACGCAGATTCCTTACCTGAATCAGATTGCTGCCAGGCGGCCTGCCGTTCGACGAGCGGCCTGTTTCTGAACAAACCGCATCTGTACACTTTGTGACCAACATCACATTCTCTTTGTGATGAATTTTGCGCGCAAGCTGATCTTCACGGCGCGCTTGATCACAGCAAAGGTTTTTCATGCGATTTCCGTTTCAGCTAACACCCGCTACTCACTTACTCGCCGGCATATTGTTCGTCGCTGCAGGCGTAGCGCAAGCTGCACCACTTGGGTTGGCTAAACCCTTGCTTGCAAACTACGTTGCGCCCTATCAGCAACACGATTTGGCTGCCAGGTCGGCGCAAATGCCGGCTCATACGGCGCTAGCACGCAGTACGCTGCCGGATTATCTTCATGACGTGCCGCAATGGCTGGGCAAGCTCGGAACCAGAAATTACATTCATTTAGCCACACAACACTTTGAGAAATATGAAAACAAAACAGACCTGAACACGCTAAGCGCGCAGCTGCAGCACGACTTTGCGCAGCGCCTGTTGGCTAAATATGTAGAATACAGGCTGCTGGCTCGAACCGGCCTGTGGTGCGATTTACCGCTGCAAACGGTTGATCCAGACGTGCAGGCTGCAGCCGTACGCTACTTGCTTTGGCTGGCGGGGGACTATAAAGATTCAAACGGATTTATCGACGAAGGCATCCAGCTGTGCCAACAAAACCCACAGCATGCTTCCAGCAAGTTACCCACTGCTGGCGCCACACGCTTAGACGAGCAGCTAACTGCCAGTATTAAGAACTTTCAAAAACGTCACGGTGTGGATGCAAGCGGGCATCTTGACGCACAGACAATCGCGTTACTCGGCGAGTCTCCGGCGGTGATCGCACGGCGCATTCATTTGAATCTGCAGCGCATGCAAACGCTCAACACAACATTGCAAGGACGCCATATCATTGCCAACATTCCGGAATATAAACTGGCGCTACGCGATGGCACGTCTACGGTTCTGGAACTGAAAACCATGGTCGGCAGGCGCAGCCGACCCACTCCCGAATTAAATTTACAGATGACCCGTGTAGTGATTAACCCCAGTTGGGGTGTGCCACGTAAACTGGCCAGACTCGATATTATTCCGAAAGCAATACATGATCGCGGCTATCTGGAACGCGAACAGTTTCGCGTGTACAGTCGCAGTGGCGGCAGCGATGTTCGCATACCGGTTGAAGACATCGATTGGCCGGCGATAGGAGAGAACTTTCCTTACTATTTGCGTCAAGCGCCGGGCAGGGACAACGTGCTTGGGCAATTCAAATTTGTCACCCCAAACGCGCGTTCCATATATTTACACGACACCAACAGCCGCGGGCTGTTTGACGAAAATGTCAGAGCCTTTAGCTCTGGTTGCCTGCGAGTTCAAAACCCCGACTTGCTGGCACAACATGTGATGCAAAATACGGCCTATGCTTCGCCCGAGCATCTACGCAAGAAACTGGAAAGTGGTAAGACTCGTTCGCTGCGAGTAGCCAACAGCCTGCCGGTTTACATCGTATACTGGACTACCTGGGTAGATGCCAGCGGACAATTGCAGCAGCGTGACGACATTTATCAAAAAGATGCACTGCAACCGGCTACCCCGCTGTTGGCACACGCCACAATAGCTGAGAATTTATAGCTATATATCGTTGCTGCTAACTCGTTTTTCCTGGCTAGTATAGCAAGCGTGGCGCGGCGTCTATAAACTCGTATCTTGTTCACCTTTGCCCTTGTGATACGGATTTTGAGATATGAATAACACAAGTACGCTTGCTCGAAGAAGTTTTCTTAAACTTGCCGCTGGCGCCGGCGCTATGGCCAGCTTTCCCGTCCTAGCCACAAATAATGTACAAGAAAAATCTCTTGGCCTTTACCATCTACATACCGGCGAGCGGCTTAAGATGGCTTATTGGGCTGATGGCCGTTATCTGACTGAGAGCTTAACCGACATAAACTATCTGCTCCGCGATTTTCGCGTCAAAGAAACCCTTGCTATCGACACAGCCCTGCTCGATGCGTTGCACCAGTTGCACAGCTCGGTAGGCAGTAGAAGCGAGTTTCATGTGATCTCCGGCTACCGCTCGCCGGCAACTAACGCCAGTTTAATGCGTCAAGGCCGCAGTGTGGCAAAGAAGAGCTTTCATATGCTGGGCCAGGCAATAGATGTTTATCTGCCGGATGTCGATCTTAAGCGTTTGCACCGCGCCGCCGTCGACTTGAATATTGGTGGCATCGGTTATTATCGAAAAAGTGGTTTTATTCACGTCGACACCGGGCCGATGCGCCGCTGGGGCTAGCTCAAGCGTGGAATTCTGACGCTAAAGGGTTAAAATCGGCAAACGATTAACTCACGGTGTAGCTGATGACCCATCCAGAGCAGAAAACTCACTTCCGCGCCTGCAACTTATGTGAAGCTATCTGTGGTTTGGAAATAGTCACGCAGGGTGACGCCATCGTTTCGATCAAGGGTGACAAAAAAGATCCACTAAGCCAGGGGTTCATTTGCCCGAAAGCCACTGCCCTGCAGGACGTTCTGCACGACCCCGACCGATTGCGCCAGCCGGTAGAACGCGTCGGTGATGGCTGGCAGAAAATAAGCTGGGATGACGCGTACCGCAAGGTGGCGCAACGCGTACACGCAATTCAACAGCAGCATGGCAACAACGCCGTCGCTATTTTTGCCGGCAACCCGAACGTACATAATTACGGATCGATGACGCATGGCAACCAGTTTTTGCGTGCGCTGCAAACCAAAAATCGGTTCTCTGCAACTTCGGTAGATCAACTGCCGCACCAAATGGTGGCGTACTGGATGTACGGCCATCAATTTCTTTTACCCATACCCGATATCGACCATACCGACTACATGCTTATGCTGGGCGCCAATCCGCTGGCTTCCAACGGCAGTATGATGACCGTGCCAAACGTGAAGAAACGCCTGCAGGCTTTGCAGGCACGCGGCGGTAAACTTGTAGTCGTCGATCCGCGCCGCAGTGAAACCGCTGCAATGGCAGACATGCACTGTTTTATTCGACCCGCTAGCGATGCCTATTTGCTGTTGGCGATTATTCATATTCTGTTTAAAGAAAACTGGATCGCAGTCGACGACTGGCAACCACAGCTGCATGACTTTGCACAGCTTGAGCATGCCGTTACCGATTTTAGCCCGCAGCTGGCAGCGCGGCAGACAGGTATCGACGCGGCGACTATTCACGGCATTGCAAAAGATCTGACGCAAGCCAACAGCGCTGTTTGCTACGGGCGCATGGGCGTATCAACGCAGCAGCACGGTACGATTTGCCAGTGGGCAATACAGATCATCAATCTTCTCACCGGCAATCTGGACCGCCGCGGTGGCGCAATGGTGCCGCAGCCCGCTTTCGGTTACGTAAAACCCGGTGAATCCGGCGCGGGCCACTTCGCCCGCTGGCATAGCCGCGTGCGTGGCTTGCCGGAATTTGGCGGCGAACTTCCATGCAGTGCCATGGCCGAGGAGATCCTCACAGCTGGCGATGGTCAAATTCGCGCCATGGTTACCGTCGCCGGAAACCCGATTTTGTCTACCCCGAATTCTCGCCAGTTAGACAAAGCCTTCGCAGCGCTGGACTTTATGGTCGCGATCGACTTTTACATTAACGAAACTACACGCCACGCAGATATTATCCTGCCGCCGACCTCCACGCTTGAGCATGACCACTACGACATCGCGTTCCTGCGCATGGCCGTGCGCGACACGGCTCGTTTCAACGAAGCTGTGGTCGCCAAGCCCGATAATACACAACACGATTGGGAGATATTCAACGCCCTGGGCAAAGCCTTTGCCGAACTCAACGGTGCCCCCTATCGCGACTTACCGCCGCCGCGCGAGCTGGTTGATATGGCCATTCAGCACGGCCATTACGGCAGCGCGAACCAGCACGAACTGCAGCTAAATGTGGCCAAACTGTGCAGTGACTATCCACACGGTATTGATCTGGGTCCGTTAAAGCCTTCGTTAAAAGCACGCCTGTGTACTGCCGATGGTGTTATACAGTGTGCGCCGAAGCGTATCCTGCAACAGCTGCCAAGCTTGCTGACCTCGACGATTGACAATGATCTACAGCTGATCGGCCGCCGCCACGTGCGTAGTAACAATTCCTGGATGCACAACTATCACCGGCTGGTTAAAGGTAAAACACGCGATCAGCTGTTGATGCATCCGGACGACATCGCAGCCTGCCAATTACACGATGGCGCGCAGGCTATGCTGAAATCGCGCGTCGGCCAGGAACAGGTGACCGTGTTAGCCTGCACCGACATGATGCCGGGATGCGTTAGCCTGCCGCATGGGTGGGGCCATAACCGACCGGGGATTCAACTCAGCGTTGCCAGCCGGCACAGTGGCGTCAACATCAACGATTTAACTGACGATCAGCTGCTGGACCCTATCAGCGGTAATGCCGCGCTGAATGGCGTTAGAGTAGAAGTGTGTGCGCTGTAACTACGTACTTTCCAGCGGCCGATACGCGGCAACGAACTGTGCTGGCATGCGCCTTGGCTTGCCACTGCTAAGCGCAACGCACACCCAGTGAGTAAGCCCGATAAACACGGTCTTACTATCCGCCGGCCGGATAATTTGATAGCTGCGTTGCAGGCTTAGTTTGCCATCGCTGGCGGTAATCCATGTGCCTACGAACAGCTCGTCTCCCATTTGGCAGGGAAGCAAGTAATCAAGTTCATGGCGCCGGGCCACCATAGCCCGGTCAAGCTTTTTGAATTCAGCCAGGCCTATGCCCAGAGCGACGGAGTGCGCCCATGCGGCAGCTTCCAGCCAGCGCAAATAACTTACGTTGTTCACGTGACCCAGGCCATCCAACTGATCAGCTTCAGCGGTTATCGGCAGAATGTAGGGGTTCTTCCATTGCCAATCTAAACTTTTAGACAAAAACGCTCTCCCCTGCTACGCATACTTTGCCAGTAACAAGTCGCGCGCCTCGTTGATTTTAGCGGCAAGATAATCATTGCCGCCGCGATCGGGGTGTAGCTTCTGGATTAGTCGTCGATGCGCAAGGCTGATGTCGTCGGCCGTGACGGGTTGCTCCAATCCGAGAATCGCCAGCGCTTCCGTGCTGGACATTGGCGGCGATGCAGTGTTTGCTGCGCCATCGTTCCTTGCTTCATCGGAAGTGTCAAATTCTGCGTCACCGTCAAACCGCTGCGCCAGGTAGCTTTCTAACAGGCGCGCTGAGTCGCTGTCATGTTGACGGCAATAAGAGAGTAATTCCGCGAGCGTCTGGCGAGACATTTGCGCCAACTGCTGGCCGGAGAACCGGCCAGCAAGCACCTCGCCCTGCAGCTCTCCCGAATCATGATTGAGATTCATTTCAATGATTGCCGAACGTACGGTCGACGTATCAGGCGCCTTTGCCGTAGGACCGTGTGTTTTGTACAGCTGTGCGAAGAATGGGAAAAAACGGATCAGCAGCCCCATGCCCTGTTTAAATACGAGCAATAACGCCGTTAGCACCGCGCCCAACCAGTGAATTCTGCCGCTCATTGCCAACAGGATTATGACAACGAGCAAGCCACCAACCGCTGTTTTCCAGATTAGATCCTTGCGTCCCTGGGCAGTCGATGTATTGCGCCAGGTCAGCCAAAACCAGATGGCGGCAAAAAAAGCGACGATAGTGATGATACGGGTCATGCGGAGGGCAACTGTTTGCTGATATGTTGAATTCGCGCTGACGGGTTTTTCATACCAAGCAAGGCCTGCTGACCACCAGCGGCGTAAACGGCGACCGCAGACAACAACTCGGCCAGCAGGCTCGCACTGCTGGCATCGAAGCGACAGTAAGCGCCGCCGCTTAAACTGGCAACGGTTTCAAAAACTTTGGCGGCACGCGCATCACGCCCCTCCTGAAACATAAAAACGGGCGTTTTTAGCACGCCGAGCTGTCCCGCCAGTTGAAAGATTTGTTTGCTGTTTTCTTCACAGGCGTCACCGATAAACACTGCGGCGGCAATGCGCTGCTTGCTGGTCTCCTTGACGATATGCTGCAGCACGCGCTGTATTTGTGTGTGCCCGGCGCGACAGGTGACGCCTGCCATCGGGCGCACAAGCGCCGCAGCGTTAGTCACCCATGCGGTCGCCCTGAACTCATCAAAGCCTTGAAAGTAGGCAAGCTGCACCTGCAGGGAGCCGACCGTCTCCACCGCCTTGAACATTTCACCCTGCATTTGGCAGGCGTGGTCCCAGGTGGGTTGACGACTGGCAGTGGCATCAATGATGAACGCCAGCCGACCCGCCGACCCGCTGCCGGCGGCACGCGGCGTTTGCTTCACCTGCTGCAAGAAATCAGTAACTTCCTGTTTTGATGCGGGCTGTCGTGGCACAATTTTTTTCACAGCTACTACTCTCTCAGACTGCAATCAAGCCCTGGCTTGCTGCAACGCCTGTTCAATATCTTGCAGAATATCATCGATATGTTCAATGCCGATCGACAACCTGATCATGTCTTCACTTACCCCTGCGGTAGCAAGTTCTTCGGCACTCAGTTGACGATGGGTTGTCGATTGCGGGTGGCAGGCCAGAGATTTGGCATCACCGATATTTACCAGGCGTAGAATAATTTGCAGCGCGTCGATAAACTTCGCGCCCGCTGCAGCACCTCCCTTAATGCCGAAGCTCAAAATGCCCGAGGCGCGGCCACCAAGAATCTTTTGACACATGGCATGATCGGCGCTGTCTTCCAGGCCAGCGTATTTCACCCACTCTACCTGAGGGTGTCTGGCCAGATACTGCGCAACCTTTAGTGCATTCTCGCAGTGGCGGTCCATGCGCAGACCCAGCGTTTCCAGTCCTTGCATAATCTGAAACGCATTTAGCGGCGACAGCGCCGCCCCGGTATTGCGCAGCGGTACTACGCGGCAACGGCCAATATAGGCAGCCGCGCCCAGCGCTTCGGTATAAACCACGCCGTGATACGAAGGATCTGGTTCATTCAGCATGGGGAAACGTTCCTTGTTGGCTGCCCAGTCAAATTTGCCGGAGTCAACGATCGCCCCTCCAATTGATGTGCCATGCCCGCCGATGTATTTCGTCAGTGAATGAATGGCGATATCGGCACCCAAATCAAACACTTTGCATAAGTAAGGCGTGGCCACCGTACTATCGACAATTAACGGAATCCCGTGACGATGGGCGATGTCGGCAAACGCTTCAACATCAATCACATTGCCGGCGGGGTTGCCGATAGTTTCGCAAAATAGCGCCTTGGTGTTGGCGTCAATCGACGCTTCAATTGCGGCATGGTCGTCGTATGAGGCAAAGCGCACTTCTATGCCCTGATTTGGCAACGTATGCGCAAACAGATTGTAAGTGCCACCATATAGCTGGCTGGTGCTAACGAAGTTGTCGCCGACACGACTTATGGCTTGCAGCGCATAGGTAATCGCCGCCATGCCGGAAGCGACGGCTAGCGCGCCTACGCCTCCTTCCATTTGCGCCAGCCGCTCTTCAAGCACCGCAGTGGTTGGATTCATAATGCGCGTGTAGATATTCCCCGGTACCGCGAGGTTAAACAGGTCAGCGCCGTGCTGGGTGTTGTCAAAGGTGTAGGAGGTGGTTTGATAAATTGGCGTAGTTGCCGCATGGGTTGCCGGATCACCGTCGTAACCGGCGTGTAGTGCAATAGTTTCAAGCTTCATTTTATAGTCCTCTATATTTTGTGTATCTGAAGTAGCGAGCTGTAAGGCAGACGACAAGCTCAATAACCGGCGACCGAACCGCCAGGCCGGCGTGTGTCGGTGGCACCGTAAAGCAGCTCGTCTATTAACATGATCGACTGCGTTCTTCCCAGCGTGCGGTCACCCATGACCGCGTTATGCCCCATGTCTCTCAACAATTTAACCGTGTCGGGGCTGATGCCGCTTTCTATGGTTACCTTCTCAGGCAGCCACTGGCTGTGAATACGCGCCGCTGCCGCCGCCGAGGCAATGTTCATATCGAAATCTATTGCGTTTAACAGCAGCTGCAATACAGTTGTGATGATAGTGCTGCCGCCCGGGCTGCCCGTGGTTAGCCAGGCTTTGCCGTCTTTCAGCACCAGCGTCGGCGTCATGGACGACAGCGGCCGTTTGCCTGGCTCGATTTCATTGGCGGCCCCGCCAACCAGGCCAAACGGGTTGGTTGCCCCGGGTTTTGCCGAAAAGTCCGCCATTTCATTGTTTAACAACATGCCGGTGCCAGGCACTGCGATGCCGGAACCGAAACTAAAATTCAGCGTGTAGGTGTTGCTGGCTACATTGCCGTCCTTGTCCATCACGCTGTAGTGGGTAGTGTCGTTGCTCTCGAAAGGCGGCTCCAACCCGGGCGCGATGTCCGCAGCGGGGCGTGCCTTGTTGACGTCGATGCCGTTGCGCAATCGCGCTGCATAGTTTTTGTCAATGAGTTTTGCGACCGGCACATTAGAGAAATCCGGATCACCCAAATACTGGCTGCGGTCGGCATAGGCCAGGTTCATCGCCTCGATCAACAGGTGCAGATACGCCGCGCTGTTGTGGCCCAGCTTCGCAAGGTCGTATCCCTCCAGAATATTCAGCATTTCTATGATGTGCAGACCACCGGAAGAAGGCGGTGGCGTTGCCACGATTTCGTAACCGCGATAACTGCCGCGCACCGGCTCGCGTTCAATCACTCGGTAGTTAGCAAGGTCCTGTTTGCTGATTAAACCATCGTTGGCTTCCATGTCGGCGACAATTTTGTCGGCAATGGCACCTTTGTAAAATGCATCAGCGCCGTGTTTTGAAAGTTGGCGTAAAGTCCATGCCAGCTCCGGCTGCGTGAACTGCTCGCCGGCTGCATATGCGCTGCCATCCGCTTTGAAGAACAATGGTCGCGCTGACTCGTGCCACGGCAGATAATTAGCCCTGCCAGAAATCTCAAAGGCCAACGCATGACTAACAGTAAAGCCTTTACGCGCCAGTTTGATCGCCGGTTTAAGCACCTCCTTTAAACTCATGGTGCCGTATTTTTCCAACGCATAAGTTAGCCCTGCCACAGTGCCTGGTACGCCGGCGGCCTGGTGGCTGGCGAAGCTACGTTTTTGATCTACCTCGCCGTTGGCGTCAAGATACATATCGCGGGTCGCTTTCAGTGGCGCTGCTTCACGGTAGTCGATAACGATCTGCTTGTTCTCGGCCGCCAGATTCACCAGCATAAATCCTCCGCCGGCGAGATTGCCGGCCCGCGGATAAGTAACTGCCAGCGCAAAACCGGTTGCTACCGCCGCATCGACGACGTTGCCGCCGCGCTTGAGTATATCGACACCGACATCGCTGGCGAGTTTCTCAGCCGCGACCACCATGCCGTGCTCGCTGATAACCGGGATGAATCGTGTTTTGTAATCAATAATTGGCGATTTTGCATAGGCGGTGGACGCCAGCATGCAAACACCGAGCAACAGCAGAATAACTTTTTTCAAAATCCGTATCCTCGGATGTGGGTGGTTGATTGAATATGACGACGAATAAAAAAACTCTTATAGATACGGTTTATTTATAAGAATGTCAAATATTGGCGGCACTGCGCGCAGCCGCGCAACTACCAGTAAGTTACTGTGTTTTTGCTGCCGGCCAATGCAACTCCAACGCCGTACCCTGGCCTATCGTAATCTGCTGCAAACTCGTTGGCATTATTGCGGTGTGCGGCCCAAGCGGGATACGCCCCCCCATAATTTCCGCCTTGCTCTGCGGATAAAGTGGTGACTTTTCGGGGTCGGCGAAACCGTAAGGCAACAACGGCAGGTTAGTCTCTGCATCGTATTTGTCGGTTGCGCCCACAGTGTGCAATAACTCGTGAGCGATGACGACGTTGTTTGAGCCTTCATATTTACGGTCGGCAAAGGCATTGATCATCGCAATCATGCTGTCGGCCAGACCAATGGAGTGGTCAAGCCGCTTAATATTGCCCGGGTCGAAGAATACAACAAACAGCGCGATGTCTGGCATGCCTGCCGCGCTTGAATAGAGTTTGAAGTTAGCCCAGCCGCGGAAACTCAAACTCCAGAAAATGTTACTGAACACGTTTCTATTGCGTGGCAGGCGGGGCGGCGTGCCGAGATCAGCAGAGCCAAGTTGTACGTTGATGGCCGCTGCATCCGTCACCCCGTAGCGCCGCGCTTCGGCGTTAACAAACTGTGCAATTTGTTGCACATTTTGCTCGTCCAAAGAACGAATATAGGCTGCGGTCGACGCCAGACCGTCGCCGTTGCTGGGGTAGACGACCACTGACAGGGTTTCCTGCCAGCTGCGCACCTGTGAGTTCTTGTATAGCTTGTGAACGCTCAACGCGAGCAGAATAAGCAAAAGAATCAGATAACGTGTATAACGTTTTTGCTTGTTTGTGCGGTGCGACAACGGCTTACTGCTCGGCTGGGGCTTTAGTCTTTAGGAATACGTGGATTCTACGCCTAAAGCTTTAAAGATCAAAAACAGTGCTTAATTGGAACGCAAAAAGTAATTTCTGGTCATAAACAGGGTCCGGAATGATGGAATTATTTATGAAACGCAGACAACTTGTCACAGCAATAGCCGCCGCCGGAGTGACCGCCGGCATAGTCCCCTGGAGGTCTCTGATGGCCAAAGATGAGGCGGCGGAAGCGTCGTCGCTGGCGTTTACTTCGCTTGAAAAATCGACGGACGAATGGCGCAAACTACTGGCGCCGGAAGCTTTTCATGTACTGTTCAAAGAGGGTACTGAAGCGCCAGGCTCCAGCCCGCTGAACAATGAAAAACGCGACGGTTCATTTATTTGCGCCGCCTGTTACCTGCCACTGTTTACCACCAGCGCAAAGTTCGAGTCGGGCACCGGTTGGCCAAGTTTCTACCAACCCATCGCTGGTCGGCTGGGATTTAAAACTGACTTTAAAATCATTTACCCGCGCAAGGAATACCATTGCAAACGCTGCGGCGGCCATCAAGGCCATGTGTTCAAAGACGGCCCGAAACCAACCGGCTTACGTTATTGCAATAACGGCGTTGCACTTAACTTCGTGCCACGCGAAGACTCCTTACCCGAATTACGCGGTTAAACGACTATGCAGCTCAAATCACGCACGCGATACATCCCTCTGCAGTTGGGTCTCCTGGGGCTGCTAATATTGGCGGGCTGCACAGAGCCACGACTCAATGCTGCCGAGAGCGACAGCAAGGCAACCACGGTGGATGCCAGCAAGCTTGCCACCGCGACCTTCGCCGGTGGCTGTTTCTGGTGCATGGAAAAACCGTTCGACAAACTCGACGGCGTAGTTGCCACAACCTCTGGCTACACCGACGGTGACTTGATCGATCCGACCTATAAACAAGTATCGGCGGGTAACACCGGGCATACCGAAGCGGTGCAAATTACCTATGACCCCACGAAAATCAGCTACGCCAAACTGCTTGATGTGTTTTGGCATAATATCGACCCGCTAACATCCGACCGTCAGTTTTGTGACGGCGGCAGTCAATATCGCTCGGGTATCTACTATCACGGTGAAGAGCAACACCAATTAGCCGAGCAGTCGAAACAAAAGGTAGCGAATAAGTTCGGTCAGTCGATCGCTACCGAACTCGATGCAGCAAGCGAGTTTTACCCGGCGGAGGACTACCACCAGGACTACTATAAGAAAAACCCTATCCGCTATAAGTATTACCGCACCGGCTGCGGCAGAGACAAGCGCCTGCAGGAGCTATGGGGCGATCAGGCCAGCGTCTAGTGCGCATCAATAGCACTTTGCTGGAAAGCGGCCCTCTTTTGCTACATTTTTCGAATAAGCCCCTCCTGTGTCGTGCTGGCTACCAGCGTACCGTTCTCGGCATACACGCTGCCGTGCGCCAGACCGCGCGCACCCGACGTTGATACCGGGCAGCATTGATACAGTAACCACTCGTCAACGCGAAACGCGCGATGAAACCAAATCGCGTGGTCGATCGAGGCTATGGCAAAAGCAGCCTTCGGTGGTTCATTGCCAGTCATCCTTTTTAAATCGGCAATCGAGTAACCATGCGGAACCAGGGTCGAGCCCAGTAAGCCAAAGTCAGACAGGAACGCCAGCACGGCGCGATGACAATTAGCGTCATCTGACAGCGCCTTTTTGCTTCTGACCCACCACTGCAAACTGTTTGACGCTGAATTTTCGATTGGATTAACCGGCCGCACATCGAAAAAACTGGTAGGCTTTAGCAACGTTGGCACCGCGTCAATAGACTCCTCTGCTGCAGCAGTAGCATCTGCGGCGGCGGCCGGTATTGCCGGCATAGCGATGCGAGTTTCAAATTCCAGCCCATCTTCCGGCTGTTGAAACGACGCCGCCAGGGTGAAAATAGGCCTGCCATGCTGAATCGCCACCACCCGCCTCGCGGTAAAACTGCGACCGTCGCGGCTGCGGTCTACCTCGTAAACGATAGGCGCATTCACGTCTCCCTTACGTAAAAAATACGCGTGCACGGAGTGAGCCGGCCGATCGACCACAGTCATTTTCGCGGCCTGTAACGCCTGTCCTAACACCTGGCCACCATACACCTGGCCGGTTGCCAAATCCTGGCTTGCGCCGCGGAATATATTCTCTTCAATGCGTTCCAACTGCAGGAAGCCGACAATATTGTCTATTGGACTAGCCATAAATGTTCTCTGTATACGCGGTGGCGCGAAGTATAACGGCATAAACCGTTGCGACGTAATCACCTTGCCTAATAATCGGCTATTGTCATACACAGCGCCAATAGCGACCCGAACAATAGAACGTTTTACAAACATCGTGGCTGCCGGCAGCAGCATGCAGGTGCCAGATGCCTCGGCTGTTGCCGGTATGGATATCGGTACGCAAACAGGCAACGTAATTGTTCGCGACTGAAGTGGCTCCTACTGCGCGACAAACAACTTTAGGAGCGACTTCAGTCGCGAATAGGGTCGTTTACTCTAACGGCTCATTGAAGTAATCTTCCTGCCGCATCGAATCTATCTTTGAGGTCACCTATGCGCGCTGCAATCTGTCTTACTTTGTTTGCTATTCTTGCCATCGCCTGCGGCAAGCAATCGACTCCTCCGCCTGCTGCTAAGGAAACCGCAGCACC
>JBBKXJ010000073.1:0-4644 GCA_037969395.1 Pseudomonadales bacterium
ACGCCGTAAATCCGTCCCTGGAGGCTCTATCCCTGGCATCCCTGCCAGGGAAGGTCCCAAAAATTCTCCCTCTATTCAAGCCTCCGCAGCTTCGATATGCCTTAACTAAGTGCCATTAAAGTTAATGAAACTTTGAACCTGAAAGAAAATTAGTTTTTTTCGTACACCAATGTAGAACTAGGAGAGTAGGAAATGGACCTGGATCCCGTTGAGCTTTCACGTTTGCAATTTGCAACAACGGTGATGTACCACTTTCTTTTCGTACCGCTCACGCTGGGTTTATCGGTGATCGTTGCGATCATGGAAACAGTCTATGTGATGACGGGTCGACCAATATGGCGGCAGATGACTAAATTCTGGGGCCTACTCTTTGGTATTAATTTTGCGCTTGGCGTGGCCACTGGCATCACGATGGAATTCCAGTTTGGGGTGAACTGGTCCTACTTTAGCCACTACGTAGGCGATATCTTTGGTGCTCCTCGCTCCCTGACGCCGAATTCTTTCTACAAAGATGCTGTCAGCGGTAGCGACCACGTCGGCAAACAATGGCGACCCGCCGGTCTATTTTTCTATTGTTTGTGCTCATTTAAAAAAGCCTGCTGAAGGAGGGGTAGAAAATTGTGTTCTTAAACCCCTTGCTAATTACCAGTAGTATATTGCTTCTACGCCGAACGTGCGCAGCGTGACCACTATGAGAACTTATTACAATAACCGCCTCGCAGTCAGCGAGTTACTGCTTTATGCTGATAAAGTAGCGGCGGAATAATCAACAGTAAAGCGCCGGCAAAAAGTATCATACCAAGCCAAATGACGTTACTGAACTCATCCTTCGCAATCACTGACGCGGCCAGCGCCGGGCCAATTGCCAGCCCCAGCATTTGTGCCGCAACGCCGTGCACAACGATGCGGCCGCTGCGATCGAAGCTGGCAAGTGCTGCCAGTAAAAACGGATGCGTCATATTCCATGCGAAATTAAACACACAGACAGCCAACGCATAGACCACCGCACCCATCTGACCGAATAACAGCGTTAACGAAATAATGCTGCCGGCTACGCCTAAGGTCAGCGGCGAGATGCGACCCAGTTTGCTGCCAAGCAATGCCGCGGTAAATGCGCCGGCGACACCTAAAAACTGTGACAGGGTCAATCCATTGGAAACTTCCTGCTCCGAGCCACCACCACTAACGCCAATCAAAAACAGATAAGCCCACACCACACCTTGCGCGAGAAAATACACAAACATCGTTGCAACGGCCATGCTCTTCAGCGCGGGTGGCAGATTAATCGCCTGCTCATCAACCTGTGCATGGCCCACTTCTGAGATTGGCAAATGGCGAATAAAGGGCAATGCACCTAGATTAAACACGCCGAAAAACAGCAACACACCTTCCATGCCGACATGGTGAAAGGCCAGCGGCATCACTACAAAGCCAATAGCGCCATACACCAGAATCCACATAATCATAAAACCAAAATTTCGGTCAGGATTCGCGCTTAAACCGACGACGGTAAACGTCAACGATATCAATACACCGGAGCCGATACCCGTGATGCAGCGCAGCACAGCGAAAGTGATCACGTCTGTCGTAAGCAGTGACAGGAAATTTCCAGCCGCCGCCAGCAGCACACCACCGGTTAACAGATGGCGCCAGTTAAATCGGCTCGCCATAACAGTCAGGATCAGGGTGGTGATGGCGATGCCCCACATCTCGGCGGAGGCGATATAACCGGCGGCCTGCTCGCTAAACCCGTAATACCCGACCAGACCTTGAACGAAACCGGGCTGCACAATGAATACGGCCGGCCCG
The DNA here is from genome assembly GCA_037969395.1 of Pseudomonadales bacterium. GTDB lineage: Bacteria > Pseudomonadota > Gammaproteobacteria > Pseudomonadales > JAUIET01 > JBBKXJ01. The sequence goes on from JBBKXJ010000073.1 coordinate 1,810, forward strand.
ATGACGCCGAGAAAAATTGCGGCAAACAGCGTTTTTTTGGCGTTTACATCGACGGCCAGATTGAGGTCGCCGGCGATAGTTTTAAACATGTGTAGTCCTCTATTTTTATTCGACGCTGTGCACCAGCAGTAACGCTAACCATTTCAGCCAGCTATTATGGTCAATAGATTACTGCGCATACATCCAGCATATAGTATAGCTCGCCGTAGATGCTGCGCCGTTAAATCAGTTAGAATAAACGACGAAGTCGTCTTCCCGTTACCACTACAGGCACCCTTCAGTGATTCAAAAATCTATACCCCTGGCTGAAATAAAAACCACCACATCAGGCCCGAACTTCCCCACTCGATTCAATTGAAGAGGACACTTGTATGTTAGGAAATCTGAAAGATAGAGTGACAATCGTAACCGGCGCAGGGCAAGGCATTGGCGAAGGTATTGCCAGGGTTTTTGCAGCGGCCGGTTCCCGCGTCGTTGTTGCCACCCGCACCCGCGAAAACGGCCAACAAACGGTAGATGACATTCGCGCGGCCGGCGGCGATGCCCTTCTCATACAAGCTGATGTAGGCCAGAAGAAGCATGTGGACGATATCGTCATGCAAACGGTGGAGCATTATGGCCGGCTGGATATCGCGATCCACAATGCGGCAATCTTCCCCATGTATTCGGTGGAGGAACTGCCGGAAGACGTATTGGAGTCGACCCTGGCGATAAATTTGAAGGCTTCGTTTTGGTTGGCACAAGCCGCGCTGCCGCATCTGCGCAAGCAAGGCGGTGGCCGACTGCTTTACACCTCATCGGTGACTGGCCCCACGGTTGCCATGCCCTTAACCGCTCACTATGCGGCATCCAAAGGCGGAATGAACGGTTTTATCAAAACCGCGGCGCTGGAGCTGGCACGCGAAAACATCACTGTCAATGGTGTAGAGCCGGGCTATATACTCACTCAGGCGATGTCAATTTTGGCCGACGACGACGAGCTGGCGGAAATGGCATCTCTGATTCCCAACGGCGAGATCGGCAAGCCCGAAGACATCGCCAACACCATGCTGTTTCTGGCGTCGGATGAAGCGTCCTATATTACCGGGCAAACAATAATAGTTGACGGTGGATCGACGTTGCCGGAAAGCCCGGTTGTGCTTAAGCAATTCTATAAAAGCAAAGCATAGCTTGCATCTGGCTACCGAAATTCTGGTTTGTCTGGATTTACTCGACGTAAAGTAGAGATAAGAGATGAGTGATAGCGAATTATTACAGCGCCGCTACCGGCTAATCGGTGAGAAAGCGCCTCTGTTCTACCAGCAGCCCGTTCACATTGTCAAAGGTGAAGGCGTATGGATGTATGACGCAGACGGCAAACGTTATCTTGATGTGTACAATAACGTTCCCAATGTAGGACATTGCCACCCGCATGTCGTCGAGGCGCTGTGCAGTCAGGCGAAGACACTCAATGTTCATACTCGCTATCTACACGAAAAAATTGTGGAATATGGCGAGAAGTTAACCGCCAAATTTGACGACTCGCTATCAATGTTATTTCTTACCTGCACTGGCAGCGAAGCGAATGAAGTCGCTTTGCGGATGGCGCGCAACCACAGCGGCGGCATGGGCATCATTTGTACCAATGCCACTTATCACGGTAATACGACGGCGGTCGATGCGCTAGCCACGCTTTTTAATGAGGGTAAACCGAATGGCCCCCATGTGCGCGCGGTCGATTTTCCAGACAGCTATCGCAGACTTGACGGGCTGGCAGGAGAGGCGCTTGCCGATGCCTATGCGGACCAGGTTAAGCAAGCCATAGCCGCGTTTAACGCCGAGGGGGTTGGCTTTGCCGGCCTGCTGGTGTGCCCGATATTTGCTAACGAAGGCCTGCCGGATATACCTGCCGGTTATCTCGAAAAAGTCGCGGGCTATGTGCGCGACGCGGGCGGCGTTGTCATTTTTGATGAAGTCCAGTCCGCGTTTGGCCGCACAGGTTCGATGTGGGGGCATGAACAAACCGGCGTCGTGCCTGATATTGTCACTCTGGGGAAACCCATGGGTAACGGCCATCCCATGGCCGGCGCCGTTTGCCGCCCCGACCTGGGCAATGCGTTTCGCGAAAACGTGATGTATTTTAATACGTTCGGTGGCAACCCGGTGTCCTGCGCAGTCGGTATGGCGGTGCTTGAGGTTATTGAACAGGAAAACCTGGTCGAAAACGCGAAGCAGGTCGGTGACTACCTTAAACAGGGCTTGGCGAAACTGGCGGAAAAATATGAACTCATTGGCGACGTGCGTGGTCGCGGGCTGTTTTTTGGCGTTGAACTTGTAAAAGACCGAAATACTAAAAGCCCTGCGACCGAACAAGCCGAGCTGCTGATCAATAGCATGAAAGACGAGGGCGTGTTGATCAGCAGAATTGGTATGCACGACAATATTCTTAAGATGCGGCCGCCGCTGTGTTTCTCGCGTGACAACGCTGACCTGCTGCTGTCAACGCTGGATCATTGCTTCGCAAAGCTCTAACCGGGAGAAAATATCCATGACGGGGTTAAGCGATTTACCGTTACAGCAACAGGAAGAATGTTTGTTGAAACTTGCTTACAGCGCGCTCGACGCGTGGGGCTTGCGTGGTGAGCTACGCTTGATCAAGCATCGCGAAAACGCCGTGTACTGTTTGACGACCGATGCTGGCGAGCGCTTTGCGTTGCGCATTCATCGGGCAAACTACCATTCAGACAACGCGTTAAAAGCCGAACTGGAATGGATAAGCGCTTTGCGCGACGACGGCATCGCTGCGCCAGAAATCATTGCCACTCAATCGAACGAGTTCTTCGCGCGGATCTCGCA
>JBBKXJ010000074.1:0-6152 GCA_037969395.1 Pseudomonadales bacterium
GTGTATCAGCAGCAACCGTACACTGGTAAGGTCACCCAGCCGTTGGACCAGATTACGACCATGTTTGATGATGCCCTAGCCGCCATCGACCACAGCATCGCCACCAACCTGCGAGAAGACGGGCTGTACAACGCCTATAACCTGCTGGACCTGAAGTCAGATGCGGTCGAAGTAAATACCCTCTACCCGATGCTGGAGGGCCAGGTCGCCGCACTTAGCGCCGGCGTTATTGCCCCACAAAAAGCAGTCGCAATACTGGAAGCCCTGTTCGATAGTGATCTCTATCGACCCGATCAAAAGACTTTCATCCTCTACCCCGATCGGCAGCTACCAGGATTCCTGGCCAAAAACCGTGTCCCGGCCGAACAGATTGAGGCGATTCCGCTATTGCGACGCATGCTTGAGGAGGGCGACAAACGTATTCTGTTACGCGACGTAGACGGCTGTTATCGCTTCAATGCCGAATTCACCAATGTCGGCGACCTTAACAATCAACTGAATGCGTTAACAGCAGAGTATGGCGAACCGCTTGAATCAGCGCGTGAAAACTTGAATACACTGTACGAGACGGTATTTAAGCACCAGGAATTTACCGGCCGTTCGGGCGGCATGTTCGGCTTTGAAGGTCTGGGCTGCGTTTACTGGCATATGGTGGCCAAGCTGCTGCTGGCCGTCAGTGAGAATTTCTTCGCGGCGCGTGATCAGGGCGCCGACGACGCCACCTGCCGGCGTTTGGGACAGTTGTACTATCGCGTGCGTGAGGGTATCGGCTTTAACAAGACGCCCGGCGAGTTTGGTGCATTTCCGACTGATCCGTACTCGCATACGCCCGGCCACGCCGGCGCTCAACAACCGGGAATGACCGGTCAGGTCAAAGAGGAAGTATTGGCCAGGTTTGGTGAGTTGGGCGTGCGCGTCAACGACGGTACGGTGCGCTTCCAGCCGAACTTGCTGCGGGCAAGCGAATTCGTTTCGCAAAGCCGGGAATTCCGCTATCTGGATGTAGACGGCAACTGGCAGGAACTGACTGTGCCAGTCTCGGGTCTGGCGTTTACCTGGTGTCAGGTACCCGTGGTTTACCGCCTGGATGACACTGCCGATCATCCGTCCCTGTCAATACTTTCGGAAGACGGCAAACAACACGCGGTGGCGGAATTTGCGCTAGACAGAGAGCACAGCGCCGAGCTGTTTCAGCGTAGCGGCCGTATCCGCCAACTTACATTGGTATTGGGTCGTCTACATTTGTTAGCCGATTAGAACTGGGCGGCAGGAGAGTAAAGTGTCGAGTAATTACCCCAAACATATGGCATTGGCCGGTATCGATGCATCCAGGTTTGACGTGGAAAATTTACGCTCACTGGCCGGCAAGATTCTGGCTGAGAAAGTCCATGGCATATCATTCAGTCCTTATATAGAAGGGCAGGGGCCGGGTACGCAAATAACTGATGCACAGATACGCGAGCGCTTAAGTGTTATCCAGTCGAGTACTCACTGGGTTCGCACGTTTTCCTGTACGGAGGGCAATGAGCAGACCCCTCGGATCGCAGCTGAAAAAGGGCTTAAAACCATGGTCGGCGTCTGGTTAGACGACGACCTGAAAAACAACGAGAAGGAACTGACCAACGCGGTTGAAGTGGCCAACGCCGGTTATGCCAATATTGTTGCCGTGGGCAATGAAGTTCTACTTCGTGGCGATCTGTCGGAAGACCAATTGATTGACTACATCAAGCGCGTAAAACAGGCCGTGCCAGGCGTCGATGTTGGCTATGTCGATGCTTATTTCGAATTTGTCGATCACCCGCGGGTGACAGAGGTTTGCGATGTCATTCTCGCAAACTGTTATCCCTTTTGGGAGGGCTGTCCAGCCGAGCATTCACTGCTTTACATGAAGGATATGTATCACCGAGCGGTCAGAGCGGCGAATGGCAAGCAGGTTATTATCAGCGAAACCGGCTGGCCGAATGTCGGCAGCGCCGAGAGAGGTGCGCAGCCTTCTTACGAAAACGCCATAACATATTTTATCAATACCTACCAGTGGGCTGAGGAAGAAGGCATAGCAATTTTCTATTTTTCGTCCTTCGATGAAACCTGGAAAGTGGGCGCCGAAGGCGATGTTGGTGCTTATTGGGGTCTGTGGGATAAAGATGGGAATTTAAAATATGCCTGACGCGTTTACAGAACATGGCAATGCCATTTGTTACTCCGGCTATCGTGCAGGGCAAAACCCCGGTGAGGGCATTTTTCCTGACTATGGGGAGATTAGAGAAGACCTGCATATTCTGGCGAAGAACTGGAAATTTCTCAGATTATACGATTGTAGCCCGCATGCCGAAACGGTCTTACAAGTTATTAGCGATGATTCCCTGCATTTCAAGGTAATGCTAGGCGTTGATATGGCTGCGGAGATGAGTAATCCACAGTGTCCGTGGGGAGCAGAATTTAGCGAACAAACCCTCAGCGACAATCGACAGGCCAACAGCGCAAATGTCGACAGACTTATTGCCTTCTCAGACCGCTACCCGACCATCGTGTGCTCTGTTTCGGTCGGCAACGAGGCCAGCGTCGAATGGACCGATCACATGGTTTCGGTGGAAAGCCTTGTAAACTATGCCCGTACAATCAAGCGCGCGATCACGCAGCCGGTCACGTTTTGCGAAAATTATGTACCCTGGACAGTCAAACTGGAGCCGCTGGCGGCCGAGCTGGATTTTATTTCCATACACACCTATCCCGCCTGGGAATTCCGTACCCTGGAAGACGCGCTCGATTACACCAGGCAGAACTACTACTCGGTTGCCAATCACTACCCTGGCAAGCCCGTGGTGATCACCGAGGCCGGCTGGCCCACTGCTGCCAATGGTCGCGGCATCGAGCCCTGGAATGCTTCCGAGGAGTTACAAGCGAGCTACTATAAACAACTGCTTGAATGGACCACCAAAGAGCGGATTCTCACCTTTGTGTTCGAGGCATTTGATGAGCCATGGAAAGGCTCTCCCCACCCGCTTGAGCCGGAGAAGCACTGGGGACTGTTTAATGTGGATCGTACGCCCAAGTTGGTGATGCAAGAACTCTATGCTGAGCGCTTAACGAAACTCTGAGCAATTTATCATTCGTCACTCCTGCGCAGGCACGACTGCATGGATGCAGGAAGTAGGGCTATGCCGGGAGCAATCGCCGGGGAGTCCAATGAGTTGAGCAAGTTATGTATTTCCGCTATTTTCAATTAACTGTTTTGTGCTGGTTCGAATGAGCGATTGATCGTGCCGAGCGACTGCTTTAACTCTGCCTGGAAATCAATTGTTCCCAAATGGTCTGAGCAACAATCCCGGTATCTCGATCACGTCGACGAATTTGATATAAGTGTGATTGGCGCGGCGGATAACCTTCCACGTTGAGAGCAACCAATTTCCCCCGATCAAGTTCATCTCTAATCAGGTGTTCAGGGATGCCGCCCCAGCCCATTTTTGCCAGCAGCACTTCCTTCTTTGCGGCAAAATCCGAAACCGTCCAACGCAATCCCCCAGGTAGTAAATCCCGGCTTTGTGATAACTCACCTCTGCTGCTATCCGCAACAACGACTTGAACGTAGCTTTGCATTTCGCTAACTGTTTTCATGTGACTGCTTTGTGCTGGTTCAAATTCAGGGTGCGAAACGGGAATGATAGTTGCTGTAAAAAGCGCTATGGCTTCTACCTGATCGGTGGGAACACCGTCCATTGTGGCGATAATCATGTCGGCATCATTACCTAACAAGCGTTCAATTGGGCCGCCCATGCTCTCTCGTGACAAACGAATGTGAGTGGCAGGATATTGAGCAGATACGTCTCCTATAACTTTTAAAAGCGGCTGCAAAGGATATGTTGCCGCCACTGCCAGCAACACCTCTGCTTCCTGTTTGGCGCTCAAGCTCTTCGCCATGCTGCGGAGTTGTTGCATTTGCTGCAGCACTCTCGTCGCCTGCCGGTAGAACACTTCTCCAGCTGCTGTTAGCTTTGGCCGGTATTCTTCACGCGACAGCAGCAAGATATCGATTTCATTTTCAAGATTCTTAAGCATATGACTCACGGCGGACTGCGATTTGCTTAACCGTTCGGCTGCACCCCGAAAAGTACCTTCGGTAACAATGGCATGCAAAACCACCAGTTGTTCATACGTCATGCAATGGCTCCATCGGTTCAGTCTATATGATCTAAATATGAGATCATCATAATGAATATACAATATTATTAATAGAATGTATTGACTGCTACCTTTCTCGATACTGAATAATCAGTTTACCGAGAAGAGGAATTAACAATGAAATTATTCTACAAACAAGGCGCCTGCTCGCTAGCTACACATATAGTATTGAATGAGGTCGGGGCCACTTTCGACCTGGATGAAGTAGACACTGATGCAGGTCGCACCACGTCCGGTCTTGACTACAAACAAATCAACCCCAAGGGATACGTGCCAGCATTGCAATTGGAATCGGGTGAAGTCCTGACCGAAGGTGCGTCCATCCTACAATACATCGCGGATCAACATCCTGACAAGGGCCTGGCGCCTGCAACAGGAACCGTCGAACGTGCGCGTTTACACGAGTATCTAAATTATGTCAGCTCTGAATTGCACAAAGCGTTCGGCCCTTTTTTCTCCAGCACGGCAACCGATGAGGACAAGCAGCGTGCAAGCGTGAATGTGGCGAAAAAATTCGGTTACGTGGACAATCTTTTCAGCGATGGCAGAACATTCCTTCTCGGCGACGAATTCTCCGTTGCGGATGCATACTTGTTCGTCGTCAGTAACTGGTCCAACTTTGTTGGCGTTGATCTGCAGAACTGGCCGAACATTGCCGCGTTTGTCGAGCGCGTCGCAAAACGCCCCGCCGCGCAAGCCGCTATGCAGGCGGAAGGTTTAATCTAATGGCCGAACCGCAGGATTTTGTCGATGTTGTTGGCGTACTAGATATTTATTTCGAAGGTCTCTATTACGCTGACAGCAAACAGCTGGCCAAGGCTTTTCACCCGGACGCACGCTATGTGAACACGGTCGAAGGCGATTATATGAATTATTCACTTAGGGAATATTTCAACATGGTAGATGCTCGCGTATCCCCCGCAAACAATGGAGAATCGCGAGCTAACCGGATTATCTCAATCGAGTTTGGTGGGCGGCGTATGGCCTTTGCAAAAGTATCCATAGAGATGCTGTCGCGTGACTACCTTGATTTTCTGACACTGACCGTTGCGGACAATAGATGGCGGATCATATCGAAAGTTTTTTCCTACACCCCGAAATCACAGGAGGCGTAAATGCCATACGTTAATATCAAGATCACCAAAGAAGGCGGGCCGGATGGAACAGGCCCGACCGGGAAGCAGAAGGCGGAACTTATAAAAGGGGCAACTGATCTGCTTGTCCAGGTGCTGAATAAGGATCCGTCAACGATTGTCGTTGTCGTCAATGAAGTCGCATTCGAAGATTGGGGAATTGGCGGCCTGCCTGTTACCGACTACCGGAAAGCCCGATCCGAATGATCTGAACCCGCTCGACGAACAACGCCGCACAGCCTCATACACCCATTAGTCAACACGACTGAGATAGCGAACCAAACACAATGGAGAATACAGATGATTGAAAAAATTACCGGCAGTTGCCTATGCAGAAAAGTGGAATACGAAATCGAAAATCGATTTGAGAAATTTTATCTTTGTCACTGCTCTCAGTGCCAAAAAATTTCGGGGTCCGTACACGTGTCCAATTTGTTCGGGCTCAAGGAAAGTTTCCGTTGGCTATCGGGAGAACAAGACATCAAGCGTTATGAATATCCCGATAGGGGGTTTACCAACGCTTTTTGTCGTGAATGTGGATGTGGTGTGCCGTATCTGAATCAAAGTGGTACTGCCATGGTTGTACGCGCCGGTTCTCTCGATGGTGAGCCTCTTTTCTCAAACCCAGGCAAAATCTTCCATAGTGAACGCGCTAAATGGGGCGCAATGGCAGAAACTGCAAGAATCTTCGACAAATTCCCAAGCGAGTAAGATTTCCTTGATATCGACAAGACTGACAAAGAAACTCGGCATCGACCATCCGGTAATACAAGCACCTATGGCGTTCGCTGCTGGCGGAAAATTGGCGTCGGCTGTTTCGAGCGCGGGCGGTCTGGGCCT
>JBBKXJ010000075.1:0-11295 GCA_037969395.1 Pseudomonadales bacterium
GCCCGTCTTCTTCGTCCCCTCAAGGGCCTACTTTTGGTGCGGTAACAGTGACATAGTTCGACTATGCGCCTGTTACCACGCCTCGAATACGAACCAAAATCCGGCGCAATAACGTTCAAGTTATTTCGTTCCCATTCCTAAGCTGGCATCACTTTCAAGTGTTATCGTCTAACGTTGTAGCAGGCAATAACACTTGGAAGGGGTGCCAGGGGCGCATCTCGTGCAGCACCCCTGGTGTGACTAACCAATGCACAACATAGCGTTGTGCCGGGTAGTCGGTTTACTTGTTCAAACGGTTACCAATGATTTCGTCTACCACCGAAGGATCAGCCAGCGTGCTGGTATCACCAAGGCTGTCCAGTTCATTGGCGGCCACTTTGCGTAATATGCGGCGCATGATTTTGCCTGAACGAGTTTTTGGCAGGCCGGGTGCCCATTGAATCATGTCCGGCTTGGCGATGGGGCCAATTTCCTTGTTGACGATTTTAACTAACTCGGCGCGCAGTTCGTCCGATGGCTCGACATTATTCATCAGGGTCACGTAGGCGTATATGCCCTGTCCTTTAATGTCGTGTGGGTAACCTACGACTGCTGCCTCGGCGACTGCGTCGTGCAACACCAATGCGCTTTCCACTTCGGCGGTGCCCATGCGGTGGCCGGACACGTTGAGCACATCGTCTACCCGACCGGTAATCCAGAAGTAGCCGTCTTCGTCGCGGCGCGCACCGTCACCGGTAAAATAGTAACCTTTATAGGTTGAAAAATAGGTTTCCATGAAGCGTTGATGGTCGCCGTACACCGACCGAATTTGACCCGGCCAGGATTGTGAAATCACCAGGTTGCCTGAACCCGGACCCTCGATTGTGTTGCCGTCGGGGTCTAGCAGCTCGGCTTTGACGCCGAAGAACGGCCGCGTGGCTGAACCTGGCTTAAGCGCGGTAGCCCCTGGCAAGGGTGAAATCATAATGCCGCCGGTTTCGGTTTGCCACCAGGTATCAACGATAGGACAGCGGCTTTCGCCAACGATCTGGTTATACCATTCCCACGCCTCCGGATTGATAGGCTCGCCTACCGAGCCTAAAACTCTAAGCGACTTGCGCGATGTGCTGGTGACAAAATCGTCGCCTTGCCCCATCAATGCGCGCAGCGCAGTCGGCGCCGTGTAGAAGATATTGACCTCGTGTTTATCAATCACTCGCCAGAAGCGTGAGGCATCAGGATAGGTTGGAACGCCTTCGAAAATCAGCGTGGTCGCTCCATTCGCCAAAGGTCCATACACGATGTAGGAATGCCCCGTCACCCAGCCAACGTCAGCTGTACACCAGTAAATATCACCATCTTGATAGTCGAACACGTATTTATGCGTCATGGCGGCTTGCAGCAGGTAGCCGCCGGTGGTGTGCAGCACGCCTTTGGGCTGGCCGGTCGAGCCGGAAGTGTACAGAATAAACAGTGGGTCTTCGGAATCCATCGGTTCAGGCGGGCAGTCGGCGCTAACCTCTTCCGCCGCTTCGTGCAGCCATACGTCCCGGTCTGCCTGCCACTCAATCTTGCCGCCGGTGCGTTTTACTACCAGACATGTGCTGACGTTAGGGCACTCACTCAGGGCTTTGTCGGCGTTGGCTTTAAGCGGCACATTTTTGCCACCGCGCACACTTTCATCGGCCGTTATCACGGTTTGGCAATCTGCATTGAGAATGCGGTCTTTCAGTGCTTCAGGCGAGAAGCCGCCGAACACGATAGAGTGGACAGCGCCAATGCGAGTGCAGGCCAGCATCGCGTATGCAGCCTCAGGAATCATCGGCAAATAAATACAAACGCGGTCGCCTTTTTTCACGCCGCGTTGCTTCAACACATTGGCGAGCCGGCACACATGCTCGTGAAGTTCGCGGTAAGTGATATTGCGGCTTTCTTCGGGGTTATCGCCCTCCCATATAATAGCGACCTGATCGGCACGCTCGGGCAGGTGGCGATCTATACAGTTGACGCTAACGTTCAGTTTGCCGCCGCCAAACCAACTGGTCTCGCCGGCTTCAAAATCGGATTTGCAGACTGAGTCAAACGGTTTGTCCCAGGTTAGAAATTGCTTCGCCTGGTCAGCCCAAAACGTATCCACATCCTCAATGGAGGCTTTGTACATTTCAAAGTATTGCTCTTCGTTGATGTGCGCAGTGCGCTTGAACTCGTCCTTTACTGGGTGGGTTGTTATCTCAAGCATGTTGGGCTCCTGGCTGGCGTGGTGAATCGAGTGGATTTTGGGAGGGTAACAAGCTTATATTTTCTGCTTGAACTTTCAAGCCGAATTTGCATAGACAATAGTCTATTTTTATCGCTCGCTACATGACTTAGAATGACTGGATGAGAAACCGCCACGCAGAAAAATAAAGTTTATGGTGCCAAGCTGGCTATTGATTTTTTGTTCGCTTGCTTATATCGGCCTGCTGTTTGGCATTGCCTACTTCGGCGAACGACGTATGCAGCAAGGTCGGCCCTTGCCGCATCGTGCACTGGTTTTTAGCCTGTCGCTGGGTGTGTATTGCACGTCATGGACCTATTACGGTGCAGTCGGCACGGCGGTTACCGACGGCTGGCAGTATCTGGCCATTTATCTCGGCCCCATTCTCACGTTTCTGCTTGGTTACCGCTTTCTTCGTAAGGTGTTAACGGTCTGCAAAGAGCACAACATCACCACCATCGCCGATTTTATTTCGTCGCGCTACGGTAAAAATCAAAGTCTGGCAGCATTTGTGACTGTTATCGCCATACTGGGCACGCTGCCATATATCGCGCTGCAGTTGAAGGCGGTCTCGCTGAGCTATCAGGTCATTGCCAGCAATACCCTCAACCTGCAGCTATTACCTTCATCGTCTTCACTGTGGCACAGTACCGGCCTGGTTGTTGCGATGCTGATGGCGCTGTTCACCATTTTGTTCGGCACGCGCTACGTTAACGCGTCGGAACACCACGAAGGAATCATGCTGGCGATCGCGTTCGAATCAGTCGTGAAATTGTTCGCGCTGCTGTGTGTTTGCATGCTTGCCGTGTATGGCGTGTTCAACGGTTTCGGCGATCTGGCGCAGCGGGTTGGCGATGATGACGGCGTCAAGCGGCTGCTGATAGCGCCATCGCTGCAGCAGGATTTGCTGCAGGTCGGATTTCTGGGGCAGACAATGTTGGCCGCAGCAGCCATATTTTGTTTGCCACGCCAGTTTCATGTGGCGTTTGTGGAAAGCACCGATGTCAATGATTTGAAAATCGCGCGCCGCGTGTTTCCGTTCTATCTTATCGTGACCTGCCTGGTCGTAGTTCCTATTGCCACTGCCGGGGCACTTGTTTTCAAAGGCCAGGCTGTCAATCCGGATATCTTCGTGTTGGCCATTCCAATGCACGCGGATAATACCTCTATAACTTTACTGGCTTTTATCGGTGGTTTCTCGGCGGCTACCAGCATGGTTATTGTTGCTGTTATCACGCTCAGCACCATGGTCTGCAACGACATCGTCATGCCGCTGCTATTCAAGTTGCCGCGCTTGCGGCTCCGGCAGCGCAAAAATATGGCCGGTCTGCTGCTGGCAATCCGCCGTGGCGCCATCGTTGTCATACTACTGCTGAGTTATTTGTATTATCACTACACTAGCGGTATTGAAGCTCTGGCGACAATCGGTTTGATTGCCCTGGTCGCCGCCTTCCAGTTTGCGCCCTCAATTGTCGGTGGCGTTTATTGGCGGCGCGGCCATCGAAAGGGTGCGGTGTACGGTTTGATTGCTGGTTTTTCGGTGTGGTTTTACTGTCTGTTTTTACCATCACTGGCGGATGCAGGCTGGGTGGCAACGGGCTTTATTGAAAACGGTCTGTGGAATATTCAAGCGCTACGGCCGTACGCGTTGTTTGGTTTATCGGGTTATGACCCGGTCACCCACGGCTTGATCTGGAGCCTGTTGACGAATGTGACCTGCTATGTATATTTTTCGCTGGGTGCCACTACCAGCCTTACCGATCGTATACAGGCCGCCAACTTTACTCACTCGCTGTCGTCTGGCAGCGCGTCGGAGGGTCTGCCGTGGTGGAGTACCGTCGAAGTTGGCGACCTGCGTCTGCTGGCGGAACGATTTGTTGGTGAAGTTAGCACTCGCAAGGCGTTCGCCGACTACGCGCGTAGCATAGAATCTTCGCTGCTGGCTTCCGAGAAAGCCGACGCCGAACTGGTGCGGTTTACCGAGCGCCTGTTGGCGGGCGCGATCGGCGCTTCGTCGGCGCGACTGGTAATTTCTTCAACCCTGAAGAAAAAAGACCTGCCCATCGAAGATATCGTCAGCATTGTCGACGAAGCCTCGCAGACAGTGCAATTCAGCAAGGACTTGCTGCACACCACGATTGAACATATTAATCATGGTGTCTGCGTTGTCGACAAAGACCTGTGCATCGTCGCCTGGAACCAGCGCTATGTAGAGCTGTTTCAATTTCCGGCGGGTTTTATCTACGTCGGCAGGCCGGTGGCCGATATTCTTCGTTACAACGCAGAGCAGGGCGAATGGGGCGCAGACGATGCGGAAGCGCATATCAACAAGCGACTGCAGTACATAAAGACCGGTAGCCCGCACTTTTTTCAACGGCAGCGTAACAACGGCATGGTGCTGGAAACACAGGGTCGCCCTATGCCGGGTGGCGGTTATGTTTCGAGCTTCAGCGATATTACCGAACACAAAAAGACGCAGCAGGAACTGATTGAACTTAACGCGCACCTGGAGCAACGTGTGCTTGATCGTACCCAGGAGTTGTCGCGGGTTAACGAAGAATTACGAGCCGCAAATATCGACAAAACGCGCTTTCTTGCGGCGGTTAACCATGACCTGATGCAACCGCTGAATGCTGCTCGCTTGTACACCGCAGCGTTAAGGCAATCTTCCGGCGACCCCCGGGAGATGGCCGATCGAGTCAGCAACGCACTGCAGTCGGCGGAAGACATGTTGGGTACGCTGGTCGATATTTCGATGCTAGACAGCGGCGCACTGCAAGCCAATATTGAAACGTTTGCTGTTAACGATGTATTGGATAAATTAACCGAAGAGTTTGAGGTTGTCGCCCAGCAGCGCAATATCGATCTACGCACGCGGCCCTGCTCGCTGCATATTCGCAGCGACGCGCACTTATTACGTCGTGTATTACAAAATTTTCTTTCCAACGCTCTGCGTTATACGCAGGAAGGTCGCGTATTGCTCGGTTGTCGGCGTCTGTATACCGAAACTTCGCAACCTGAACTGCGTATCGAAGTGTGGGACACCGGTAAAGGCATTGCCGGCGAAAACCTGCAGATGATTTTTAAAGAATACGAGCAAATTGAACAGGGTTCTGACGTGCAACACCAGGGTACTGGGCTGGGGCTGTCGATCGCCAAGCGCATCAGCGGCATATTGCAACATCCCATCAGTGTGCGCTCCATACCGGGTAAAGGTACCGTGTTCGCTTTGCAGGTACCGCTAGCTGCCAGCCAGGAGTTGCGGGCAAATGCAGCCAACCAGGCGCCGGTGACCCGCGCGCAGACGGAAGACGGACTGGCCGGCACGCTTGTGGTGTGTATAGATAACGATCAGCAGGTATTAGACGCCATGCGAACGCTATTGACCGGCTGGTCATGCGACGTGATAGCCGCGCGGTCGGAGAATGATGCCGTTATTGGCTTGACCCGCCGGCAGCGAACTCCCGATATTTTGCTGGCCGATTACCACCTGGATAGTGGCGAAACCGGGATTAACGTAATGCAAACCCTGCAACAGTATTTTAGCGCGCAGGTGCCGGGTGTGCTCATTACCGCTGACTTTAGCGCCGAGGTAAAGCAAGCGGCGCTCGCCTCAGGCTTCCGCTACTTGCGCAAGCCCGTCAATCCAGGCGCACTGCGCAGTCTAATTAACAATTTGTTAATGCAGAGCCGCAGCCGGTTCAGTGGCTAAGCCGATCGAATCGAGCGGCTCCACCTGCAGATGCCGGGCCGCGATAGTCGCCGCCTGGGTGCGATTGTGAACGCCCAGCTTTTTATAGACTTCGGTCAGGTGCGCTTTGATAGTGGCCTCTGAAACGCAAATTTCATTGGCCATTTGTTTGTTGAGATTGCCCTCGCTGAGCATCATAAGGATGCGAAACTGCTTTGGCGTAAGTGCGGCGATGCGCTCATTGAAGTCGGTTTCACTGCAATCAAGATGGTTGCACCGGGCTTGCACCCCTTCGGGTAGCCAGCGCTCGCCAGCGACAATTTTAGTGATCGCGCTCGCAATCACCTCAACTTTCGCAGATTTGGGAATAAAGCCGGCGGCACCAAACTGCAGTGCCTTGGTCATGACATCCGGTGCCTCGCTGGCTGATATCATCGCGACAGGAATGTGTGGGCATTGCAGCCCAAGATAGTGCAACGCAGAAAATCCGACCGCGCCGGGCATGTGCAGATCGAGCAGGATCAGATCACTGTCATCTTCTTTAGTCACTGCACGCTGCAGTGCGGAGAAGCAATCCGTGCTGATAAGTTCTATTCCTCGAAACGAACGCCGTAGTATTGTCTCAAGAGCATCGCGAAATAGCGGATGATCGTCGGCGATAATAATTTTTTTCGCAACAAACATAGCGGTTACTTTTTTATGGCCTATGCGCATAATAAAGCGCCTAAGACCAAGCTGCAATGTGTAATTTTACAGTTGCCATGCCGTTAGCGGCTGGCCTTTCTACTGCAGCACCACACTGGGATAGCTGCCTTAACCGCCAGGCATATTTTAGACTAAGGTCCAATCGTCATTTTTTGACCCTCTGCTATTTTATGCAGCCTGCGAATTGAATCCGATACCGGGGGGGCGTAATACTCGGCAATCGGCCGGACTCGACGAGCAAGGATGCAGTAATAAATTAAATGTGAAAACTAGAAAAGGTATGTCCATGTTAAAAAGAACAGTACGCTCGCATTCCCAAAAATCGACCAGACACCTAGCCTCACTGACATGCGCCTACGTGCTGGGTATTGGTTTGGCCAGCCACGGTATGGCGGAGTATAGCGTTGACTTGGGTGACGGCAACGTGATCACTTTCGGCGGTTACGCCAAAGTCGATATCCGCTTCGTCAATGGTGATATTGGCTATCAGGATTACTGGATAGCCAACGCTCCTATCGCCACCGATGCCGATGGCAACGCCGTTGATACGTCGCACACCGGCTTTAACGTCAGAGAGTCGCGATTCAATATTAAGTACGCCCACGGCGATGTGAGCGCCTTTTTGGAAATGGACTTTTACGGCGGCGGCGGCAACGAGGTCGTCAGCAATTCGTCCAACCCGCGCATGCGGCACTACTTTATCAATTACAAAAACTGGCTGGTCGGCCAGACCTGGTCGACCTTTATGCCGTTGTCGGTGCTGCCGGAATCACTGGATTTTGGCGGCCCCCATGTGGGCGAAGTGTTTATCCGCCAGACCCAGTTGCGCTATACCGTCGGTGGCTTCCAGATCGCGATAGAAAACCCTGAAACCAACGGTGATGGCGACGTCGGCTCGCCGTCCAGCGCGGTCGGTTTGACCGCCGACCAGGCCGACCCGGACGAAGACACACCTGATCTGGTATTACGCTACAACTTTAGCGGCGACTGGGGCGACTTTAGCATTGGTGCGCTGTTGCGCAAAGTCGACCAGGGCGGGATCGATGAAACGGCGGTGGCTGCCAATATCGCCAGCAAAATCAATATCGGCAGAGATGATCTGCGCCTCCAGGTTACGGTGGGCGAACCCGGCCGCTATACGGCGGCGGGCATGACACCGGACGTGGTGGACGACCCGGATACCGTTGACACGGAGCTTGAGGTGGAAGAATCCATTTCCTACGTGGTAGCGTATCGTCATATGTGGACCGAAACATTGCGCAGCAGTGCGTACTACGGTGCCACCGAAACCGATGTATTAGGTCGTGATAGAGCGCATTGGGCTGTCAATATCATTGGCGATATTGCGCCAAATTTATCTGCCGGTTTTGAGTTGGGCAATTACTCTATAGAAGACGATGTGAGCGTATTGGGTCCAGATGGAGGCGATGCCGACTCGGACTACGCGCAGGTGTCATTCCAGTTTACATTTTGATGGGAGGCAGGTAGTCATGGGCGCAGACAACACGAAGCAGTTGATGCCACGATCAGAACCGCCTTATCTTTTCCAGAAAGTATGAACGGTAGCACCACGGAGTGTAACGCTGCACAACCGGGCCGATCTTCTCATTATCTGTGGTTTGCACAGATCTTCGATTCCCCGATTCACAGGTTGAATCGGGGTTTTTTATTTACAGGGATGTATGTATGTCGCGGAAGGCGTGGATGCCGTGAGCGACGTCTTCCAGGGCGCACGGCATGAAATTGGACGCTGTAAAGTGAAAACGGTTGATCAATGAACAACCTCAAAAAACGCCTGCAATCGTTGTTTGCGAACCTCAACCACAAATCGGCCAACCATCCCTACGCCTGGGCGGGCGTCGCGCCCGAACTGATGTCGCTTTTTTCCGAAAAAATTGACCCGGCTACGAAACACAAATTCATGGCAGCGGCAATTGCCGAGGCACGTCAGTCCAGCTTGTACCCCACTGTAGGTGCGGTGGTGGTCAAAGACGGTGAAATTATCGGTCGCGGTTGCCGTCGGGTCGAGAAAATCCGTGAAACGCCGCCCCATTGGCTGGTGCAACATGCCGAACAAATCGCACTCCACAGCGCCGGTACTGGCGCGAAGGATGCAACCATTTATGTAACGCTTGAGCCGTGCGCTGACCGTTTTCAGGGCCCAAGCGTAGAGCCTGCGCAGCCATGCTCTTCATTGATACCGCCCGCCGGAATCAACTGTGTCGTTGTTGGTCTGGTAGACCACGACCCGATGACTTGCGGCAAAGGCTTACAGCGCTTGCAGGCGGCCGGTATTCAGCTGGAATATGCACACGCAGGCCTCGAGCAGGATTTGCTGGAATTGGTCGGCGACGGCCGTTTCGGTGTGTTACCGGCACACGTTCCTCTTAACGCGTAAAACAGGTTGGCATAGATGCAAACGAAAGTGGAGAGCACAGACGAGCAACTGCAGTTTGTTAAAGCGCTGCCACCCTTTGACTGTTTGAACGACGAGCAATTGCAACTGGTCGCGCAACATCTCGAAGTACAACAGCTTAAGACGGGTACTTATGTGCTGGCTCAAAACGGCCCACCCAGCCAATATCTGTATGTTGTTCGCAGCGGCGCCATGCGGCTGGTGCTGAACGGCCAGGTTGCCGACGTACTCGGACCAGGTGGCATTTTTGGCCATATTTCCATGCTGAATCAGGACGCCTCTTCGTTCGACCTGGTGGCTGAAGATGCTGTGCAGCTATATAGCCTGCCGCAGCAGGTGTTTCGCTCATTGCTTGAAAATGCTTGCTTTGCCGAGTTTTTTCTAAAAAATCTCAGTGAAGGGTTGCGTCGTACCTCCCGTTTCGATATGCCGGCGCTCAGCGGCGACTTTACCACCCTGATCGGCGATTTAGGCGCACCGGAGCTGGTAACGGTCGAATCAACGGCTACCTTAGCCGAAGTGGCCGGGGCAATGCGCTCGGCACACGTGGATGCCGCGCTGGTAAGCAGCGAGCCGCCGGGGATAGTCACCGACCGCGACTTCGTGGTGCGCGTGCTAGCGGAAAACCTGGGTCCCGACACCTCAGTAGCCGATGTCATGTCGCAGCCGGTGCGCAGCCTGTCGGTCGACACGCCGGTTTATGCCGCGCTGCTATATATGCTCGAACACGATGTACACCATTTGGCGCTGGAGCAGAACGACAAAATTACCGGCATTATCAGCGCCGATGACCTGCTGCGCCATCAGGCTCGCAACCCACTGTATTTTTTGCGTCAACTTGAGCATCTCGACGACCCCGATAAAACGCTAAGCCGTTATGCGCTTAACGTTGCCAGCACGGTCGAGACGCTGCACAAAGGCGGTCTGGATGTCGCGCAGATAGGTCGCACTGTTGCCAGTCTAAACGCTACGCTAATCAGACGCCTGCTAAAACTGGCCGAGGAAGAGCTAGGCCCACCGCCCACCGAATACGCCTGGATTGTATTCGGCTCGGAAGGGCGCATGGAGCAAATGCTGCTTACTGATCAGGATAATGCGCTGGTTTACAAAGAAGATTCGGAATCCGCGCGCCAGTATTTTAAGGCGTTGGCGGAGAAGGCTGTTAATGGTCTTATCAATGCCGGCATACCGCCGTGCCCAGGCGGCTATATGGCAACCAATTGGTGCAAGCCACTGGCAAAGTGGGAAGCCATGTTTAAAAGCTGGGTGAGCTCGCCTGATCCGAAAGCCCTGTTGGAAGCCTGCGTATTTTTCGATTTTCGGGTGTTGCACGGCGAGCTGTCATTGCATTCTCTTGAGAAGGTGCTGTTCGACACGGGCTCGCAGAGCATTTTTCTGGCCCATATGTCGAAGATGGCTTACGAGTTTCCGCCGCCATTAACCCTGTTGCGCCGCATCCGAACCGAAAAAGGCCAGGTCGATTTGAAAAAAGGCGGGGTGGCGGCTATTGTCGCCATCGCTCGATTCTGCGCGCTGCAGGCCGGCGTGCGCTCGCGCTCCACCTTTGAGCGATTGGAGGGTGCGGCAGTCGCCGGTAAGTTAAGCCGCGATGGAGCCCAGTCTATGTCTGAGGCCTATCGTTTTCTGTTGCAATTGCGCCTGCGTGAGCAAATTAGCGCGACCAAGGCAGGTGAAGTGGCCGACAATAAGATTCGTTTACAAGGTCTGTCGGCACTGGAAACGCATCGTCTAAAAGATGCCTTTATGGCGATTAAGGAGATACAGGATTTTGTGGGGCAGCGGTTTTAGGCCGCGCACCGCGCACTTTTAGACCTTCCGCTAATACCACAACCTGCCCCTGCGGCGCACTATATCTTTCGCAAAAATTAAGATAAGAGCTAGCGCGCTGCTTGGCACAGATCTCAACGCGACGCACATACGCATTCATAATTAAATAGCTAGAAAAACCCAGGAGTATTCAAATGAGCACAGAAGACCTTTCCGGCGAGGCCTATTGGAAGGCTAATAAACGCCTAATGGGGACCTGCCTAATCGTATGGTTCATCGTATCGTTCGGCTGCGGCATCATCTTACGTCCCATGCTGGACTCGATTCAAATTGGCGGTTATCACTTGGGCTTCTGGTTCGCCCAGCAAGGCTCCATTTACTCATTTGTAGCCCTGATTTTTTTCTATGCGCACCGCATGAGCGTGATGGATCGCAAATTTGACGTCCACGAAGACTAAG
>JBBKXJ010000076.1:0-5741 GCA_037969395.1 Pseudomonadales bacterium
GTCGAAAAGAAGATTGTGGCCCTCGCCAGCAATAATCACCAACTTCGCATTGGCAATGGCGTTTACCATCGCACGGCTATGTTCAATCAAAACCGTATCGAACTCCCCTTGCACAATCAGTGTGGGTGATTTTATTTCCGCAAGATCCTGACGGTCTAATTGAGGATAACTGCGCCACATGTCAGTAGTGCGATGCCATAGCGTTTCCCAGCTATCGAGGTCGGGTGACAACCATTTGTACCAAAGCCGCGTCAACGAACCCCTGATAAGGTGACGATTATGAACGCAATTCCCTCACACGACCACGATGACGACCGAGCTTACCTGCTCAAAGAGGACTTCCAGCAGTTCTGGAAGTATGTCAGTCCATTCTATGCCGGCAAGTTTCTCGACGCCTGGTGCACTTGAGCCATGCGATTCAAGATCGAGCCGATGAAGAAAATGGCCAAGACCTTGCGCAATCACCGCCCCCTGCTGATGAACTGGTTCAAGGCCAAAGGCGAGCTTTCAAGTGGCGTGGTCGAAGGCTTCAACAACAAGGCAAAACTCACCATGAGAAAGTCCTACGGCTTCCGTACCTTCAGAGGCATTTAAATAGCGCTATATCACGCCATGGGCGATCTTCCTGTGCCTAAAACTACCCACAGATTTTTCTGAGGAGCCAGTTTCCAAAACTGACGCCATTCACCGACCACGTACGTAATGAATATTTATTTATACGTTACGCCAGAGATTTGGCACTTGCGTTCAAGCATTCAGGACTGAGGCCGAATAGGGAGACAGATATCATCAAAGTAGATGCTATGGTAACCGAATTCGCCGACCATATATCGGCAGACGGTAAGGTCGACACTGGTAAGAACACACGCTATAGACGAGTGAAAGCAGTGTTTCAGCTCGACGGAAAGTGGCCGCCGCAGACTTTCGCTGCGAGTGATTTCTACGGACTTATCGCAGCGCAGTTCGACGAACTAGAACGCGAATTCTTCAATTAAGGAGCGGTCGAATCTGAACCGCGATAGCAAACGATAATACACGCTCGGCAAGTGGCTACAAGACTGAGCTAAAAGATGAGCCCGGCAATAGTGGGCACTCTGCAACTCAAAATGTAGTTATTATTCAGCCAACTGAAGAAGCGGATTTAATTGTGCAGACTGCTCACGGTAAGCGGTTCTACGTGGTGGCTATTGCCGAATAGGTGACGAACTCAGTACTATTGCAATTCAGCTAAAATGTTATGTAACATTTTATCAATCAGATCATCGCTGTGTGTTTTTTCATATCGCACAGAATTTGCTCTTGGCACTTTGCTGCAAGTATTAGCATTTAGGCCCCTAATATTTAGCTCCAGTTCGAGGGAATCCGGGTGGCCTCTATCAATAAATCGCAGCCTGTAAGATTGCCCGTGAAACGCGCCCTCAATCCAGGACGTATAGCTAGGATTATTTGGTTGATTCATTCATTGCTCCTCATCCTGTAACGTCGATAAAAATTCAATGACTCGGCACAATACATGTTGGAAACGTTAGTTTCAAGTGACGGACGCGTGAATTTTTTATGCCAAATAAAGTCGATTTGCAAGCGGTAGGTGGTTGTTGCGTATGGACTAATCATGCGTCCAATCGGGCAGCTCTGGCAACAGCTATAAGGTATTGCTTTTGCCTTACCAGTAATTCGACTCACGCTAGAATAGTGAAGCTCAAGGTCCTTCTGTGCAACGATAGTTGTCGCATTCCAACTTTCACTAAGAGATAGGACAAAATTATTCACAATCGTTTTAGAGATCATATCTTGTAGTTAGGGCGGACGATACCAGTGCGGCAAGCAGGCTGGTAATCTTACAGGTCCATTCTGATCGACCGAAGCGCATCGGCCTTTAAGCTGCCTGAAATATCCAGCTCAGTGGCAACATCCTTCTCGCTTGAGAAAGTTTCGAGGGTTTGTTCCAGAACTCGATTTTCGCTGCCACGTGGAAGGCCGGCATACTTCGCGAGATGTTTAATATCTTGCCGATCAAAGCCAGATATTTTTCCATTAATGCTCAGCTGGTGAAAGCACGTAAATTCACTGCCTTCAGCGTGACACACAGCATAATCTCGCGACAAATCCCGGCGCCCTTCCCTCTATCCATCATAAAGCTAAAGTTTTTGATGTGATCATCCTGGCCCCTGGTGCGCTTGAATTAGTTGATCCGCGTATATTCAATTTCGAATCGTGATCTGGAAATCTTTGCTTTGTACAGCTCTGGATTAAACGGACCCTGTTCAATAAAGTTGCTCAGAAGTTGGAGATGTTCTTTCGACATACAAGCGCCAAAATACACCGCTGTGATTGAGTGGCTAGGCAGTTTAGCTAGATTATCGTTGTATTCGACTCCAGGTGATGAGACCGAACTGGGAATATAGAGAACTCTGAACTCATTTTCGTACTCCCACACTTTGGACTTCGACGCCAACACAGAAAACGAAGCATTAGTATTTAGTGGGTAGGTCAATGAAGGATAATTCTCTTGATAGAAAACTTTATATGCGAACGAAAACGGTGCTTTCCTTGCATCAAACTCTATACAGTACCCTGTATGGCGCACTGCGTAGTGACTCCAGAGTAAAAGATTATCTTTTGATGCTGAAAGGCAACAAATGAGAGCCTCTCCAAACGTCTCATCGATTGCTCTCTGTAGAATTTCTTGGGAGCCTCCCGCGAGCGCTTTTGAAGCTGCGCGCTCTGCTTGTCGCTGAGATCGACCACTACTGCGGATCCCCCGAATTAGAATATTGCGCAACCGTACCAGCCCATTGGGATCTTCCGGCGGTCTTACCCACGGCTTTGCTTCCCATGGATCATTGAAGCTGCCCGGAAGCGCATGATACAGACGTCCATTTTCGAGAAGCGTTTGAGCATATTCCAGGTGCTTGTCGTCAAGTGCAGCGAATTTGTATAAATGTTTACAGCCGGCTTGTTCTGGGTGCGGATGTCTTGCCTTAAACTGCAGTGGTGCCATAGCACTTGAATCGTTAGTTGCAATAAGTAATAGCATACTTCATTGGTGCCATCACTTGTTAGCTACTTCAGATACCGCCGACTGCTAAGCTTTCAGCAATTTTGATAGCTAACATAAAGTGGCCAGGATCTGCAAAATCCAGCTAGCTCAGCGGACTCGTAATATTTTTTAGTAATTAGATATGTAAATTGGCGCACAAATAGTCATTCGTCCAGCTTCAGCGAGCACACTCTTACCAATTTTTAGCGGCTCTTCAGTGCGAATAGATTCCTCCCAACCATCAAACTTGAGAGTGCCACCGTAGAAAAGGTTGCGGCGACCACACTGCATGTGATAGAACTTCAATTGCAATAGATCTTCTCGAACTGACCATCGCGAGGTTATAAAGTGACCGATGAACAGCCAAACAGCTCCGCGTTGTTGAAAGGCCAAGAGATTCAAGGGCTACGCGAGCTAATACGGGATGAGGTTCGCGCTGATCGAAAATCTCCAGCGTATCGGTTCCGAGAATGGGCAACTCTGGGCGTGGCCGCGCTCGCTTTGTTGGTCGGTCTAGGCGGCTACATCGAATCCAATCACGCCAAGAAGCTCACAAACGAACAACGCGTAGATGATCTGGTCGACGACGCGTTCGACGTGCTCGGCGGCGGCGAGAACTTGAGCTTCTTTAAAGGTTCAGGGCAGGGCCGGGACTCCAAGATGATCGAAAAGGCAAACCGCCTACTAAAAAAGGCAGAGCGAATTGACCCCCACAATGCCAGAACATACACGGTTCGCGGAATCTGGTGGGGCGCAAAAGGCAAGCCAGATCGTCAGATCCAATACTACAACAAAGCCATGCGAGTGAATCCCTGCTATGCTCTCGCCTACAATGAGCTCGGTGTCACTCTGGCGAAAAAACATAAGTTCAACGACGCAATAGCGGCCTACAATAAAGCAATAACAATCAACCCGAGCTATGCCATTGCCTACAGTAATCTAGGCGTCTCGCTCGTAAAACAGAACAAGCTTAACGACGGAATGGCAGCCTACAAAAAAGCAATAGAAATCAACCCGAACTTCGTCTTTGCCTACAACAACCTGGGCATCTTATTCAAGAAGGAGGGCAAACTAGACGACGCCATTGCAGCCTTCATTAGGGCGGTCAAAATCGAAGAGAACTCTATCTTTGCTGCCCAAGCCAATAACAACCTTGGCATCTTACTCGCTAAACAGGGCAAGTTCGACGATGCCATCGCGGCCTACAATAGAGCGATTCAAATGGATACTCCGAACTATGCCGGTCCCCACAACAATTTGGGTGTTGCATTCGCGAAACAAAACAAACTCGACGACGCCGTTGCAGCCTACAAAAGAGCAATCGAAATCGATCCGAACTTTGCATTGGCGAGAGCTAACCTGGAAAAAGCCCGCGAGAAGAGGAGATAAACAATCTCCGTAAAGCGTTCGTGAAGCAACGGTTTAATCAGAGTCATCCAAAGAATTTGTGTTAGTTAAAGCCGAATGACACCACATTGGCGGGAAGCGACTGCGTTGAAACCTTTTATTCTGGCTTTAGTTTGATCCGAATCGGGTGCCTCCATGTGCCTTCTTCATAAATGGCCGCAAAAATTTCGGGGATTTCAGTATAACTTTGTTTAAGGTAGGCAATATCCGTCGTCTCCTTTGCTTTCAGCTCAATGTCTCGATCTAACCATGCCACCAATTTTAAAAAGCATATACCTGCTGGTAACGGTGTCCGGCCGATTTAGCAAAGGCTGACATTGAGTTTGACGATGCTAATCCATGTGGAGCGGCTGTGGCGATTCACATGACGATGCCTGATTTCTCGCTCCGGAAACAGGTGTCTCAGAGGGGGCACGACAGGGAGAGAGAAAGCAGACAAAAATCCCGAAAAAATGTGAAAAAGAGTTGACAAGGTGATCAGGATGCGCGATGAATTTTGTACACTTATTAACCCTATCGAAATAGAAGGTATTAATGACCCCTCGCCGCGCTGACTCACTGACCGATTCCCTCTTGAATGACACGGTGCTTCATGACTGGTTTCAACCGATGGCACAGGCTTTCACCAAAGTGCGGTATTCGGATCGCACGTTTCAATCCTTGCCGATGCTGGGCTATGCGGTATTGGGAGGGCTACGCCAATTGCTGTCCATTCAATCACTGCGTGAACAGGTGCAGACCTTGTTTCATTGGGATGTCAGCGCCGAGCGCGTGCCGGTCGCGCGCTCCACCTGGTCAGATGCGATGGGCAGCCGCACGCGGCGCGACCTGCTTCGTCAGGCGACCCGCCAGCTGGTTGCTGCCGCCCGCCACACGCTGACGGACAAATTTGCCACGATTGACGGGCTGGCGCAACGCCCCATTCTGGCGATTGATGCCACGTATCAGGCAGAATCCAGCCACTTTGTCCGGGTCTTGCCCAAAGAGGGCGGCAATGACAATCAAAAAGGCCATATGTTGCTGACCTATTACGATTTACGCTGCGGCATACCGGTGCAGGTCAAAACAGAAACCGCCTCACTGGGTGAAATGCGCGTATTAAAAGAAGATGATCCTGATGCCACTGACTGGAGCCGTGTACGGCAGGCGATTTACGTGGTGGATCGCGCCTTTATTGATGGCGCCTACTGGGATGAGAGAAAAAAATCGATCCATGCCACGGTGATCACCCGGATGAAATCCACGCTGGCTTATACGCTCACAGCACAGCGCGAGGTAGCGGCGTTGCCCTGTA
>JBBKXJ010000077.1:0-6775 GCA_037969395.1 Pseudomonadales bacterium
CTCGGGCTGATCGACGACGTCGACCACATTCTGCACTTCGCAGAGCTTGGCGTGGTGCTATTGCTGTTTATCATTGGTCTTGAGCTGCAGCCGTCGCGTCTGTGGGCATTGCGGCGCAATGTGTTTGGCTGGGGTTCGTTTCAACTGTTCGTCAGTGCTGCCCTGTTGGCGCTGGCTGGTTTGCTGTGTGGTGTGCCGTTGCGCGCTGCTATCGTGGTTGGTTTTGTGCTGGCTTTGTCATCCACCGCGTTTGCACTACAAATGCTGGCCGAGCGCCATGAGCTGCATACGCGTCATGGCCGCAGCGCGTTTACGGTATTGCTGTTTCAGGATATTGCTGTTGTGCCGCTACTGGCGATTGTACCGATGCTGGGTAGCGCCGATGCAAGCGGCGACGCAGGCTGGCTGGCCTTCGCTAAGGGCGTGGCTGTGCTGTTAGTTGTAGTGTTTGCTGGTCGCATTGTGTTGCGCTACGGGTTGCGCATTATCGCCAAGACCAATGTCAGAGAGATTCTCACGGCCACAGCCCTGCTCACTGCGTTGGGTACAGCTTCGCTGGTAGAAAGCGCTGGATTGTCGATGGCATTAGGTGCATTTATCGCCGGCATGCTGCTGGCAGACTCGGAGTTTCGGCACCAGCTCGAAGCTGATATCGAACCCTTCAAGGGACTGCTGCTGGGCCTGTTTTTTATCGCTGTGGGAATGTCGGTCAATATTGAATTGGTTGTACAAAAACCCCTAACCGTGGTTGGACTGGCATTAGGTCTGGTCGCCATCAAAGCGCTGGTCCTGTTTGTACAAGGAAAGCTACAGGGGCTGAGCACCACAGCCGCTAAAAACTTCGCCTTATCCATTGCGCAGGGTGGCGAGTTCGCGTTTGTGATTCTCGGCATAGCCGTGACTGCGTTAGTGATCGACTCGGCGCTAGCTGACCTGCTAATTGTGGTAGTGACCCTGTCAATGGCCCTGACCCCCATTCTGTTAGCTTTGAACGATTGGCTGGCCGGACGCGAGAGCAAGCCTGAAGCCAACTACGAAACCCCGACAGACGAAGACAACTCGGTCATCATTGCTGGCTTTGGCCGCTTTGGCCAGATTATCGCGCGTATCCTGCATGCTAAAAAAATACACTATACCGCGCTCGATATTTCTCAGGATCAAGTCGATTTTGTCAGCAAATATGGCGATAAAATTTACTATGGTGACGCCAGTCGGCTCGACTTGCTGCACGCAGCCAATGCCGACACAGCGAAAATATTCGTACTGGCGGTCGACAATGTGAATGCGTCGCTAAAAATCGCCGAAATAGTACAGCAGCATTTTCCGCACTTGAAAGTGTATGCCCGCGCCCGCAACCGCAAACATGCCTATCAACTGCTTGATCTTGGGGTTAAAATCATACGCCGCGAAACCTTCCATTCCGCAGTTGAGTTGGCTGCCGACGTGCTGCAAGGCGCAGGGCTGAAACCAAAAGCGGCGCAGCAAGTAGCCGATAAATTTAAACAACACGACATCAATCGCCTGCTTGCCAGTCGTGAGCACTATACCGATGAAGAAAAAATGATGGACCTGGCAAAAAGCGCGGCGCAGGAGCTTGAAGAGCTATTCGCCGATGATCCTTTGCATGATGAACAGTCGTAGAGGCAAGGCGTGCGTCATTGCGTAGCGGTCTAGCACCCCTTCCAGGTGATACTGCCTAATGCAGCGCTAAGCAGGCCGTTCTCTGCAAGGCGCGCTGGCGCAGGCATAGTGGGCTCTACGTCAAGCCAGCGCAACGCCGCAGAGGGTGGCCTGCTTAGCGCCCTTCGGGTCAGTTCAAAAGCGGCCCATTGCTTCGTTGTTCTCCGTCGGCGTAGGCCCACTATGCCTTCGGAAAAACGCCTCGCACTGGACCGCTTTTGAACTGACTGCATTAGGCAATATCACCTTGAAGGGGTACTAGTGTAGAATCAATGCAGGACCAACTGTTATTGGTTGGTGATTAGAGACCCAGGGCAATTCTGCAAACACAATTGTTCCATTCTTCGACATAGACTCAGCGTTAACACTTCATGGGAGAAAACAAACCAGGTTTTCTGGAGGCATTATTTACGCAGCACAGCGCGCAGCTGCAGCGTTTTCTGGCGCGCCGCTTAAATGATCCCCAGGAAGCCGCCGAAATAGCTCAAGAGGCATATTTGCGCATGCAACGGCTGGATGCGCCTGAAAGACTCGACAACGCCCGCGCATTTCTATTTCAGGTGGCAGCCAATATGGCGACCGATCAGCTGCGTCGCCAGCAGTTACAGCACAAATATCTGCGCAGCCAGCTGCAAATGACCGAGGCCGCCAACGATGTCGACCTGCCAACTGGCGACAATCCTGAGCAGCTGCTAGTCGCCGAGCAGCGGCTGGCGCAAATTACTGCGGCGCTCGACAGCATGCCGCATAAATCGCGCCAGGCATTCCTGTTACACCGGCGATCTGGCTTAAGTTATTCACAAATCGCGCAAGAAATGGGCGTTTCCGTCAGCAGCGTGGAGAAATATGTGTTGCAGGCTTTGAAACATTGCCGTCGGCTGCTTGTCTGAAGCGTTGCGGCTTGAGCGCTCATCAAAATAACGTGAGATTTCTGTGAACAATCTAACAGTTTGGTCTGTATCTATTGAGGGGATTTAAACTTCAATCGTTCCATCTACACAACTCGAAAGACAGCACGATAACGACGACGCCAAGGCGAAAAGGGAATCCAACGCTGGCTCACACCATGGATATTATGAACTCACAAAATAATCATTTGCTGGACGAAGCTGCTGAGTGGATCGCGCGCCTGCGCTCGGACCAGGTTTCCACTGCCGACCAGCAAGCCTTCGCCCTGTGGTTGAGTAAGGGCGCTGCACATCAGCATGCCTTCGATCAGACCGAAAATTTGTGGCAGGACCTCGGTGTTTTGCAACATCTGCCCGCTGAATTGTTAGCCACCGGGAAACCGGCGAGCGCGGAGTTGAGCGCGCCAACCACGAGGTGGGCCGCGCTGGTTTTTGACCGCCGTGCATTCGCCGCCGCTGCCGCAATCGCGGTCGCCGTGTTACTGACCTGGCAGTTAGTGCCGCCATCTGAACAGGATGTTAGCGTAGTCCGCACTGCCGTTGGCGAGCAAAAAACCATCGCTCTCGATGACGGCTCGACCGTGATGCTTAACACCCATACCAGACTCGATGTCGACTTCTCGACCGCTAGACGCGAGCTGACGTTGCACCGTGGCGAAGCTTATTTCAAAGTAGCCAGGGACAGGCAGCGGCCGTTTGTAGTGGCCTGGGAAGACGTTACCGTCACGGCTGTAGGCACCGCGTTCAACATTCATCGCGAACAGCAGCAAACGTTAATTACCGTGACCGAGGGAGAAGTAAAAGTTTCCGATGACCATGCCCATTCAGACACTGGGCGCAGCGAAAGCGTATATGCCCAGCAGCAAATTGTGGTGGGCACGAAAGAAGGTCTCGGCACTGCCACTGCCACCGACCCGCAGCAGGCTACAGCCTGGCAACGTCAGCAATTAGTATTTGACGGCACTCGGCTTAGCGAGGTGGTTGTAGAACTAAATCGTTACTCCACCCGGCAAATTAAAATTGCCGACCCGTTGTTAAATAGTTTGCAGGTGTCGGGCGTATTCAGACTCGATGATCCGCAGGCTACCCTGCGTGGGCTGGAGGCCAGCCTCGCACTTGAGCATGTAGAGCAGGACGGTCTCATTCTGTTGTATAAGAAAACGCTATAGGTTATAAAGTTGTTTGCGAAGTGGTTACTCGCTGCGCGCTGACTAGTGGTTATACCGTGTCAACCCCTGCTAAGAGTTGCATAGTGGTAAGCGGTTAGGAAGGTGCGTAACGTGTCGCCGAGTCAACCGAAAACACTTTATGATTCAAAAGCTTGGCGTTCCGCGCGTGGTGGGGCTGTGGGTGGTTATGATGCTGGCGGTAGTGTCAGTGTCGCATGCGGCACATGCACGCTCGGCAGAGCATACAAAAGTCTATGTCGACACTATTCGCGGCACACTCGCCGATGCGTTGATTACCGTGGCCCATCAGACCGACATGTCGATCATTTTTGGCCATCAGCGTGCCTTTGATGCACCGGTCGCAGCGCTGCGCGGCTACTATCCTATCGCCGACGTGCTACAGCAACTGTTGGTCGACTCCGAGCTGGAGCCCGTGTTTGTCAGTCCGGGCGTCATTGCCATACGCCCCATCGAATGCGCCAACGACGCCAGCTGCAAGGATATTGTAGAAGCCATAGACCAGCGTGCCCTGGAAGGCTACCCGCGGCTGGAAGAAATGACTATCGTCGGCCGCACTATTACTGGCTCGCGTATTCGTCGCAATGACTTTGATGGTTCGGCACCAGTAGACATCATCTCAGCCGCCGACCTCGAGTTGGCGGGCGCACAATCGATCGGTGATTTTTTAAAGTTTCTGCCATCGGTGGTGGGTAATTCGACCAGCACGGCGATTAGCAATGGTGGCGACGGCAGTGCCAGCGTGACGTTGAGAGGCTTGCCGGCCAGCAATACGCTGGTACTGATTGACGGCCGTCGCGTTGCCAACAACGGCTTGGCGGGCGAGTCGGTCGATTTAAACGCCATCGCCCCGTCGGCAATAGAGAAAATCGAGGTGCTTAAGAGCGGCGCGTCGGCAATATATGGCTCGGACGCGATCGCCGGCGTTATCAACGTGATTCTCAAAAAAGACTTCGACGGCTTGCAGGTCGACACTTTCTACGGCAGCAGCAGCGAAGGTGATCTGGGCACGCAGACCAGCAGCTTTACTTTTGGTCATACTTTCGAACGCGGTGATCTGCTTGTCAGCGGTACGCGCTACCAGCAGGATGCCCTCTACAGCCGCGATCGCGAAGTGTCGGCCTCCGCTGACGGCCGCCGATTTGGCGGCGCCGACCTGCGTTCATCCGCTACGGCAAACGCGCGCATCAGCTTGCCAAGCGGCGTGGTTGTGCCCGACACGGGTGCCGATGGCGCGTCGTCACAGCCTCTTCCGGCGCCGAATTTCCGCTCTGCCACTAACGAAGATTTGTTCAACTTTCGAGATTTTACCACCGCAACTGTACCCTCTGAACGCGGCAGCCTGTACGCACACCTGCAGTTTGACGTTACCGATCAAACCAGTAGCTATCTTGACTATAACTACATCGAAACGTATGCCGAGGCAGACCTTGCGCCTACGCCGGTGTTCACCGCTTTTGAAGCAACTGACTTACGCGTAGCTGCAAATAATATCTATAACCCGTTCGATATCGAACTGACCGATGTACGCAAGCGCGTGCTGGAATTGGGCCCGCGCGAACAGGAAAATGAATCCAAGGTGCGGCGTTTCGCCTGGGGGCTGCAAAGCCAGCACGCCAAAGATAGCTGGGATGTCGGCTTTCACTGGAGCAAAACCGACGCAGTGCAATCGCTGGACAATATCATCAACGCCACGCGTTTGCAGCGGGCGTTGGGCGATGCTGATCAATGCCTGGGCGTCAATATCGACGGCTGTGAACCCTTCAATCTGTTTGGCCCAACGGGCGCAATTACAGCGACGCAGCTGGACTATGTTGCAACCGCCGCCAGAGTCAGGGGCTATAGCAAAATGTACGGGTTGACGGCGAACGCCTCTGCCACCCTGGGTAGTTTGCCAGCCGGACCGCTGGAAATTGCGGCAGGCTATGAATATCGCAATGAAAGCACCGCCAAAAGGCCGACTGATCCTGACCTTGCCAGCATCGGCGGAGCCAACTTCGACGCCACTTCCGGCGGTCGGCGAGTGCATGAAGTGTACTTCGAAACGCTGCTGCCGTTGTTGCGCAGGCAGCCGGGCGTGCATAGCCTGGATCTTGGGGTGGCCGCGCGTTACTCGCACTACAGCGACTTTGGCGATGCAGCTAATCCGCGCGTTGCGCTCAAATACCGCCCCATTGCGCCACTGCTATTTCGCGCTAGCTATGCTGAAGGTTTTCGTGCGCCGTCACTGCTGGAGCTAAACCAGAATAACAGTCAAAGTCAGGACCTGTTGCAAGACCCGTGCACGGATGCTGCTAATGTAGGCGTTTTACCCGGCTGTGTCACGCAGTCGGATCCGACGCGGGTACAGTTCTTAACGGTCAAGGGTGGCAATCGCAATCTGCTGCCAGAGGATTCTAAAAACGTTTCTTTGGGTGCTGTGTGGTCTTCTTCGCGTTGGCGCGGTTTTACCGCATCGCTTGACTATTATCAGATCACACAACGCAATGTGGTAGACGCCAACGCGCAGCTTATCCTTGATCAAAACGTTGCCACCGGTGCCTTCGATGACCGGGTGCAGCGCAACGCCAACGGCGAGCTGGAGCGTATCACCGCAACCAATATCAATATCGGCCAGCGTGATGTCAGCGGTTGGGATGTTGCTCTCAGATACAATATCCCTCGCACTCGATTTGGTCGCTATTCGCTGTCACTTAATGCAGCCAATATTCACGAATACAAGGAACGCCTCGGCCCCGACAGCGCCCGCAAAAATCTCGCCGGCGAGTTTACCGATGCAGCCACCGACGGCAACGGCGCCCTGCCCGAATGGAAATACAATCTCGGCATGTACTGGAAGCACAAACAATGGCAGGCTAATTACAGCATGCACTACATCAGCTCACTACAGGAAGACATTCCGGAATCAACTAGTACACGCAGTATCGGTCGCTGGTTGACTCACGACGTGCAGTTCAATTATCTGTTTCTGGTAGCCAATGGGCTGCGCTTGACGGTGGG
>JBBKXJ010000078.1:0-24404 GCA_037969395.1 Pseudomonadales bacterium
TGGCATTTCGCCGCGCTGCAGGGCTTGCTGTAATTCGCCATAAGCCAGCCCGTCGACTTGAATCATTACCAGGCCAGGTTCGGTTTCAGGGCCGGTGAAAACCGACAGTTTTAACAGCCGGGCAAGCCGTTCGCTGCGGCTGATACGCCGCCGCCAGCGGCTAAGGGAGGCTTCGATGCGGTCAATCATAATTTATCTGCTTCGCGACTGAAGTCGCTCCCACGGGTTTGCACGGGTTTGTAGGAGCGACCAGTCGCGAATAGTCAGCTGGTCAGCAAGGACGCGCTGGCAGCACCCGCTACCCCCTCGAGGATATCCCATTCGGCCTTGATCAATTGCAACAACTGTTTCCAATAGTCGTCGTCTTGATCACGTTCAGTCGCCGCTTGACCGTACAAGTTGGCGTAATAGCCCAGCGCTCGGGCCGCAGTGCGCGGCATCGAAAACTCCTCGGCTGTATTGCTTGCACCTAGCGACAGCGCACGCCGGCTGGCCGCCGGTTGTTCGGCGACCCACTGCAAAGCCGCAGCGAAAGCGTCGAGGGTCTGTGTGTGCAGCAGACGGCCATTGACCTTATCGTCGACCACCTCGCGTGCGCCCGGCGCATCCAGCGCCACCACCGGTTTGCCGGCCGCCATGGCTTCGGTTAACACCATGCCCTGGGTTTCGCTTTTCGAGGCAAACGCGAATACATCCATGGCGTGGTAGGCGTCGTCCAGGTGTTGGCGGCGTAAAATGCCAGCAATATGCAGCTGCGAGGTCAGTCCCGCCTCGGTAAACACGCTGCGAATTTCAGCCAGCGACGGGCCGGTGCCGACAAGCATAAAATGTAACGGTCTGTTATCCAACGCTTTGCCACTGCTAATAAATTGCGCGACCGCTTTGGCCAGAAACGGCAGATTTTTCTCCGGCGCCAGCCGGCCCACATGGCCGACCACGAAGGCATGCTCGGGGATGCCCATCTCATGTCGACAGCGCGGGCCGTTGCCGAGGACGAAATGCGCCAGTTCGACGCCGGTTGGCACAGTGTTGATGGGCGAACGTACGCCACGCTGCCGCAATAACGCGGCGATGCTTTCGCTGGGTGCGAATACCATGTCGGCGAGATTGGCATAGCGGGTGGCCAACTGTATCGCAAACTGTTTCATTGTTGGCGAGTCGCCGGGTACGTAGTGGGTGTACTGCTCGTAAAGGGTATGGTGGGTAAAAACCAGCGGCAGATTGCGATAGCGGGCAATGCGCAACGCCGTCATGCCGAGCAGAAAGGGATGATGCGAGTGCACAATATCCGGCTTGAATGCGTTCAGCGTATCCGTAAGCAGTCCTGAAACAGGCAACACCACGGAGAAATCACTGCCGTTAAAGTTCTGCAAAGCTGGAATGCGCAGCACATCGCTTTCGTTAGCCGGCACGCCGTCAAACTCCGGCGCCACAATCAGTACTTTGTGGCCAAGCTTGCTGTAATGCCGTGCAAACGCCTCCACCGAGAGCGCCACGCCGCCGACGTGGGGTTTGTAGGTATTGGTCAACATTACAATGTTCATGCGGTTACCTGCTATTCAGCGAGCTGAAAGGTGATTGAGTTTTGCCCTGGTTGGGCGCTTACCGGCGCAAAACCCGGCAGCTGTATGTCGATTGGCGGCGCGGTCATATGCCAATCGCCTTGCCAGGCCAAGATGACGCTGTGTTGCGTGCCATGTTTCGCCATCTTGATATTGATGCTGACCGCGCCGAATGTCGTCGGTGCAGGGCCAAAGCTGATGTCGGTGCCTTGCGCTAGCCACTCACGCGCCACGCCGCAGCCCAATAGCAAGCGCTCGCCTTCTTCGCGTACGAAGCATTGGCGTAACATGAGTAACCATTCGGCCGCTGCCCACACGTGCTGGCCGTCGCCCATGCAACCACCACCCGTGCGCGGGTGCACGGCCTCCGGCCACTGGCCAGTGGGCGATGCCAGGTGCGCCACTGTTTGCATCAATTGCAGGTAGCGTGGGTCGCCGGCTCGCAACAAAACCTGCGCCATATGCAGCGTGAGATAGGGGTTAATACCGGAGTGAATCATGTCTTGAAAAAAACCGCCGTCGACGCAACAGTTGTTCAGCAAAAATTCCACCGTACCCAACAGACGTTCATCATTGGCAGCGCATAGCTGCAAAGGGTAGCCGACCACCAGCGAGCCGATGGCACCGGCGTCCAGCCTTCTGTAAGGGGAGGCCGCCATGGCGGGTTGGCCCAAACGGTCGGCCACTAGAGT
This sequence comes from Pseudomonadales bacterium, assembly GCA_037969395.1. Classification (GTDB taxonomy): domain Bacteria; phylum Pseudomonadota; class Gammaproteobacteria; order Pseudomonadales; family JAUIET01; genus JBBKXJ01. The sequence goes on from JBBKXJ010000078.1 coordinate 2,255, forward strand.
CAGGCTGCGTAATACCGCTCGTTCGAAGTCGTCGGCGGCGCGTTGAAAACGGCTGCACGATTTATTGTCACCCAGGTTTGAACTAAGCTGCGCCGCAGCGCGCAGACCGGCGATGCCCCAGAAGTCGTCCCAGTAATAAAAGTCGTTAGGGCCCAGATGTTCGGCGCTAAAGCCGGCCGGTAACAGCCCGGCATGGACGGCATCGAGTTGCTCGCTGAGGCGTTTGCGCATAATCCAGCGGGCACCGCGCTTGATTGCCTTGTGCCATTCACGTTTTGGTGGCTGGCCGCTGAGCTCGCAATATCTTTGCAAAATCCACAACACTTCGCCGTTGGCGTCCCATTCGCCTTCCTGCGAGTGGAAGTAACCCCCGGCGTTTTGCCGGCCGGGAAAGCTGTCGAGTATGCGCTCGGCGCGGGCGGTGAAGCCGGCGCATAGCAGCGCGTGAATAATAAACGCCGCGTCGCGAAACCAGAAACGCTTGTAGGTATAGGGGCCGGGATAAACATCCTCCGACGCATGCAAAATCAAGGTGCGCAAGGCGGCATCGTAAAGGAACTGCAAGTGCTGGTCAGGGATTTGCAGGCGACAGCAGCCCTGTAGGTTGTGTTGCCAGCTATTATCGGCCAGCAGCGCCTGGTTAGCGTTGGCCGGTGGCGAGAGGATTGTATGCTCCGCCTCGGTGTAGCTGGCAAACGGAATACGCACCTCAATACTGCGCGGGTCCGATGCCTGTAGCTTAAACATAGCGGCTGCCGTCACTGTGCCCACTTCGCACTCGCCGCCGTTCTGGTCTGCCGTGTCGCGCCAGTGCAGATAGACATCGCCGGCCCGATAGTCGGAAACATGATGACGGTCCAGGGGGGCGCTGAATTCAACGTTCTGCTGATCATCGACGCGCCACGCCGTGCGTGCGTCATTCAGCTTAACCTGCTGCACGAAGCTGATGCCCTCCGGATTGCAAGGGCGTAGCGCCACTACCAGCCAGGCGTCGCTGTCGGCTTGCGCCTGCAGCCGCAAATGACACACCGGGTGGTCGCCAGCATCGCGCATCTCGGCGTGGCTGAGCAGGCTCATGCCCTCATGCTGCGTAGTGGTGTGAACGGCCAGGCCGCGATCCAGCTGCAGGCTTTGTTGGCATGTCGCTGCGCGTGATGGCAGCAACGCGCGGCCATCTTCGGTCACAATCCAGCTGTCCAGCGACCAGCCGTCGTATAACGGTGTTAATAAGCCGCGTGGATCGACGATAGGGTAGTGGGTACAGTCGGGCAGGCCGACTGCAGTCCAGTTCCTGTGGGTAAGATTGACATGGGTGATTGAAAATGCGCGCGGGATGAAGGATACATCCTGCGGGTCGAACTGGCGCTCTATCCAGTACGGCCACACCCAGTCGAGATTGTGCTGAATCACCCGGGCGTTCACCAGGCCGCGCGCATGGAACACCACGCCGGCGCGCAGCAGCTCAATGGGTTCGCCCACTTCGGATGGCTGGGCGAAGCGGTGCAGGCGCGCCAACAAGGCAATCGGGTCGAGGAAGCCATGCGCTCGCGCCACATGGCCAATGGCGTAGCGCCAGGGTAGCCATTTCAGCCACGGCATTGTTCATCCTCCATTGTTTTGTCCTGCATTGTTTCATCCTGCATTCTTTTCGAGTGCTCCAGCTTGTTTGCCAATGCCCGGCCCGCGAGTTTGTTTAAGTACAGGACCACGCCGATGGTTACTAAAAAGCCGACGCCGTAGAGGCCCCACTCCAATGGCGTGCGCTCGTTGCCGCGGCTACCGAGAGTAGCAATATCCGCAGCGATAGAACCCAGATAAACGTTGTGCAGGGAAAACGGTATAAATCCCAGCGCGCTGGCTGCGACAAAATCACGCAGGGAAACCTGGGTGAGGCCAAAAAAATAGTTCGCCAGTTTGCTCGGAAAAAACGGCACCAGCCGGGTCAACAAAACGATAGTAAACCCATGCGCCGTGACTACCTCGTTAATTGCGTATAGTTTCGCGTTGGCCAGAAAGCGCCGCCGGGTGCGCGCGCCAAACAAAAAGCGCGCGATGAGAAAGGCGACTGCCGCACCCACCGTGGTGCCGGCTACTACAGCCAGCGTGCCCTGCGACAGACCGAAAACGAAACCGGCACCGGTGGTGAAAAGCACGCCGGGCAGCAGCAGCACGACCACAGCGGCCATGATCACCGCAAACCAGAGCAACGCCCACGCGCCTTGCGACTCCAGCCACTGCAGCAGCCGCAGTACTTCCTCATCGGTATCGAAATACAGCATCGCGGCCAGTAAGGCGGCGATTACCAGCATGCCGATTAAGATGCCATGCAGTGGTGTTAACTGCCTTACGATGCGCAATATCACCTCATTGAGCCATTTCGCTGCAAGCAACGGGATACTGCATTGTAGGGTCGAATTTATTCGACCACTTGGCCGGATAAATCCGGCCCTACACTACACAACACGTTGCGGAGCGTTAGATCCGCAGAGATTGAACTCTTAAAAACCTTCGTTAACGTAATTGGACTACAACACTGCCATCGACTTGTTGATTAGCATCAAACTGCGGTGCTATTTCCAGAATTAAGCCTTCCACGCGTGCTGGATGACAGTTAGTTGATCGGCATCAATGTGTCGCGACGCGTTTACCGGCAAAATACCACCCAACAGTTGTACACAAAACGAAAGCCTTGATTAAACAATGAACGATGTCGAATCGGTATCGAATCCCTGGCATACCAGGACCTGCGAGCAGGTTGTGGCCGAGCTGCAAACTACGCCGAAAAGTGGCCTCAGCAGTGACGAGGCTAAGCAGCGGCTAGCACACTACGGCTTCAATCAGCTGCAGCAGGCGCGCAGCACCGGTGTTGCCACGCTGTTTGTCAGTCAGTTTCGCGACTTTATGATTCTGATCCTGCTGGCAGCAGCGTTGGTCGCCGGGCTGGTCGGAGAACCCAAAGACTCGATCGCCATTCTGGTTATCGTGATGTTGAATGCGGTTATCGGCACAGTGCAGCAGTTTCGTGCCGAGCGCGCCATCGCCGCGTTGCGTAAAATGGGAGCACCGCAGGCACATGTACTGCGCGATGCTTACCACGACACCATAGCGGCCAGTGAATTGGTGCCTGGCGATATCGTCGTGCTGGAAGAGGGCAGCGTGATCGCCGCCGACCTGCGGCTATTGGAAGCAGTGCGGCTACAGGCCGATGAGTCGGCGCTGACCGGCGAGTCAACACCGGTGGAAAAATCGACCGCAGAGCTTGCTGACGCTGACCTCGTCGTTGGCGATCGATTGAATATGGCCTACCGCAATACTCGCATTAATCGCGGCCGTGGTTTGGGTGTGGTGGTGGCAACCGGCATGCGCACCGAAGTCGGCGCCATCGCCGACTTGCTGGCCACCAGCGATATCACAAAAACCCCCCTCCAGCAGCGGTTGGCAATCTTTGGCAAACGCCTGGCCATCTCAGTGCTGATCGTTTGCGCCGTGATTTTCGTTGCCGGCTTATGGCGCGGCGAACCGTGGATTCTCATGCTGCTGACGGCAGTAAGCCTGGCGGTCGCGGCCATCCCCGAGGCGTTGCCCGCAGTGGTCAGCATCGCGCTGGCGCTGGGCGCGCGTAAAATGAGCGACAAAAAGGCCTTGATTCGCAACCTGCCGGCCGTGGAGACGCTGGGTTCGGTGACCTATATCTGTGCCGACAAAACCGGCACCTTGACCCAAAATCGCATGCGCATGGAAGCGCTGGTCACGCTTGATGAGCACCGACCGCAGTTGGCTAGCAGCAATGACAATGCAAACATATTGGATACATTGCTGGGCCAATGTATGGCGCTTAGCAATGAAGTACAGGTTTCCAGCGAAGGGGACTGTAGCGGTGACCCGACTGAAGTGGCTCTGTTTGAAGCAGCGCAGGCTGCCGGTTTTGACAAGCAGGCGCTGGAGACGCGTCTGCCGCGCCAGGCAGACTTGCCGTTTTCCTCGGTACGCCAACGCATGAGCACGCTGCATCAAGCCGACGCTGACGTGCTGCTATTCTGCAAGGGTGCCCCGGAAGTAATCATACCGCTATGCAACAATGCATTAACCGCTCACGCTACTGAGACAACGCCGCTGGCTGCGGAAAACTGGCATGGCGAAGTGCAGCGCTTGGCGGAGCAGGGCTATCGCGTGCTTGCGCTGGCGTATCGGCGCTTCGAACAATTACCCGCAGCGTTCACCGAAGAACTCGAATCTGACCTGACCCTGCTCGGCCTGGTCGCTTTGATTGACCCACCGCGTGACGAAGCGCTGGCCGCGGTAAGTGATTGCCGCAATGCCGGTATCACACCAGTGATGATTACCGGCGATCATCCCGGCACGGCGCGTGCCATCGCCAAACGGTTGCGCATCATCGACGCAGACGGCGACGTGATAACCGGCAAACAACTGCAGGATATCTCCGAACAGGCGCTACAACAGCAAGTAGCCGAGGTGAGAGTCTATGCGCGCGTATCGCCGGCGCAGAAAATTCGCATCGTTAAGGCGTTGCAACAGCAAGGGCAATTCGTTGCCATGACCGGCGACGGCGTCAACGACGCGCCGGCGCTGCGGCGCGCCGATATTGGCGTGGCGATGGGCGAGAAGGGCACCGATGTGGCGCGCGAAGCCGCCGCCATGGTATTGCTGGACGATAACTTCGCAACCATCGTCAGCGCTATTCGCGAAGGGCGGCGCATCTTCGACAATATTCGCAAGTTTGTTAAATACACAATGACCTCCAATGCCGGTGAGATTCTGGTCTTGTTTCTGGCACCTTTTTTCGGTTTGCCGCTACCGCTGTTACCGATCCATATTCTGTGGATCAACCTGGTCACCGACGGCCTGCCGGGGCTCGCACTGACCATGCAACCCGAAGAGCGCGGCATCATGCAGCGCCCACCCCGGCCGCCAGACGAAAGTCTGTTCGCGCACGGTATGTGGCAGCATATGCTGGTCATCGGTTTGCTCATTGGCGCGCTGTCGCTGGCGGCACAGTACTGGGCTATTCGCGAGGGGCTGCACTGGCAGACCATTGTGTTTACCGTGTTAACATTTTCGCAGTTAGCCCATGTGTTAGTGATTCAGGAGGACCGAGATTCTCTATTCACTACTGGCATCCTGCGTAATAAAACGCTGTTGGCTGCGGTAGTACTAACAATTGGACTACAGCTTGCGGTTATTTATTTGCCGTTTATGAATTCAATCTTCCGTACCGCGCCGCTGACCATGGCCGAGCTGGCGCTGTGCTTTACGCTGCCGCTAGTCATCATCGTGGCAGTGGAGATCGAGAAATGGCTGATTAGAAAAGGCCGAATTTACACCAAAAGGAGTGCATAAAAATATGGCGCTGATAAAGCACATAGTGCTCGACGTATTAAAACCCCACTTGCCCAACACGCTTGATTTTGCCGTCGCGCTGGCCGATCAGCTGAGCAACTGCCGGGTTGAAGTCACCGTAGTCGAGATTGATCGACGCACGGATTCGCTGGAAGTCCGCATTCAATCCGCAGCAATTGACTATGCGGCAGTCACCAGTGTTATTACCGGCCTGGGTGCGTCTATCCATAGCGTAGATCAGGTGGAAGCGGTGACCGACGGCTTCGCTTCGGCCTACGAGCTGAATTGATGGCAGCCTGCGTATGCGCCCAATGCGCAATATAAGCAGCCTGCTGCATCTGGGTGCGGCCGAAGGCTTGGCGCGCCGCTATTTTGTCGTTAACGGCTTCGACGGCGCGCTTACCATGCTAGGCCTTGCGACCGGATTTTATATTAGCGATCAAACCAGCCCGGCGGTGATGCTGGACGCCTGCCTGGGTGCAGCGATTGCCTTGTTTATGAGTGGCAGCAGCAGCGCCTATATTAGCGAGGCGGCGGAGAAGCAGCTTGAACTGTCGCAGCTGGAACAGTCCATGCTCGTGACCCTCGATGCGACCAGTCATGGCGACGCGGCGCGCAAGACGCCGCTGATCATCGCCGCCATCAACGGCTTATCGCCGCTGCTTATGTCATTGCTGATTGTCACGCCGTTATTTTTTGCCCGCGCCGAATGGCTGGCGCCGGCCCTCGCCTTACCGCTTATGTTAGCGCTGGCATTGCTGATTATCTTCGCGTTGGGGGTGTTCCTGGGCCGCATCAGCGGTCGATTCTGGCTGTATGCCGGCATGCGATCTCTGGGTATCGCCGTGTTGACCATTGCGCTGATTTATTTTTTAAACTAACACCACAGTGAAGCCAAACAAACACACACTACGGAGTAATATCTTATGCTTAGATCTATTTCGCTGCTATCCGCGGTCCTCATTCTATGTGTAGCACCTGTTGTTGCACAACGCGCCGAACCTATCGATATGCGTTTGGTTGGCGAGTGGGAGGGGGCGAGAACCGAGGGCGCCGCGTGTGATACCTACATTTGGCGGGTCGACAGAAGCGCCGATGGGAAATACGTCATGGCGTTTTTTGGCGACTCTGAAATGACCGACCTTATCAACAGTGAAGCGGGCGTCTGGTGGACCAGGGATGGCGTTTTTTACGAAAACTCAGCCGCGCAGAAAAATGCACGCAACGCCTATCGGTACACAGTCAAAGCCGGCAAGGAAGTTTATTTTGAATACATCGCACCGGAAAACGAAAAAAAAGCCAGCGACTGTGAGGCCGAATATTCTTTCACCGAGTCCAGAAAAGCTGAATAACTGGTTTGTTCGATTGCTATCAAAGATTATCATGCTTGACTATCATTAGCGCAGTTACTACGTATTTTGATCGCATTGGAATGACCGAACCTGAACCGTTGCTGGCATCGGTACAAAGACATCTTAAAGTTGTTACCAATGAGAAAAACACTTGGCGTCTGCAAAGCAGTGATGGAAAGAGCATTGAAAGCGACGATATTTTCGAATTACCTGAACAGGATCAGCCGGTGATTAGGGGCGTGTCGTGGCACTACTGATCGGCATATTGCTTGCGCTTGCCGTAGGGCTGTTCGCTACCGGCTTGAGTCTGGATCGTGACCGGGCCTTTTATCCCGTCGTAACGATAGTTATCGCCTCCTACTACGCGCTGTTTGCCGTGATGGGAGCTTCCACACACACGCTCGTTCTTGAATTACTGGTTGGCGCGGTCTTTCTGGCCGTTGCAGTGTCAGGATTCAGGTGGTCGCTCTGGGCTGTTGTTGTTGCGTTGGCGGCTCATGGTGTTTTCGACCTCACGCATGACACATTCATAGCCAATGCAGGCGTTCCGCACTGGTGGCCCGAGTTCTGTCTGACCTTTGATCTTACCGCTGCGATATACCTGGCTTGGAGGCTTAATAGCGGGCGCATTCGCGCTGCAGTCTCAACCTGATGAAGCGTACAGCAACCGGACGCATTCTGTTCTGGCGAGGCGGCAGCTTGTGGATCGGTCTCGCTGGAGAGCCTGCTGGTTTTCACGCCCATCATGCGGTCCAGATCACGTTGCCATTCCCTCGTAGCCGCGTCCAGTTTCGAAAACCTTCTGAGCACTGGACGAGTTACACTGCGGCCCTTGTGGAGGCCGACCAGCCTCACGCGTTTGAGGCTCGTGCGCAACTGGTTGCGCAGATTTTTGTTGATCCTGAATCACATGACGGCCGGCAATTGCAACAGCGGTATCACCATGAAGGCATCGTCGCGCTGTCCTCCCGAGCGCTGGATCAACATATCGTTGGACTTGCCAACGCATACGATGCGGGCGCAACCGATGCAACGTTAATCGTGCTGGCTCGCGCCGCGAGCGCCACACTTACCGGTGCCATCCCTGAGCCGAAGAAAGTTCCTGACGCACGGATTACTCGCGCACTGGAGCTGATACGCGAGCGACTTGGCGATACGATTCCGCTAACTGCGATAGCTGCAGCAGTACACCTTTCGCCAGACCGCTTCCGACACCTCTTTGTACAGGAGACGGGTGTGGGCTTCAGATCCTACGTGTTGTGGTTGCGGCTCGAATGTTCGCTCGCTGCATATGTCGCCGGCCAAACACTGACTGAGGCCGCCTACATCGGAGGCTTCGCTGACTCCGCGCACTTTTCGCGAACCTTCAAACGGATGTTCGGAATCACGCCAGCGAGCATTCGACCAGAATAGCCGTTTCGTTCAAGTGTTGACTGCCCCGTAGCGGATAGAGTCTCTCTGCTCGTCCAACCATCAACTCACGGAAATACCAAATGAACTTTACAGCTAAAAGCGCTTATTCAAATTCGTCCGTAACCGACGCCAACGACAAGAGCGCGAATTCCTGCGCTTGTGGTCCCGCTTGCAGGTGCGCCTCCCCGTGCACATGCCAGCCCGGCGCGAGCTGCACTGCTGTTTGCATGTGCGGCTCCACATGCTCGTGCCAGCCTGGTGCGACCTGTACGCCTGGTTGCATGTGCGCTGCCTGACAGAGAGCGCGTCTCGCCTGGGCGTGCGTGTGGCGAATTGGTAATTCAGGCGGCCGCGGGTCGCTTAATTAGACAATGAACACAGGCTCGCCCAGGACATGCTTGCTACAGCACACTAGCTTTAGGTTTTAGCTAAAATAATGCCGGTGTACACCATTTAGAGAAGTGTGCGTACATTGCTGAGAGTTATTGGCTTGGTAAGCAGGGAGACTTGTTCGAGTCACAGCGATCCCAGTTAGTATTTTCACTGTACCCTTAAATGAGCCCATGTTCTATTGCCTTCAGAACTGCTCTGGTTCGATCTCTAGCCTGCAGCTTGGCCAGAATAAAGGACATCTGGTTTCTCACAGTCCCAGCTGACTTATGAATCGCCTCGGCTATTTCGTTATTGGAGTAGCCAGCTGCGGCCAACCTGAGAACCTGCACCTCATTGTTGGTCAACGCTTCAAAAAGCTCAGTAGTTTTGGGATGAATAAATTCGTTATTTTCCAGAATATGATTCGTAATCGCTGGCTGAATCCATAGCTCTCCTGCTACCACAGCGTCAATGGCGTTAAGCAGCGCCTCCAGACTGACGTCTTTTCGTAAATACCCTTTGGCCCCCAACTTCATGCACTTCAGCACCAGATCATGTTCATCGAATGTCGTCAGAATCAATGTCGGTAAACTAATGCTGTGTCTCTCCATAGCGGCAAGGACATCCAGGCCGTCCATTTTAGGCATACGAATATCCAGTAGCATAATGTCGGGCCGACAGTCTTCGATGGCCGCGATCACGCCAGTTCCGTCTTCCAGCTGGGCGACAACGTCGATGTTGCCGCTCAATTGCAACAGGCTGCAGAGTCCCATCCTGACCAGGTTCTGATCGTCGACCAGAAGTAATTTTATCGGCATGATGACATTGCACTCATCGGTCTATTGGCAGTTTCACGGCCAAGGTAAAGCCGCTGCTTGCGTTTTCATAATCCAATTGGCCATCAATATTCCGGCGTGGTTCAAAAACTGGGTGTTTTAGGTTCCAGCTGGCGAGTTTTTACCCTGTCCCTTCTATAAATTAAATCGTCCTGAAATCCTTGACTTTTTTCAGCAACCGTTGAAGCATGAGCGACATGCTTAGTCTGTTGGTAGCCAAACTCAGAACCGTTCGCTCTTCATTAATGTCGCGCGATCAATTGATCCTGGAAAATCTGGCTCTCCGATAGTGCGATTAAATAGAATAACGTGGACTGAACTTGAAAGAATCGCGCTCTTGTGCGGCACTCTTGTGGTATCTTGCGTGTCCAAAATACGCGTCTATGTTTTTCTACACCCTCGTTAGGCTTCGAAGTTAACGTATGGATAAAAAAGGAACACTACACTTCTTTTGTGGCAAGATGGCCGCAGGAAAGTCGACGAAAGCTAAGGAATTGGCCAGCAATTACAATGCCATATTGTTGTCGGAAGACGATTGGCTTGGCCAACTCTATCCAGAAGAGTTCCATGTTCTTGATGACTATACTAGATATTCTGCACGTCTAAAGCCTTTGCTTAAATCGCACGTCCAAAGCTTACTTAATGCAGGATTGTCGGTTGTCATGGACTTCCCAGGCAACACCGAAGGTCAAAGAGCTTGGTTCAAGGAAATATATTCTGAATATGATCTACCACATCAATTGCACTACGTAAGGGCAAGCGACGAATTGTGCATCAGTCAATTGAAGAAACGTAGTGAAGGCCTTCCGGCGGGTACAGCATTTACTACTGAAGCGGAATTTCACGTTGTCAATAGCCACTTTCAACCACCTGCTGAGGAGGAGAGTTTTAATATTCAGTTTCATAAAAGAGACAATGCTTGAGAACTGTTTATGGGACCCTATGGCCCGATAAGCAGGGTGCTACGATTGACCGCTTTCACACCACCAGCAAGAAAGTTAAATGGCAGCTCATGGCCGGGTCCGGGAGTAGCGGGGTCACTCGAGTGGGCGTTCTGAGTGACCGATTTAAGATTCATTGCTGACCGACGGAACATGGAGCCACGGACCTGAGCTAGCACAAGCTAACGCGGACTCGTTATCCTCTTGGGTTGTTCCACAGAGCCCCTGACCGAGAGTTGCCAGCGCACTAAGAAATATCGAAATCGGCAAATCGAGCGCGCTTTATATACAAATGTTATGGATTTACACAATCAGAGGATTCTAACAGATGACAATGGTTACTAATCTTCAGCACTTTTTAAACGAAAATGGAACAGTGTCTCCTGATCTCACTTCTGAAGCTGAAGCACTTATATCTTTTCAATCGCTTGTGATTGAGGCAGCAACAATTGCTTACGACAAGCCAGTTACATTCGCAAGTGCTCCGTGTCGTGCAATGGTTGAAGGCGAGCCTTGCAAGGGTCAAATTGATACATGGGTCTACGCTGAAACTAATGAAATAGGGTGGGAATGTTTGGAATGTGGAGAAGAGGGAGTAATAACGGGCTGGGAGAAAACTGTTTGGGATCGTCGAGACTATGTACGTCATTGAGAAATTCCATAACAAGGGGCTGCAGTTGGACATTTTCTCCATTCGTTCCCCACTCCAAAAACGCCGTTTAGCCTGGCGCTAGGCATCAGATGTTGTCAAGTAATGCATAGTTACACGCAGAAACAAGGTCAGTACCTCGCGTACATCTACTACTATATGAAATTGCACAGATGCGCTCCGTCCGAATCAGATATTCGGCGTTACTTCCAGGTCTCACCACCTACTGTGCATCAAATGATCTTAAACCTCGAGAAGCGTGGGTACATTGAACGGCGTCCCGGGAAGTCCCGCTCTATTCGGTTGCTGTTGAGTAGAGAAGAACTTCCGGATCTGGATTGATTTTCATGATTGGCGCAAACTAGCGAGATGAGTACGCACCCCGGTTTCAATCCGATCAGCCTTATTGACTATGTCGAGCTGTATATGCGCTCAAATCCCGGAACGGACCGAGCTGAGCTGGTCGAACAGCTTGAGTATGCCATCGCGGCTTTTCGTCGAGGTGTCCGATGTCAATGCGGCGCTCCGTTCTATATCATCGGATCGTCTCAGGCGGGCCTGGCGTGTTTCAGCTGTATCACTCAAGAAGCAGCGATCAACTCCGTGCTCCATGGTCCAAAAGAACCGTGTAATGTCAGTGTCTGACGATCAAACTTTATGCCCTAACGGCCGCTTACATTTTTGACCAGTCGTTCGCGCCAAACCGAATGACCGTTTTAGGCTAAGAACAGTTATTCGACTTTGGTTACCATAAATTCATTGAACTCAAATACTACGTTTACACCACCCCTGTGCTCATTGTTTGATTCATGTCCGACTGAAGAGCAATGCTTGTGATCGTGTTTCAGCTGTCGAGGCTACTTCATCATCAGAATATTTCGCGTCACTGTTGATAGAGAATAAGCAGAACGCAACATTATCGAACGACGCGCCGTTAGTTTCGTTGATCGCCGGTAGTGTCGATTGCATGGTCAGTGCCGCCACCCGTTATCGTTGGTGAATCACCGGTACTGAATGTAGCGCTGGTTTTAGGATTAGGCACCACAGAAAATTGAATCGAACACACGCTATCGAGGTAGTTTTCACTATTTGATTGCAGATTATTGCCGGTCGAAGACACGATAAATTAAAAGCAACCAGTCACCGGAACGATGATTTTATCGGCTTCGATTCAGACTAACATTACCGGGGGGTAACGGTTTAGGAGATGCTGCGGGGGCGGCTGTCCAAGGTCAGAAACTAATCATAGGACTTTATTCAAGTCATGACAGCGTGTCCGGCAAGCTATACACAGAGATATCCACAACAACAGAAGGCATCATCTGCCTTGAGCAATGGCTGCACAGGTCGCCTACCAGCGATGGTGCTGCCCGTATTGCCACACCAATCCGCACTCGCGTGAGCGAGGAGGAAAGCGCTGTGAGATAGATTCGGTGCCCTGGACCGTCCAAGCCAATCAGCATCCTGTGCTCTGCGGTAAAACGATGCGATCCGCATCACACAATAGTTTAAAACGTCAATATGCCAAAATCAGCCGTCACCGACCAGCGGGCCACCAGTGGGCCAGTGGAATCTGAATGCTCGTCTGTTCTGGATAGATGCTATTCGTAGTAAACTCAGCGCATTGAACACCGATGTCATGGTTTGTTGCGGCGTTAAAGTGTCCTGGAAGGAAAAACAGATTATGTGTTACTCCGCGATGGTGGAACAATCCCACCGCAAGCTGGCAACGCGCTACGGCGCTGAGGTCGATCTCGACAGCTATGAGGATCTATTTCATCGTCGCTGGGAAGGTGAGAAGCTAGCAATTCCGCGCGGTGTGGAAGTCGCGTTCACAACGAATGCTCAATGCAAACAGGAGCAAGGCATCGCGATGCTCATTCGTGAATGGCATGAGGAACAAATCAACACTCGTGAGGATGACCTTTCCAAGCAGTCGATTCGCTTAGCCGAAGCAGAAAGGCGCTTAAAAATACGTGAGACGAAAAAAGCGACTAACGATAAACGCATCGCGTTGCAAAAAATTCCCTGGCTGGAAGAAAAAATAAGTTGGCATCAGCAGACGAAGACCAGGGATGAAGATTATCGCATTTATCCGCAGAACTACGTTTCTCTCGTGTATACGGACGCCGCCGGAAACCTGAAAGTCGGCCCTTTTCGATATCACATGCGACCCGCCTGGGCAGACGAAAAGTGGGATGCCCAGCGCGGTGGTAGTTACAACGCACGCAGGGATTCATTACAAAGTGTGTGGAAGAATCAATTCGGCAAACACCATGGCCTTCTAACGGTGAAGCACTTTTTTGAGAACGTCACACCTGCAAGGTATCGAGCAAAACCTCAACTGGCCGCCGATCTTAGCAAAAGAGACCGTATTGTCATTCGGTTCGAGCCCGATGACCATCAGTACATGGAAATACCAACCATCTTTGATATCTGGGTGCAGAAAGGCAAGCCTGCGCTCTACAGTACGGCGCTCATCACCGACGACCCATTGGCGGAAATTGCGGCGGCCGGCCACGACCGAACCCCTGTGTCACTCAAGCGCTCGGCGGCGCGCCAGTGGCTGGATCCGAAATCTCGTGAACGAAGCGAGCTGTTCGCCCTATTAGATGACATAAAGCGACCACACTACACTCATCAGGTTGCTGCGTAGCGGGTGCGCATTCTGTTTTGCCAGACACCTCCCTGCCCTCAGTCCAGCCAAGCTATTGACAAGTGGTAGCGATGCGGCCAAGCTTCGCGCCGAAAATTTACACAAACCAAACGAGGAGATATGTGCGTGACGACAATCAGGGAACTACTGAAGGAAACAAAGCCCTTACCGGATACGACGAAAGTAACATTGCAACTGCATGTGCCATTAGGAAAGGTGCGTGTCAATGCAAAGACCTTATCGTCGATGGGGGTGATGAAAGCGCTGCTGGTGCGTGGCGATGGTTCGGCGACAAAAAAGGCAGCGTCTACGGCGAAAACAGCCGTGAAGCGCCAAGCGCCTGCGGCAAAAACAACGCCGAAGGCGACCGCGAAAAATAGTACCAAAGCGGGCAACGGCATAAAAGCCGCTGAGAAGAACGTGGCCAACGCGGACGCACCAGCGAAAGAGGGTCAGCCGGCGAAGGTGACCCAGGCCAGTGTCATAGCGGCCCTGAACGCTCAACACAGCACCACCCAGGCGATCGCAGACGCTATTAACGCGAGCCGCATCCAGGTGAGCAAGGCCCTGAGCCGCTACACCCAACAGGGACTGATTGAGCGCACAAAGCCTGGACAGTACGCGCTGAAGCAGTAATCAACGCGCGGTTGCGTGCGGGTGTGCGGTCGTGGTGGGTCGATGCTCATGGTGAGCGGCGGCGCTAAGCAAAAGTGAGTTCTTCCAGCGCGGCCACACTCGACTGTTCCAGGTCTTGAGGGGATACGCCGGGCGGCACCCTAGCGAGTGACGCCCCGCTCTCATCTGACGTTGACGCGTTTTCAGCATGACTGTCGGTTGCACGGTTAACTTCAAAGATCGTTTCGAACCAGCCGTACAGGTTGGACAGTTCGTTCGACATCACAATCCAATCCGCTTCCATGTCTTGCATGATGGAGGTGATATTATCGGGCCGATCGACCTCACCGAGCAATATGTCAGTGGGCTTCAATTTGCGAAGCGACCCGTCAGCGTTCAATTTGAAGCCGAGTTTGCCGTCTCTGATCAGGGCGAGTTCGATCACTCGTTTGTCGTGATTGATCAGGGTAATCAATTCCTCACTTTCCAAATCCTGATTGGAGAACACCGCTTTGGATTTATCATCGTGTTTGAGCGTGGCCTCGTGGTCCATCTGGATACCTTGCGGCATATTCTCGCCTGGCTGATAAAGCCATTGGGTCAAATAGATCTCAAGGGAGGCGTCAAAATAGGGTTTGGCAACGAAGCCTTCGTCCAGGCGTTGCAACCATTCAACCAGACGCTTCACTTTGGGACCGCTGCTCACGTCAACAAACAGTAGATCGTGCTGAGTATCCAGAAACGCATTGATGTAGTGCTCATCCGGGACGATGTCTTTCAGCATCTCGGATTCAACGCTGTCTCTGATCACGTCGCGTTGCGCTTTTGACAGCTCTTCCTCCGATTTTCCTTCACTCTTCGCAAGCTCGCGTGTTGCCAACGCGATCAGTCGTTTCATTTTGTTTTTTTGAAGCTTCTTTTCTTCAATCGTCAGCGAGATGAACAGGTAGTTTTGCAGTTCATGACTGAGCATCGCCGGCGATAAATAACCGAATACCGGTGAAAAGCCCACGGACTCGCGCTGTGCCGGCTTGATGGGCCGGTGCTGCATTTTCTTTAATTTGTGTTCCCAGCGTGACTGAGAGATGACCTCAGGCGAGCTGTATCGCATACAAATCACGCTTTTAAACCAGCGACCGTGCATAGACTTTCTCCCTAAAACTCTCGTTTGATTGTAATGTTGAGCACACGTGTTCATCGTGTGACGATGCCCTGCAATAGCGCGCGAACACGGTCCCGTGCCATCATGAGCCGGGCAGCTAGTCCTGACATTTCATATCTTCTTCCGGAATACCCATTTTTGCCCGCCAAATGCCCACGCGCTGGCAGCGGGCGTGTCGTTCCAGCAGCGCCAGCGACGCATCGCGCGTTTGCTTATAATCCACTGGATACCAGCCCTTTTCGATCAGATCATAGTTGACGTTGGTGGTATCCATAAAGACGAAACCTTTGACAACGGGTTGGTCCCACTGGGTCACTTCCACCTGGACCTGTTCTCCATCGAGCAGCGCTGCCATACTCCAACAGGCTTCAGCCAGGCTGGACCCCGCGACGGCGTGCTGTTTGTCAAAGGCATACCGCAGTTTTTTGAGGCCGAACAAGAGCGTGCCATCATTGCAACTGCGATCACGGTGATGACCAAAATCGACCTGTATCAGGTCGACCCAAAAATGCTGAGGCTTGCCCCGCTGGCGCGTTGCGATTTTGAGCAAGTTCGGCGCCGTGATTTCAGTCACTTTGCCGACGATATTGACGTCGCGCAAATCGACGTAGGGCTCTGTGGCGTTCGCACCGAATGCCAACAACGTGAGTGTGAAGCAAGCGAGATAGTTTGACATGGCAATAGCGGAACCCGTGGTTAGCCGAAACCGGTGTGGTTTTCCAACATAAGAGGGTTTAAACACCTTCGCAATAGAAAGCTGGTGATTCAGACACATTTTCCGGCAACGTGCAGGCGACCGGCGCGTTGCGTCAATGACGCTGTCTGTGGCGCACGCGGCGGTATCGACTACCGCCGCGCCGTTAACGGAGCGAAGCGGCGTTTTGGGACGCTGCCGGGAGGTACAACCTGAAGGCAGGCAAGAACGCATTGGCGGACCAACTGGTCTGACCGGTGCGAGCCCGCCTTTTTTTCTCGCTGTTGCGGCTCTCAAAGGGGATGTCCAGTGAGCTGAAGTCGACCAGGCGCTCAAGATCGCAGGACGGATCGCCCAGACAATAGATTGGCAGCACGCCAGTGACCTGGCTCCAACTGGCGCCATTGTCTGCCGCGGGGTCGGCCCGCTTGACGTTGACGGTGATGATATCGTTACTGTCTTGCCGCTCGGTGATCTGCTGACCGGGGTCCATGTCGTTCAGCACGGCGATCGCCTCGATGATGTCCTGGGTGGCCTCCCCTTTTTTCACCTTTTTATGAAAGATCTCCAGCTGTTCGGCCACCGTCCGCGGGCGGCTGGGTCGCTTGGGGTTATGGTAGTACTTAGCGCGCTGCAGACCCGCTGCTCGAATCGCCGGAATTTTGCGATAGACCTGCTTGATACAGATACGTGCCAGGCCGGCCGCAGTAAACGCCCGCTTGACGGAATCCAGCGCGGCCCACTCCCCATCGCGTTCACCCAGCTCGTTTTCAATATCGCGATCCGTCAGTTGCCGGTACTTGGCTTTAAGCGCCAGCACGCGCGCTTTGAAGTTGTCCTTGGCGAGATTGACGGCGTCGACCCGATCCAGCGTTGCCGGCCGGCACAGGATAATGCCCGGGAAGTCGAAGGTGCGCTACGGGTTGGCACGGTCGTCAAACCAGATGTTCTGAAGACCCAACACGGCCGCTTCATGCTCGGGATAGCCGGTGTACGGTTCACGCTGCTCAACCAGCCAGGGGTGACAGTTGCGTTCGTCGGGATGCAGCGCCTCCGCAGGCATGCGATGCACACGCGCGCCGTACCCCTTCGCCGCATCGGCATACGTGGCGTCGCTGAGGCTGTTCAAGGAGGACTTGAGCGCGTCAAGCAGCTGCTTGAGCGAGTAGACGTCCTCATACGGGATGGGTTGTCGGTCTCCCATGGTACTCTCCTGTTGCCTATACTGTACATCCGTACACTACCAGAAATCACCACAATGTCGAGCCAAGAAGCACCGGAACCGTCATCCACCACCCAATATCGGTCGTCCGACCCCCTCTAACTTTAGGGAGGTATCATGCAGATGGGAACCCCAATCCCCCGCTATTTACCAGCGGAACCTCCCCCACAAACCACCCTCCCCGCCAGCTCGCCGACGTGCGCGCGCAAAATGATTCCTCGCGCGCAAGCGCGCTCTGAAAAAAAGCCATTCAGTGGATGGGAAGGTGTGGGATAGTCTGGCGGTTTTCAGGTGGTGTTTGGGTCATTGAGTGGAAGGGAATGGAGCGACGGGAGGGGTGTTGGGTGGGTGGTTTGCATGATACCTGCCTAAGAATATGGGGAGGAAGGGTGTGTGGCGGTAAGGTTCTGGTGGATGGGGTTTTGGGTTGTTGGCGGGGTTGCGGGTGGCGACTGCATGATACCTGCCTAAAGCAATAGGCAGGCGATGCGCTGCTGGGTGTCAGCTATGCGATGTTATCGCGCCGTTGATCCGCACGTTCCCGTAGCAACACCGCGCGCCTATCGGAGCTGTCTTGTAGCGGTGTATATAGAAGCCTGTTTTTTTAAGGACTTTCCATCCGCCTTAAAATCCAGTACAAGAAATGAAAAAACCGCCAAAGCGGCAACGGTAGGATCCAACTCGGTTCTCAGAGATTGATGAAGACGTGTTTTCAATCGTTCAGCAAATTCGTGCCATAGAAAATGACCGTTGCCATACTGTCTGGCATCTTGTTGTAACGCGTTGAAGTCTTTGTGCCCCAGAGCTTCGCTAAACCTGTTGTAAAGCTTGCGGCCTAGCAGAGGAACGCTGCCCTTGTTTGGAAGATGTTGTGCGGTTGCATTGCACAAGGCCTTGAACATGGCCAGGTGTTTTTCGGGCAAACGGAATGGTGCCATCGGTACTCTCCTAATGCAGCATGACGAACGTGGTGATATGTGCCGATCACATCACCGGCTGCTAGGACAGACGATGAATATGGTGTTCATTAGATTTTGTCCACTCGGCTTGGAAGGACGCTAACTCGCCCACCTGGTGAAATCTACAGTAGCGAATATCGATGTCAAGACATTTTGTTTACCTTACGGAAAACTAGTTTTACCGCTCTTGAATATGCAGAAGCCGTCGTCCAGCTCGTCAACAGCTTTCTAGTACTGCTGTGTTACTAAACTACCATCCTAACTCTGGCTTCTCCACAGCAAGGACATCGTATTAAAGCCTTAGCGATGACGCGACCCAGTCGGAAGCGGCACGTCGCAATCGACGTTGGCATGTGACGCTGCATTGGTCCCAGCCCCGCGCGGGCGGAAGCCTGCGGGTAAGGCAGGCGTTTTGAATCGAGGGGCTTTTTTTTTATCGCTGCTGAGTCGCTCCAGCATCAGAAAGCCATAGGCGGCAATGCATAGACTCGCGTGATGATGAAAGCCTCGCCAGTTGCGCCCCTCGAAGTGACCCAGCCCCAGCTCCTGTTTGAGCTCCTCGTAATCGCGCTCGATGCGCCAGCGCCCCATCACGGTGTTAATCATGTCCTGCCAACCCATGTGGCTGGCGAGATTACTGAACCAGTAGTGGGCTGGTTCATCGGCATCGTCCGGCCACTCGATAATCAGCCACTCGTCGTCACGGGGCTGATCGCGATGGGCGGCCCGAACGCGTACCCGCGCAAAACGTGAACTCAACGGCTCGGCAACACCCTGACGCCATGTCACCGTGCGCCAGCACCTGGCAGGCAGCGCCCGCGCCAGCTCCCCCACCGAAATTGGTTGATGATCGGCATCGCGCTGCAGGCGGTGCCGGGGTCTGCCGGCCCCGCTCCGCGCTGTCGACTCGGGAAGGGGTTGATGCCCGCCCCACCATACCGTGGTACCCGGTCGGACCCCCACCGCGTACGCCAGGCCGTGCGCTGCCAGCGCCTCGCGCCAACCCGTCTCGTCACCATAAGCGGCGTCCGCCAGCACCGTGCCGCGCGGATAGCCCGCCTCCAACGCGGCCTCGATCTGCTGCAGCGCCAACGCAGGCTTGGTCGCAAACTCAATGTCCCCGGGTACCCCAACCTTCTCGCAGCGCGCCAGATCGTCAGTCCACTCGCGCGGCAGATACAGACGAAACCCCGCCGGGATACTGCCCCGAACCGTCGCAATCGACAGCGACACCGCCACCCGGCAGTTGTCCTTCTTGCC
This sequence comes from Pseudomonadales bacterium, assembly GCA_037969395.1. Taxonomy (GTDB): domain Bacteria; phylum Pseudomonadota; class Gammaproteobacteria; order Pseudomonadales; family JAUIET01; genus JBBKXJ01. Next base: position 21,744 of record JBBKXJ010000078.1, read on the forward strand.
CGTCTGGCCGCAGTACTGAGGTGCCACACCGACCGAGTGTTTGCCTTTCTTCGGCAGTCCCGTATCGTCCACGATCCAGCTCACCGGCGCTGCGTCGCGGACCAGCTTCGGCAGCACCTTGTGCGCGACCGACGACAGCATCGCCTCGTCGCTCCACGTCGCTTCGGCCACCAGATGGTGCATCGACTGATGCGCCGAGCGCACGTTATCCGGTTGCACGCGCGCAGCCATCGGTTCCACACTCTTGCGTTTGCCAGGCAGCATCAGCCCCTTCATATACCAACGAGCCGGTTGCTCGCGATCGGCGTGCATCAGCGTTTCCACGATGGTGCCGCAATACTTTTCAAACCGTGCCTCCAGACCCTGTGCCATAGCAACCTCACAAAACACTTGAAGACAAAGCTATAATACATTATTTTATAACACAGCAGTACTAGGCTCTTATCGAATGAGCACAGCTCACTTGATTCACACTGCGGCGGTTGGGTTGCATGTTGGAACCTTAGGCTCCTCGTGAGAGAGGTTAAATGCTCAAAACGCCGGAAAAACCTTGCAAGCAGTCATTCAAATACCGCAGATTGCGTAGTATTTAGTGTAAAAGCGAAGACCGTCGCATTGGACCGAATGAGAGAGCAGAAATAGCGGGGGTGCCGGAAGTGCCGTAGCCTGGGGGTGAATGCCTACACCCCCTCCTCTATCGGAACCATGCATTTACTTCAACGCGAGAAAACTGGGGGTAATGTAATCATATTTCAAATTACTTCTGGATCACAACCTAGCAAAGGTCAGCATTGATGAGCAATGAAGAAAGTAGTTATCGTCTTCCCACATATCTGTTGCGCCGCCTCAGAAAGGTTAAACGGATTTTCTTATCCGTGAATCCGGTAATGGATTATTCTGACGTATTGATAGATATAGAACAACAATTAGCTTCCGATGACTATACCGTCGATATCGTATCAGTGGATAAGCTATCAAACCTGGCCACCTCTATTACCAGTACGGCACTGATTATCTGTGGCGATGTACCGCTAAAAAAGCTTCCCTCATTTATCCGTGAAAAGGTTCATGATGACGATCTACAAGTCGTCAATGAGCCAATCTGGGTTGCTCTTCGTGTGCATGTATCGAGCAGCGGTAACACTATGTTCGAATTTCTTTCCTCTGATGCGCTTGAGACGCCCGAAGTGAGCTTGAGTGATTCATCGTGGGCACAGGTCGGTGTATTAAAGCAGCGAATCGGTCAGGCTCATATGCTGTATAGCAACGGTAAAAACGTTCGAGACCGGGAAGCCGAAAGACACGCCGTCGATGCGACTTAAATTGAGTTTGAAAATCAGCATGTAATGCTGCCAAAACGCATTCCCCTACCCTTTCGCGTTTACGGTTGGCAAAGACCATATTCGTTCGAGCGACTAAGCATGGAGAGTAAAAAAATGTTGAGTAAACGGAATATTCTGGTTGGTGCCGTCATAAGTGTTTTCAGTATAGGCGCACTTGCCTCTGACTGCAGAAAACATACCGACCTTGGAACACCCGCTAAATCCGATCAGATTCTGTGCCGGCAAGGGTTTGCCGTTGGCTACAGTTACGCCCACAAGGCACCAGAATGGGTAGCTTACGAACTGACTCTACAATCCGTCTCAACTGAAATCATGCGCAAAAAGAACGCATTTTCGGTAGACAGGGATATTCTGGAAGAGCACCGCACAGCGCTTGCCGAATATCGTGATAGCGGTTACGACCTTGGCCAAATGGCACCGGCAAACTCAATGGACTTTTCTAACAAAGCGCTAAAGGAAAGCTTTCTGTTGTCCAACGTCATCCCCCAAAAGCCCGGCTTCAATCGTGGTGGTTCTGGCCCCGATGGTGTGTGGGGCGCATTGGAGGACTATGTGCGGCGCTGGGCTGTGACTCGCAATGGTATCTACGTCGTATCAGGCCCCGTCTATGAGACGGTTATTGATGTGGTGGGTAACGGTATTCAAGTACCTAGCCATTTCTACAAAGTGATCTATGACCCCGAATACAAGGCATCCATCGCATTCCTGGTTCCACACGCCAAGAAACCTGCTGCCCGCTTGCCTGGCTATGTTACGACGATTGACTGCATAGAATCGCTCACAGGCCTCGATTTCCTGGGTTCGCTTGATGACGATGACGAAGCAGACGTTGAAAATGGGACGGCATACAATTTCGACTACTGGTCAATGCGAGATGGCAATACCAAGCCGGCATCTTGCCCTTCGCGGTAAGCACGAATCTCTGAGACCTCAGCATAAGCATGCAGCCGAAACCTTCAATTGATCTTGGTGAATGGCGCGAAGCAGAAAGTGTGCCGTGGCAGGTTCACCCGTTCTGTTTTGTTTCCGATATCGATGTAGCGTCGACTTGCAATGGGTACATTCACCGACACGGGAACTTGATGGAAATTCCGCTGCGGCTTGTGGCGTCCTATCGCTCCTACCTAATTCAGCTGCTAAAAGATGTTGATTGTTTGATCGGTTGTGTCAGAGGAGGCAACTACAGCCTACGTGATCACACAAACCACGTGATAGATACGTCGCTGGCGAAGGCGCAGCCTTGGCGTTTTACTGCGTACGTTCTCAAATATGTGTCGGCTCGACTTCATCGGGATGACGTTGTCTCTCTGGATGGGAA
>JBBKXJ010000079.1:0-8228 GCA_037969395.1 Pseudomonadales bacterium
TGATAAGTTAAACCTAAAGCTGCCGCCGCCTTGCGTTGATTAAATTGATTTTCTTGCATGGCTTTCTGCAGCCAGATCATTTCCTGCTGCTTCATTTTCTCTTTCAAGTCTATCGGCAAGGGCTCGGTGGCCGCGGGAGGGGAGTCGGGCTGTTCTACAATTCGTACAGGCTCGGCGTTACTAACGTTTTGTTTGTGCTGCTGAGGGCGAAACGGGGACGCAAACGGGTCGAGTATGATGTTCGCTATTGGCTGTTGCCAATCCTCATGCCGGTAAAGACTGCGCTCCACCGCGCTTTTCAGTTCGCGCACGTTGCCCGGCCAGGGATGGTTTTGTAGCATCTCCATTGCCTCTTCACTAAAACCTGGAAACATAGCTTGCTCCAGTTCCTGACTCATATTATTTGCGAAATGGTTGGCGAGTAGTGGAATATCGCCATCGCGATAGCGCAATGGTGGCAAGGTAATCACGTCGAAACTGAGCCGGTCGAGTAAATCCAGCCGAAATTTCCCCTCATCCGCCAGTCGAGGCAGGTCTTCATTGGTTGCGGCAATCAGGCGTACATCGGTTTGCTGGCTGCTGCTGCCACCTAATCGTTCAAACTCGCCGTATTCGATAATGCGCAGCAATTGCTCCTGCACGCGCGCGCCGGTGGTGGCCAGTTCGTCCATAAACAGGCTGCCGCCGTCAGCGCGCTCGAACCGGCCAATATGGCGCCGCAAGGCACCGGTAAACGCGCCGGCTTCGTGGCCAAACAGCTCTGATTCGATTAATGAATCACTAATGGCGGCGCAGTTGAGCTTGTGGTATTCCTGTTCCCAGCGGGTCGATAAATAGTGCATGCGCGCCGCAATCAGTTCCTTGCCGGTGCCGCGTTCGCCGACGATTAACACCGGTTTGTCCAGCGGCGCGACGGCGGAGACGTGCTGCAATGCCTGACTAAGGGCGGCAGATTCACCTAGCAAACGTGTTTCGGATGGAGTTGAGTTGGTAGCCATAATGGCTATATATTAGCATTAATAGCTAACTAATGGTTAAAAAACACAGTTAACGTTCGGTGTTGCTAACCGAGGAAATTGAAATAAATCAACAAATACAACGAGATAAGATAATCGGTAAAGTTGGCCCGCTTGCTGCAATACGTTACTTGCAAGAGATAAACGGCAATGTTCAATTGCCAAACAAGTTTTCGGCATGCCAGTCATGTCGCGAACCGGGTTTTACAAACAACTGTTACAGGAACACACGTCATGGGTATTTTTTCACGCGTCACCGACATCGCTAACGCAAACATCAACGCTCTACTCGACAAGGCCGAAGATCCTGAAAAAATGGTACGGCAAATGATTATCGAGATGGAGGAAACACTGGTAGAAGTGCGCACCACGTCAGCGCGCATGCTGGCCGACAAGAAAACTTTGCACCGCAAGGCCGAGCAGTTAACCAAGCTCGCGCACGACTGGGAGAACAAGGCAGCACTGGCCATTCAAAAAGACCGCGAAGATTTGGCCCGCGCGGCGCTGTTGGAAAAACACGATATTGAGCAAGATACAATCGCCGTGCGTAACGAACTGGAAGAGTACGATATTCAGCTGGCGAAATTAAGCGACGACATCGAGCAGCTGCAATTAAAGCTGGCCGACGCCAAAGCACGCCAGAAAACGCTGGTGATGCGCGCCGACAGTAATCGTTCGCGGCTTGAAGTACGCATGCATTTGCGCAAGGATGCGGTCGATGATGCGTTGGCGAAGTTTGAGCATTACGAACGCAAACTCGACGAACTGGAAGGTCAGGTCGAGTCGTACGACCTCGGCAAACAGGGCTTGCGCGACGCCTTCGCCGATTTGGAAAATGAAGAAAAAATCGCCGAACAGCTGGCCGAATTGAAAGCACGGATGAAAAAGGATCAGAATGCCGAGTAGGCCAGGTGTTCACTGATTCAATAGCAAACTTGCTGTCACTCACTCAACAACAGGAAATTTACTGGTATGGATTTTTTAGGACCGCTGTTTGTGCCGATGATATTGTTTATCGTCATCGTTATGCCGATGTGGTTAAACATGCACTATAAGGACAAGCGCCGCCAAAGCCGCGAACTCTCGCAAGACGAGTGGGCCGAGGTGGAGCGTACCCTTGAGCGCGCGGCCAAACTTGAAGAACGCATCGCTAACCTGGAGGCAATTTTGGACGCCCAGGATAGTCACTGGAAAGAAAAATCAGGAGGAGCTTAACATGAGCCATAGCAAACGCAGTCGTCGCTACCGTCGATGTGGTCGCGGCACCCGTCACCTAAACCTGAGCGGCCGTCGCTGGTACCGCTTGCCCGAACAAGGCAAAATTGCCGGCGTGTGTGCGGGTTTGGCAGAGCGCTTCCAGGTTGGCAGCTGGATGGTCAGGCTGATGGCAATCACCTGTCTGCTGTTTATTCCCGGCATTATTATTCCGGTTTATCTGCTGAGTATATTTCTGCTACCCACGCCTGACTCTATCGCCGCCGACGAGAGTACCATTCTCGACGAGCTGGACGAGACAACCCGGCGCAGACAGCGCACCAGTCGCCGCTTTGATGAAGCGTTAGGAGAGGAAGAGCAGGACTTTCATTCGCTGGATAGAAAACGAAGCGTCGTGCAACAATACAAGAAGAGCTTCGATACGCTGGAACAGCGCATGCAATCGCTGGAGCGGCACGTGACATCCAGACAGTTTGAACTGAACCGGGAGATCAATAACCTGTAAGCAGTAATTTTTCGCGACTAACGTCGCTCCCACAAGGTGGTGCTGCTAGTGTGAGCTACTTTAGTCGCGAATAGCTGCGTTCAAAACAGGCTAACTATTTATGTCTATATGTTTAAACACGCTGTGAGCTTTATGGGCGCGCCAACGTTGCAGAAAGACAACGTGCGGCTGGAGCTGCTTGCGTCCAGTCACGCGCCTGACCTGCTCAGGCACGGTAATGACGCAAGCGTGTTTCGCTATATGCCCTGCAACGCTTTTAATAACCTGCACGATGTTAAAACTTTTATTGACAAGGCGTTGGATGAATATCAGGCAGGGCAAAGGATTCCCTTCGCCATCGTCGATGCAAACAGCGGTGAGGCGCTGGGGTCTACCAGCTTTCTGGCGTTACGCGAACAGCACAAATCAGTTGAAATCGGCTGGACCTGGCTTGGCGTTACCGGCCAGCGAACCGGCATCAATACACGCTGCAAATATCTGCTGTTAGCCCACGCATTTGAAGATAAGCAATGTATTCGCGTTGAATTCAAGACCGATGCACGCAATACCGTTTCGCAACTCGCGATACAGCGCATTGGCGCGCGCCAGGAAGGGGTTTTTCGCAGTCACGTGATTTGCCCGGATGGTTATATTCGTGACTCGGTTTATTACAGCATCACCAGCAATGAGTGGCCACAGATCAAGCTGCAGCTGGAGAAAAAACTGCGGTGAACGACCAAAACCGGCTGGCGATTATACAGGTGGTACACCAGATTCCAGCAGGCAACGTGGCAACCTATGGTCAGGTAGCCGAGCTGGCCGGTTTGCCGGGCGCTGCTCGGCTGGTCGGTCATACCCTGAAACGCCTGCCGTCGGGCAGCGCCTTACCCTGGCATCGAGTGATTAACTCAAGTGGTAGAATTTCACTGCCGCATGGCAGCCCAGCCTACCAACGGCAAAGTGAGTGCCTGCACGCCGAAGGCGTGATCCTGGTTAATGGACGCATCAGTCTTAAGCGCTATCGTTGGCAGCCCTGATCGCCGCTGTGCAGTTCGGAGCATGCTCCAGCGTGCATCTAACCACTCCGCACGCAATAATAAAATCCTGTTCAGACCACTTTCTCCGCCGCGATGTTGGTGTAAACTGCACGCCAAAAATAACGCTGAAGCAGATGTAGATCCTGTTGGAGGACGCAAGAGTGACCGAGTTGTCAGACTATAAAACGCTGCAAATTGAAGTTGATGGTGCGGTTGCCACCGTTTTTCTGAATCGTCCCGACAGGGCGAACGCCATGAATATGCAAATGTGGGCTGAGCTGGAACAGTGTTTCCGCCAAATTGATCAAGCAGACGAAGTTCGTGCGGTGGTACTGACCGGCCGCGGCAAGCATTTTTGCTCTGGCCTCGATCTTGCCGTGTTCGAAGAGTTGACTACTGCCTCGGGCATTGAGCCGGCGCGGCGGGCAGAAAAATTTCGCTTGAAAGTGCTGCGTATGCAGGCAAATCTGACAGCTATAGAGCAGTGCCGTAAGCCGGTGCTGGCCGCTATACACGGCAGTTGTATCGGTGGCGGTGTCGATATGGTCTGCTGTACCGATATGCGTTTTTGCACCGAGCAGACAAACTTTGCAATCAAGGAAATCGACATCGGCATGACAGCAGACGTCGGTACGTTACAGCGTTTGCCAACGCTGATTCCACAGGGTGTGGTGCGCGAGCTGGCCTATACCGGTCGCGACTTTGGCGCGCACGAGGCGCAGCGGCTGGGTTTCGTTAATGCGGTACATACCGACCAGCAAACTTTGCTGCAGGCTGTGAGTGAGCTCGCCCACGAGATTGCAACCAAGTCACCGTTGGCGATACGCGGCACCAAGGAAATGTTGCTTTACGTGCGCGACCATTCGGTGAGCGACGGATTGAACTACATGGCTACCTGGAATGCGGGTATGTTGAGCAATGAAGATGTGACTCGTTCCATCACGTCGCAGGTCGACGGCAGCAAAGCCGAGTATAAGAATTAGCAAACAGACTGGCGCGTATCTGGCTGGTTGCATGCATTAAGCAAATGAGAGTCAATGTCCAGAACAATTTTTAATACCCCAATAGTCACTCCCGTATGTCACGTAATCAGCAAATACGCACTGCGGCTGCTTGGTTGGGAGATTTGCGGTGACACGCCGCGGCCCAGAAAAATCGTGCTGATCGCCGGCCCGCATACCAGCAATTGGGATTTCGTACTGTTGCTGGCGGTTATGTTTACCCTGCGCATGAAAATCCACTGGCTTGGTAAGCACACTCTGTTTAAACCACCTTACCGCGCTTTCAGCAAATGGCTTGGCGGTATTCCGGTGAATCGTAGTAAAGCCACCAATGTGGCGCGCCAGGTGATCGACGTCTATCGAACCAGCGAGCGCCTTATTGTGTTAATCACGCCGGAGGGAACACGTAGCAAAGTAAACGAATGGAAAACCGGCTTTTACCGCATCGCCGAAGGTGCCGATGTTCCCATCGTGTGTGCGTACGCAGATTTTCCGCATAAGAAGGTCGGTTTTGGGCCAACGTTTCAACCCAGCGGCGATATTGCAAAAGATCTGCCGCTGATCAAAGCGTTCTATAAAGATAAAACCGGTAAAAACCCCGAGCTGGGGAGCTAATAAAAATCGCAATTCGCTTAACTTCGCAGGTTTGTGCAATTACGCAAATACGCTAAACTTAATGTGAATATTTCACAACATAACAACCCTATGCGTTTTGCCATTTTTCTGTCGTTAGTCTGTTGCTGTGCCATGAGTGCTTCGGCGTTTGCCAATACCGAAACCGTTAGTGCAGTGCTGGTGTTGAAGTCGGACCGAGTGCTGCGCCTGTTAAACAACGGTCGAACGCTAAGGGAATATCGCGTGTCATTGGGGAAAAAGCCGATTGGACACAAATTGCATGAAGGTGATTTGCGCACGCCTGAAGGGCGCTATGTTCTCGACTGGCGCAATGAGAACAGCCGCTTCTATCGTTCAATTCATATTTCCTATCCCAATGCCAGAGATGTTCGCCGCGCGCAGCAAGCGGGCGCTGATCCGGGCGGCATGATTATGATCCACGGCCGCCCCAGCTACTACAATGCCGCCACCCACCGCTATGAAAATAAAGACTGGACCGATGGCTGCATTGCTGTGACTGACAGCGACATGGACGAAATTTGGGACATGGTAGACGACGGCACACCCATTTTTATCCTGCCTTGACGGTGTCGTCTTGCTCGTCTTGTAAACTCCTCCGCTGATAATTTGCTTTATTCGCTTGCGTCGCTTGTTATTAAATAGGCTGCATAACTTTATAAATCTATTTGGCTCGCTGAATGCATAACATCGCCGTCTTAAGACGCATAAAAATAATCATTGTCATCGCTCTCACATTCGTCAGCTTATTCATAGGCAGCGGCAACGTCGTTGCTGCCGAACCGCGTGAAAAAATTGGCCTCGTGTTGAGCGGCGGTGCGGCTCGCGGGCTGGCTCATATCGGCGTACTACGCGCAATTGAGGAGCATAACATCACCATCGATGCGATTGCAGGCACCAGTATGGGGGCGATTATCGGCGCCTTATATGCCGCCGGCTATTCCGTCGACACTATCGATAAAATTGCAACCGAACTGGATTGGACCTATGCATTGACCGATGACCCCGGACGCGACCGCTTGCCGTTTAAACGCAAGCAGGACGACTACAAATTTCTGGTCAAGAACCGCCTGACGTTAAAAGACGGAGGCATTCGCTTTCCCACCGGTCTGCTGCAGGGGCAGCAGCTCGACCTGGTGTTAAACGATCTGTTCGCCTGGGTGCCGACAAACAAGAGCTTTGACGACCTGGTGATACCTTTTCGCGCCGTCGCCACCGACATGGCAACGGGTGATGAAGTGCTGCTCGACGCCGGTAATCTTGCGCAGGCGGTGCGGGCGAGTATGTCTATACCAGGTTTGCTAGCGCCGCAGGAGCTGGACGGCCGCCTGCTGGTTGACGGCGGAATTGCTAATAATATACCGGTCAGCGTGGTCAAAGGCATGGGCGTCGACCGCATCATTGCAGTTGATATTGGTGCACCGCTATATAAGAAAGAAGACATTAGCAGTGTATTTTCCGTCATGGACCAGCTGACCAACTTTCTCACTCGCAAAAACTCTGCCGTACAGATTGGATTGCTGCGCGAAAGCGATCTATTACTGCAGCCCGACTTGCAAGCGTTTTCCAGCCTGGACTTTTCCAAAGGGCGGGAGGCTATCGATAAAGGTTATGAGTACGCCAGCCGCAATGCTGAGGCATTGGCCGCGTTAGGGCGCTCGCAGGCAGATCAGCGGCAAGCGTTGCAGCGTGAAGCGAAGCCCAAAATCAGTTTTATTCACGTGAAGAATCGGTCGCCCATTGCCGACCGAGTGATTCGCAATAAAATTCGGCAGCAAGAAGGCGAACCGTTCGATCAGAAATTGATACGTGACGACATCACCGATATTTATGCCCTGGGCTATTTTGACCTGGTCAATTACGCGCTGATCACGCGTGCCGGGCAGACTGGCCTGTTGATTAAAACCAAAGACAAATACTGGGGTGCTGACTACGTTCAGCTGGGGTTCGGTCTGACTAACGATTTTGATGGCGACGACAGCCATGACATCGCTGCCAGTTACCGTAAGAACTCGATTAATCGCTACGGCGCCGAGTGGTTTTCCCGTGCGCAGATTGGCGAGACCATGGAGTTCACCAGCAACTTCTATCAACCGCTGGACTACTCACAGCGTTGGTTTGTCGAGCCGTCGTATAGTTTCCGGGCTGAAAATATCGCCTTTATTGAGGATAGCCAGGAGCTGGGCGAGTTTCGGGTACGTCGTCATATCGCAGGTTTGAGTATTGGACGGGTACTGAGTAACACCGCAGAGTTGCGGCTGGGCGTGGCGCGTTCCGAGGGTCGTGCCAGCGTGCGCGTTGGTCCGCCGCAGCTCGATACCATTGAATTTAACGACGGTAATTATTTCGCGAAATTTTCCTACGATACGCTGGACAGCATTTTTTTCCCCAGCCGAGGCTCGCGGTTTGAATTGTCGTATACGGTTTCGGACCAGGACATCGGCGCTGATCAGGATTTTAAGCGGCTGCGGTTTGAAGGGCTGCAGGCATTTGGTTGGAACGAAATTAACCGCATTGTGCTGGGTGCCGAATTGTTACGCTCTGACGATCTTGACGCCGAGCCACAATTCAGTGAAGGACTCGGTGGTTTTTTGCGGTTATCAGGCTTGCAGCCGAATGCCATCGTTGGTCAAAATCTGGCGCTGGCGCGAGCTGTATATTTCCGTCGCATCAGCCGACGCAGCGGGTTGATGCTGGATATACCGTTGTATCTAGGCGGTTCACTGGAGATTGGCAACACCTGGTTGGCAAAAGAGAGTTTCGATCTGGCGGATCAGATTTATTCAGGCAGCCTGTTTTTTGGAATGGATACGCCGCTGGGCCCGCTGTACCTTGCATATGG
>JBBKXJ010000080.1:0-20500 GCA_037969395.1 Pseudomonadales bacterium
CACGCCGTAAATCCGTCCCTGGAGGCTCTATCCCTAGCGTCCCTGCTAGGGAAGGTCCCGAAAATTCTCCCTCTATTCAGGCCTCTGCAGCTTCGATTGACCTTAACTAAGTGCCATTCCCCTTGGGGTGAGTTATGCAAGCAATGAATCGGAGCGGCTTATTCTTGAAACCGACAGCGAAAGTTGGCAATTGCGGGGCCGCTACCACAACCGTTCGTAAGGCTGGTTTGCCAGCGTGGGGCTGGCACGCGAAGAATCCGCTACGCAACGGCGACCGTCGAACTTTCAACGACAACAAGGGCAGCAGCGATGCAGTTACATTGCGAATCGGCGGCCGCTTGTAATCCCTTTGTTTAATCCGCCAAATAATATTCAACGGTAGACACGACCCGCACTTTTTTAACGTGCGGCGTATTGCTGTCGCGGTCTATTATGCTGAACTGGCCCTGCCTGGCTTGTTTAATTTTGCCGAGACGGCTGTTGGAGTCATCTGCAAATTTTTCGGCAACTTCTCGCGCTTTGCGGGTTGCCTCTTCCACCATCGCCGGTTTGAGCGCATTCAAACCGTTGAATAAATACTCGGTGCGGGCAGCGTAGTCGTTGCCAACAATGACTACACCCGTTTTACCCAGTTGCGTAAGCTGCTTTTTCGCCTCCCTAACGGCATCAACCTGCTGCGTATAAACGGTAATGACCTGGCTGGCTAAATAGCGGAAAGGAATCTCGCCGTTGCCCCCATAGCTTTGGGCTTTCTTGTCTTCTATGGAGGGCGCATTGGTGGTTATTTCGTCTTCGGCGAATCCCTGCCTGGCGAGAAACTGGTTAACGGCTTTGGCTGTAGACTCCAGGTTGGAGTACAGCGTTTCGGTTTTATTATTTGCAACGATAAATTTTATCGGCCAGATTGCAACATCGGCGGCGACTTCATGCTCGGCCAGCCCTTTGACGGTGACCGTGCGTTCGTACTCCTTGAACTCGATAGCCGATTTGCCGAGCAAATAGCCTATGGATAGCAGGCCCACGCACAGCAATGCGCCCAGAATCAGCGCTTCGAACTTCCAGGATTTGTTCATGAGGTCGACTCAGTTGGATCGCGATAGGAATGCCGGTTACCCGGAATTCTTATCGCGATCCTAAGTTGTTTACAAAAGCTGTCTACAGGATACGCCCCACAGAACGCCGCCCGCACAATTTTACTCAAACCTGGAGGCCAATGGTCAATCCGCTACGCATCAATCCCAATACGGCGTTGAAGAAATCCGTTCGGCCATAAAATCCAGGAACGCGCGCACTTTTGGCGGTAGGTAGCGCCGATGCGAGTAGACGAGAAATATCGACACTTGCAGTATGTCGTACTCGCCTAGAATCGCAGCCAGTCGGCCTTCGTGAATGTCTTTGCCCACGACAAACGTTGGAATACGCGCGATCCCGCCCCCTTGCAAAACTACTTCACGAATGGCAAGGCTGTTATTCAAGGTCAATGCAGCCGTTACAGATACGGCAACCGGATTTTCCCCTCGCGTTTGAAAATGCCATTGCAGCGCTGACTCCTGATAGCGAAAGCTAACGATATGGTGGTCACGCAACGCCTCAGGCGTGCGCGGCGTGCCACAGCGTGCAAGATATTCAGGCGCGGCCACGATGACATGTCGACACGGCGCTAAACGCCGCGCAACAAGCGACGAATCAGGCAGCTCCGCGATGCGTACCGACACATCGAAGCCGGCCTCAATCACGTCAACATGGCGGTCGTCGAGATTCATATCGACCGTCACGTCAGGGTATCTCCGCGAAAATTCTGCCAGCACCGGTGCGATGTGCAGAATGCCAAAAGACATTGGCGTATTAATACGCAGCGTGCCGCGAGGCTCGCCTTGCAAGTGCGACACCTCGGCTTGTGCGTCCGCAATAGCTGCCAGCCCGCTGCGACTGCGCTCATAAAATACCTGGCCCGCCTCCGTCAGGCTTAAGCGTCGGGTGGTGCGGTTAAGCAGCCGCACGCCCAGCTGACCTTCTAGCCTGGTCACATACTTGCTAACAGCGGATTTGGACATTTCCAATCGTTCAGCCGCTGCCGTGAAGCTACCGCTATCTACGACCTGCACGAACACCGCTATATCGGGCAAAGAGTGCATTGGTTTTCTATTAGTGCATATTTGTGAACAATGTTATTCCATTTGACGAGATTATCAATCGCCAGTAGAACTGTAGAGTGACCTCCAATGTGGCAATGCCGGTACACAACCAAACTTGCCACGTCATTTCACAATTTTTGGGAGAACCACATCATGCAACGCATATTCCTAACAACAGTAACATCGCTACTGCTGCTGGCAGCATTCACTGCCACAACGACCGCTGCCGAGCGCGCGGTTGGCATTAGCCCATGGGGGCCTGCCGACGAAATCGGACGACTCAACCTCATCACGGCCAAATCGCAGGCCGCGGTGCTTTCGCGGTTGGCGGGCGGCAAGAATTACGACTTGTCGGTTGAGTACTTTATCGGCATGCCCAGCTGGCAAGCGGCTGGCGATCCGCATTATCAGATGTGGATGACGCATACCCCACATGGCACGGTCATCGATGACCCGCTTAAACTCGGTAAGCAGATGAACGAACACGTCAGCTACACCGGTGCGGCAATCTCCATGTACACCCATATGGGCACCCACATCGACGCGCTCAATCACTTCGGGTTAGACGGCAAAATCTGGAATGGTTTCAGCGCAGCCGAACACGCCGGCGATCGCGGCTGGCAGGTGGCGGGCGTTGAAAACTTTCCACCGATCATCGCGCGGGGCATATTAATTGACGTCGCTGCTTCGAAGGGGCTGGACATGCTGGCCGATGGCTATAGGGTGACACGAGACGATCTGGAAATGGCCTTGAAAAAACAGAAAACAGAGTTGCAGGTAGGCGACGTGGTACTGATTCGCACAGGGCGCATGCAGCGCTACGAGGATACGGCCGCGTTCATGGCTAACCCTCCCGGCATGGGTCTGGATGCTGCTCGATTTCTGGTTGAGCGCAGTGGCGCAATGATTGTTGGGGCCGATAATCTGAGCTTCGAGTCGTTTCCGTCCGAGTTGGAAACCGACTATATACCGGTACACACTTACCTGCTCGCGGAACAGGGCACGCCGATCATCGAATTGGCTTATCTCGAGGAGTTGTCACGCGACAAGGTTTACGAGTTCGCCTTTATTGGCGGCTCGCTGAAGCTGCGCGGTGCCGACGCCGCGCCGCTTCGACCTATTGCTATTCCGCTGCAACAGTAGCACTTTTGCTTAACAACAATGCCCAACAACAATCGACGCAGAGGTTATCAAGAGATGACAACCACCACGCACACCGAGCAATCAGCCCATCAGGAGATGCTGCTCTGGGCGCTGATTGTCGGGCTGTCATTCCCGGCAGTAGGCCTGTTGAGCGAGGGCTTACCGCCGCTGCTGTTAACCGCTTTGCGTTTTTGCATAGCTGCGTTGGCGCTGGCACCGCTGATATGGCGTCATCCCGGTGTGCTCCCAAGCCTGCCCGGATTGGCGCTATACGCTCTCATGGGGCTTAGCCTGGCTGGGTTTTTCGGCGCTATGTTCTGGGCTGCGCATCGCACCAGCGCGTTAACGATGGCGACACTCTACGTCAGCGTGCCGCTACTGGCCTACTTCTTTGGGCGAGTCATCGGCGTCGAGCAGCGTGCCGTTAAGCTGCTGGGTATTCTGGCAATGGGTGCAATGGGTGCGCTTGGCCTGGCCTGGGCTGAATCGGCAGGCCAATTCAATGAAGTTCAGCTCGGCATTGGCGCGGCAATCTTTTTTTTGGGCTGCATTGCCTCCGCGCTTTATCCGGTGTTGAGCAAGTGGGGCATAGCCCGAGAGTGGCTTTCTCCACGCGCTGAGGTACGCACGTTCTGGAGCCTTGTGATAGGCGCGGCGTTGATTGCATTGCCTGGCGCTTTTGGCGACCAACCGCAGCGACTGTTGCAGATGACGCTACTGGACACGCTGCTGCTTGTCTACCTGGGCGTATTCTCCAGCGGCGTGACGTTTTGGCTAATGCAGCGCGCTACCGCCGTATTGACGCCGGGCGCAGTCACTGCCTACAGCTATCTTGTGCCATTCGTTTCGATGCTGGTGTCGTTCTTTACCGAACCGCAGCGCATTGGCTGGCAATGGCTGCCTGGCAGCGTGGTAGTGCTGGTGGCGATTGCGTTGTTATTGCGCCGCGATACCACGACTAGCACCGGCACGCTACCGCCGGCCGTACAAAACACTTGATTGATGGAGAGAAGGTATTCATGCCTCGTTGCGGCGACCAATTTCAACGATGCCGTCGCGCAGGTTCGCCCAGCTTGTCTTTTTAGCCTCTGCAAAATGCAACACGCCGCTAGCGGCCACAGGTGTTGCGGTAGACACTCGTGGTTTCAAGCTTGCAAACTATTGGCGCCTCGGCAACAACCGCGCACTGATATTCTGATAAAGCCGGCTGTCGAAGGTCGTGTCGACAAATGCAGAAAAACTCGGCGTCGTCGTCAACACAGCATAGGTTGCTACGCCAAGCGCCAACGACGGCCAAACACGCTTTAGTGACAGTATCTTCAGTGCGCTGCCAAAGGATTTTTTTACTCGCCTGTTGAGCAGATCCACGCTATACACCTCGTCCAAAGTGAGATGCACTAAATAGCCCATGAATAAAAAAGAACCACTGAGCCAGGCAATTTGAGCGGGACTGCTGAAGCCGTGAGCTGCGACACTGGCTGTCAGACCCGCGAAAAACACGGCTGCTAAAATGGAGTGAAATATGCCTCGATGCACAGTGAAGCGCGTGAATAGCGCAAATACCAAATAGCGGATTGAGACGTAGATTCCACCCCAAACCAGCACCAATTCAACAATGCTGAGTTGGTCGACCAGATAAAACACTGATAAAAATGCCAGGCCGAGCGCGAGCACATTGAAAAGTAGTCGAACAGGCGCGGAATTATCGGCATCAATATCAGGTAAGATGCCGCCAATCAGGCCGATTGCAAAATATGCCAACGCCTGCCCGAGGCTCGCGAGTTCCGCCGCCAACGCCGTTACCGATGCTATGCCACTCACGACTGACGCCACAAAAAAATGCGTTTTAAAGTTCGCCATGCCCTGAATCAACTCGTTGCAAATATGAAAGCGTAGCTCAACGGCCGCAGTTCATCGAACCCGGTTTACTGTCGTGTCTTGAGTTGCGGGTTTATCAGTATGGTGTACCGAGGATTACTGCGAGGCGCGACGGCCTCACAAGAACGTACCGAGTGAAGTGGTAGCGTGGCACCACTTTGTGGCACCACGCCAGTTCAGGGAACGATGTGCGTCTATATCCTCTCGGCCCTTTTATATTCTCTCAAAGATTGCCGCAATACCCTGGCCGCCGCCAATGCACATGCTGACCAGCGCGTAACGGCCGCCGGTTCTCTGCAGCTCGTACAAGGCTTTAACCGAGATAATAGCGCCGGTGGCACCGATCGGGTGGCCGAGCGAGATACCGCTGCCGTTGGGGTTGACCTTGTCCACGGGTAAATCAAGATCGCGCACCACTGCCAGCGCCTGCGCGGCAAAGGCTTCGTTCAGCTCGATTACGTCGAAGTCGCCCACGCTTAGACCGGATCTCTCCAACACATTGCGAATGGCCGGAACCGGGCCAATTCCCATGTATTTGGGATCACAACCGGCGAAGGCGTAATCGACCAACCGCGCCATCGGTTTCAATCCTTTGGCCTCTGCGGTCTCAGCAGCCATCATTACTATCGCAGCCGCAGCATCGTTGAGGCCCGATGCGTTGCCGGCAGTGACCGAACCTTCTTTGTCGAATGCCGGTCGCAGTTTTGCCATACTCTCTACGCTGACGTCACCGCGAATATGCTCATCGGTAGCGAAGGCGACGGTTTCGCGTTTGACCTTGATATCGATGGGTAATATCTGCTCTTTAAAATAGCCCGCCTCGGTTGCCTTGGCAGCGCGATGATGGCTTTCTACCGCCAACTTGTCTTGCTCTTCACGACTGATACTCCACTTTTTGGCGACATTCTCGGCGGTCACACCCATGTGATTGCCCTCGAACGGGTCGCTTAGCGCGCCGACCATCGCATCAAGCACTTTACCGTCGCCCATGCGTTTACCAAAACGCTCGTTGGGCAACCAGTACTGGGCGCGGCTCATGGACTCGGCTCCACCGGCCACGGCCGCATCGCAATCCCCCAGCTGAATAAGCTGCGCCGCCGAAATGATGGCCTGCAATCCACTGCCGCACAAACGGTTTAGCGTGACTGCCGGAGTCTCGTGCGGTAAACCGCCATTAACCGCCGCAACACGCGATAAATACATATCGCGCGCCTCGGTATGAATCACGTTGCCGAAGGCCGCATGGCCGATATCTTCCGGTTTAACGCCTGCGCGCTTGACCGACTCGGCGACCACCTGGGCCGCCAAATCGCAGGGTGGGATGTCTTTTAAGCTGCCGGCGTAATCGCCGATTGCGGTACGTACGCCACTCAATACTACTACTTCACGTTTGTTACTCATGCCGTCATTCCTCCAGGGAATTGATACATATGATGGCCGTCATTGGTCGACGGCGTGAAGCCGGCATTGAAACCGGCATTTTTAGCAAGCAAGGCTGCCACTTTTAGATAACTTAAAGCTTTGGGTATCCCAAGCCGACAAGTGTCTGGGTAATCTCATCAATAATAGCCGGGTCATCAATGGTAGCCGGTACTTTGTAGTCATCGCCGTCGGCTATTGCGCGCATGGTGCCGCGCAGTATTTTGCCTGAGCGAGTCTTGGGTAAACGTTGAACAACGGCGCACAGTTTAAAGGCCGCTACCGGGCCTATTTTTTTGCGCACCAAACTAACCGCCTCGGCGCATACCTCTTCAGCGGATTTGGCCGCACCGTCTTTCAATATCATCAGTCCCAACGGCATCTGGCCTTTCAGCTTATCAGCAATACCGATGACGGCGCATTCGGCGACATCCGGATGCGACGCGAGCACTTCTTCCATGCCGCCAGTAGAAAGTCGATGACCAGCCACGTTGATCACATCGTCGGTGCGCGCCATCACATAGGCGTAACCCTGCTCGTCGATAAAGCCGGCATCACCGGTTTCGTAGTAGCCCGGAAAACTCTTGAAATAGGATTCTACAAAGCGATCATCGTTCTTCCACAATGTGGTAAATACGCCAGGCGGCAAGGGTTGTTTTATCGCCAGCGCGCCCAGCTCGCCCCGCGGTAACTCTTTGCCGCTGGGATCAAGCGTATGCAACTCGTAACCAGGTACGGCAAAAGTCGGCGAACCGGCGCGCACCTCCTCTAACTCAATACCCTTGCAGTTAGCACAAATTGCCCAGCCGGTTTCGGTTTGCCACCAGTGGTCTATCACCGGCACCTGCAGCACTTGCGCGGACCATTCCAGCGTGTCAGGGTCGCAGCGCTCGCCGGCAAGGAATAGCGTTTCCAGGCACGACAAATCATAGTCTTTTAGCAATTTGCCTTCCGGGTCTTCTTTCTTGATGGCGCGAATGGCCGTCGGTGCTGTGAACAGGGCTTTGATCTTGTGCTGTTCGATCATCCGCCAGAATGCGCCGGCGTCTGGCGTGCCTACCGGCTTGCCTTCGTAGATTACGGTAGTGCTGCCATTCAGCAGCGGGCCGTAAGTGATATAGGAGTGACCCACTACCCAGCCGACATCCGACGCTGCCCAAAAAACATCGCCAGCGTGTATGTCATACAGATTGGTCATGGTCCATTTCAGCGCAACCACGTAACCGCCAGTGTCGTGTACAACACCCTTGGGCTGACCAGTGGTTCCGGAGGTGTACAGGATATACAGTGGATGCGTTGCGGGTACCGGTACGCAGTCGACAGCCTGGGCAGCGGCAACCTCTTGCGCCCAGTCGAGATCGCGATCGGCATTCAGCGTTGCAGGCGCTTGCTCACGCTGCAACACCAGCGATTTTGCAGGCTTATGGGTGGCGATATCGATAGCTTCATCAAGCAGCGGTTTGTATTCGATCACCCGGCTCGTCTCGATGCCGCAAGACGCGCTCATAATCATCTTCGGTTCGGCGGCGTCGATGCGCACCGCCAGTTCGTTGGCGGCGAAACCACCGAATACCACGGAGTGAATCGCACCGAGGCGAGCGCAGGCCAACATGGCCATCACTGACTCAGGAATCATGGGCATGTAGATGACCACCCGATCACCTTTGCTAACACCGTTGGCTTGCAGAACACTTGCAAGCCGGGCGACCTCGTCGCGCAATTCCAGATAAGTGTAGGAACGTACCGTGTTCGTCACCGGGCTATCGTAAATCAGCGCCGCCTGCTCGCCCCGGCCCTGGTCTACGTGCAGGTCCAGTGCGTTGTAGCAGGCGTTGATTTCACCGTCGGCAAACCATTGGTTGAAGGGTGCATTGCTGTCGTCCAGCACCACAGTTGGTGGTGAAAACCAATGCACGTCGCCTGCCGCTTCGCCCCAAAAACCTTGCGGGTCATCAATAGAACGTCGATAGACCGCATCATATTTCTCAGACATAAAACCTCCAGCGTAACGTAAACGGTAAAACCGATGCTTTCAACTGACTGGCAGTTGTACGTCAAGCCTGGTTTTGCCTCTTAGAATTTTTTTAGCTCCATAAGTTAATGGCTTACACTCGGCGATTTTGCCGGTACATCCGTGTACCGGTAACACAGTGCCGATTAACGCTATAGACGCAGCCCGCCGTCTACTTCCACGACTCGCCCGGTCATATAGTCGTTCTCAAAAATCTCTACCGCTGCGCGCGCAATCTCTTCCGGCTCGCCGAGACGACGCAACGGAATTTTGGAAGTAATAGCATCCAATACCGTCTGATTCATGCTGGTTACCATTTCGGTAGCGATGAATCCGGGGGCAATTGCCGCAGATCGAATATTGTAGCGTGCCAACTCTTTTGCCCAGGTGACCGCCATGGCCGCGACTGCCGATTTGGCAGCGGTATAGTTGGTCTGGCCCATATTACCAGCCCGTGAAATGCTTGAGACGTTGATAATAACTCCCTCGCATTTGAGATTAACCATATGCGCCGCAGCCTCGCGCCCGCACAGGAATACCCCAGTCAGATTCACGTCGATAACTGCCTGCCAATCGGCGAGAGACAACTTTTTGCGTACCTCGCCGTGGTCAGCCTTGATCAATAATCCGTCGCGGGTAATCCCGGCATTGTTGATCAGGCCATTCAGCTGCCCCAAATCGGTCGCGAGTTGATCAAAGAGCGACACTACATCGTCTTCCTTGGCGACGTTGGCAACATATGAGTAGGCTTCACAGCCCAGCGCTTTCAATTCTGCTGTGGCCGAATCCAGTTGCTCGCCGTTCATATCGACCAGCACGACGCGCGCACCACGCCCTGCCAGCATTTTTGCCATCGTAAAACCGATGCCCTGAGCACCGCCGGTGATAACAATCACTTTCTTTTCTAACTGCATATTACACATCCTGGTAAATAGGTAAGAAAGCACCCTTGAATGGGTGACATATTATTTCGCTTGCCGACACGGTTTGGAATTGGACTTTCGTCTAATTGATGTTACCGTGCCAGTGAGTATTATGGTAACACTTTAAGTAACACATTTGATAGCGATTCGCCAAACAACAGATTCGAACACGTAGCTATTTAATGTAGCGCGTCACTCTGAAAACGGTATGAGCATGGTTGCGCAGTACTTTGCGCCACATAACAGCCCATATCGTCGCCCCAAAAATATAGCAGGAGATTAACAAATGAACGATCTTACCGCAGCCCGACTACCCGCCTTGGCAGTCCGAATACCCGCCTTGAAAGCAGCGGAAACGGAGCAAACAGCGCCAATAGAGAAGGCTCTGCTGGCTGCACACACTGCAGACAATATTGATCAGCGATTTCGCTCGGCTCTGGCCGAGATGACTCGGGGTATGTCGCTGACAGAACTTGCGCTTGCCTATTCCGACTGGATCTCGCATCTGGCAATTTCTCCCGGCAAACGCCTGCAGTTGACCGAAAGTCTGATCCGCAAGCTGGTTGCGCTTGGTGTCTACAACGTGCGCACACTGCTGGGCGCACGCAAAAGCGCGCCTGCCAGCACCAGCCACCGCCGCTTTAGTGACGACGCGTGGCAACGGTGGCCGTTTAATACTATGGCGCAATCGTGGCTAGTAAGCCGCGATTGGTGGGGACAGGCTACCACCGGTGTCGCTGGAGTCGACAAAGAAAAGGGGATGTTGGTCGCTTTTATGGCCGAACAAATTCTCGAGGCCACTTCACCGGCCAATTTTCTGCCGACCAATCCTGAAGTTCTACGCACGACACGGCAGGAAAAGGGCAGCAACCTGCGGCGCGGGCTGAGCAATTTTATTGCTGACCGAAAACGGAAAAGTAAGGGCGAGCCAACACCGGGCACAGAGAATTTCGTGGCGGGCAAAGACGTGGCGATAACTGCCGGTAAGGTGATCTATCAGAATAACCTGATGGAGCTGATTCAGTACACGCCGACCACCGAGCAGGTGGGGGCAGAACCGGTGCTTATCGTGCCCGCGTGGATAATGAAATATTATATTCTTGATCTGTCGCCAAAAAATTCGATGGTGAAATACCTGCTCGACCAGGGCAAGACTGTATTTATGATCTCCTGGAAAAACCCAACGGCGGAGGACCGGGGCATTACCATGGCAGACTATCAAAATCTGGGCGTCATGGCAGCGCTTGACGCGATTAACGTGGTAGTTCCTGATATGAAAATCAACGCAGTGGGTTACTGCATCGGTGGCTCGCTGCTATATATTGTTGCGGCGGCCATGGCCAGAGACGACGACGACCGCCTGCAAAGCCTCTCTATCTTCGCCTCGCAGGCGGATTTCAGGGAAGCCGGAGAGATCCGCCGCTTTCTGGGAGAAAGCATTATTGCGCAGCTGGATGCGTTGATGAATAAGCGCGGCTTTCTGGGCATAGAAAATATGGGAGGGGCCTTTATGGCGCTGCGTTCCGGCGACCTGATCTGGAATCCGGCGGTAGACCGCTACCTGCTTGGCAAGGAGTCTGGCCTCAACGACTTAATGGCATGGAATGCCGACGGTACGCGTATGCCCTATACCATGCATAGTGAGTATCTGCGCAAACTGTATATGGATAACGATCTTGCCGAGGGGCGTTACACAGTGGATGGCAGGCCTATCTCCGTCAGCGACATTAATGTGCCACTGTTTGTGGTGGGAACGGTGACCGACCACGTCGCCCCGTGGAAATCGGTATACAAAAT
Source organism: Pseudomonadales bacterium (assembly GCA_037969395.1). Taxonomy (GTDB): domain Bacteria; phylum Pseudomonadota; class Gammaproteobacteria; order Pseudomonadales; family JAUIET01; genus JBBKXJ01. The sequence continues at coordinate 11,307 of JBBKXJ010000080.1, forward strand.
ACACAGCCTTAATCAGACTAATGAGGTAACGTTCTTGCTCACCACCGGCGGCCACAATGCCGGCATTGTCAGCGGGCCAAGCCATCCGCGCCGCAGTTACCAGATACACACGCACAAAGCAGGCGACAAGCACATCGACCCGGATACCTGGCTCGCAACGGTTGAACAACACGCAGGTTCCTGGTGGCCGGCATTTAGCGAGTGGCTGGACCAGCAAATGACCAGTACCGTTGAGCCACCGGCAATGGGCGCTCCGCATGAGGGTTATAAAATCCTCAGGGATGCGCCAGGTCAGTATGTGCTGGAACGTTAGAGAAGCGATATTCAACGCTATACAAAAGATAGCGTTAGACTATCTTTTGTATCTACGTTATTTTGTCTGCTCATTCACAGCAGGAGACTACATATGGCTAAAGTATCGGCCAAAAAGGCAAAAACCACTGCACAGAAACTGGCCCGCAAGGCAGTAAAAAACGCCGGCGTTAAAAGCAAAAAGAAGAAAACTATCAAGCGTGCGACTAAAGCGGCGCTGAAGCCCGCAAAGAAGGGGAAAAACAATAAAGCTCGCAAAGCGGCGAAAAAAGTCGCCAAAAAAGCAGCGTAACGTCGTCGCGGCACACGACCCTGCGAGAAGAATGTAACATTCGCAGGGTCTACAGCGCGCCGCCGCTAAATGATGAGAAGGACGATATCACCGTGACGGGCGTTACCAATAACAAGAAAGAAAAACGCAATAGAAAAGAGGCGCAACTCGTTATAAGGCTCGAAAAAGACATGCGCGATCAATTCGTCGCCGTTTGCAACGTAAAAAAGAACCGGCAGCCCTCACTCGGCTCACTCTCAAGCCATATATGCCCCCCATGGTGTTCGACGATTCGTTTGCAAATCGCCAACCCTAATCCTGTACCTTTCGGCTTGCCCTGTTGCTGGTCGCTGACCTGTTGAAACTTGTCGAACAGCGTGGCGTGATGTTGCGGCTCTACACCCGGCCCGTTGTCGGTGACGCAAATTTTTAGTTCAGCGTGCTGTTCTTTCAGGCTTATTGTTACCTGTCCCTCGTTCTGCTCACAGAATTTTGCCGCGTTAGACAAGAGGTTGATAATTACCTGCAGAATACGATCGCGATCGATATTGGCTGTAACAGACTCGTGCAACACATCTTTGTGCAATTCGATGCCGCGATCCTGATATAGCTGAAATACCGAATTGATCGCATCTTCTATCAGTTGATGCATATCGGTTGGCTGCATGTTCCAGTCCATACGGCCCGATTCAATTTTTGCCAGGTCGAGCACATCGTTAGTGAGGCGGGTCAGGCGTTCGGTTTCATTCACCACGATGTGCAGAAATTTCTCGCGCTGTTCCAGCTCGATGTCGGGTTCGCTAAGCAATATTTCCGAAAAGGCGCGTATTGATGTTAGCGGGGTGCGCAGCTCATGACTGACGGTAGATACAAAATCGTCTTTCATACGGTCGAGCTCTTGCAGTCGTACGTTGGCGGCGCGCAGTTCCTTGCCTACGGCTTCAAGTTGCTCGGTTTTATGTTCCAGCTGGTGACTGTATTCCATCACTTGCGAGGTTTCGTCCAGAATGTCCATCACATCTGCGATGTCGAGCGTCTGCCCTTTGAACAGGGTGGAGATCATGACCCGAGCGCTGGCGGCACCGATGACGCCAGCCAACAAGTGCTCGGTGTAGCTCACCAGGTCGGTGTGCGGTGCGGCTACTTGTAGCTGGTCGGAGTCGATTCCTTGTTGGCTGGCATATCTGGCAAACGATTGCTGCGCTGCCTGTTCGCCGATAAAGCGCGCCACCAGCGCCTGCAAATCGGCAATTTGCACGCTACCACGCCAGACGTTGACTTTTCGCTGCTCACCTTCAAACACATTAACAAAGGCGCGAGCCTGTAACGTCTCGATAGCACCGGGGCGGCTAAACAGCGATACCGCAATCAACAGCAGCGTGTTGGCAGGCAAGCTCCAGAAGACGGCGTGGGTAATATGATCGAGACCAGACAGGCCGAACAAAGCATAAGGCTTCAACAGCGCCATCCCGAACAAACCTTCCTCGATAAAACTCATCGGCAACCAGCCCGAATTGGCAAAGGAGGGCAGCAACAGTGTGTAGGTCCAAATGACGAAACCAGCAGTCAAACCCACCAGTGCGCCGCGCTGAGTGGCACCGGTCCAGTAAATACCGATCAATATCGCCGGGGCAAACTGCGCCGCTGCCACAAAAGACACCAGCCCGGTAGTCACCAGCGCGAATGACTCTCCCACCAGGCGGAAATAAAGATAGGCTAAAAACAGAATAACAACGATAGCGCTGCGCCGGATGCCCAGCACCAACCAGGTTAAATCCTGCTTCTCCGACACGTGCAAAAATTTGCTGCGCAGTAATGCTGGCATAACCAGTTCGTTAGATACCATCGTTGCCAGGGCGATAGTGGCGACGATGACCATGCCGGTGGCCGCTGACAGCCCGCCGAGAAATACCAGCAGTGCCAGTGCTTCTTGTTTCTGTGCCATTGGAATAGTGAGAACGAAGGTATCAGGGTCAACGCCTGCACCTGGGAACAACAGCAATCCGCCCAACGCCAACGGCAGCACAAACAGATTGATAGCCAGCAAATACAGTGGGAACAGCCAACTCGCCTTACGGATATGCGCCTCGTCGACATTTTCCACGACCTGCACCTGGAACTGACGCGGTAGAAACAAGATGGCTAGCATGGAAACAACGGTTAGCGAAAACCAGGCGGAATAGCCACCGGGCAGCGCCTCCATCGTCAGTAAATGGGACAGCTTCGGCGCGTTGGCTATCTGAGAATAGATGGCGCCGGGACCATCGAATACGCCAAACGTGACGTACACGCCAACAGCCAAAAATGCTACCAGCTTAAACAGCGATTCAAAGGCAATGGCGGCAACCATGCCTTCGTGCCGCTCGGTCACATCGATCTGCCGCGTGCCAAATAGAATCGTGAACGCCGCTAGCAGCAAGGCGACATAAAACGCGGTGTCCTGCCATATGGCGAAATCATCTGAATGCAGGGGCATCACCAGCTCGGGATACTGTTGCACTATAAAATAGCTGCTGGAAATAGCCTTAAGCTGCAGTGAGATATACGGCAGAACGCCAACCACAGCGATAATGGTCACCAGCCCGGTCAGCAGCGCGCTTTTACCGTAGCGCGAGCCGATGAAATCGGCGATAGAAGTGATACGCTGCGTTTTAGCGATGCGAACGATCTTGCGCAGTACAATCCACCAGATCACGGCCATCAGCGTAGGACCCAGATAAGTTGGTAAGAACCCCACCCCGGTAGTGGCCGCCCGGCCAACACTGCCGAAGAATGTCCAGGCTGTGCAATACACTGCAATCGACAGAGTGTAGACGTAGGGGTTACTGATAATGCTGCGCTTTGCAGCGGCGCGCTTGTCGCCAAAATAGGCGATGGCGAATAGTATGCCCAGATAGACAAATGCCGAGGCCAGAATAACGCTATTTTGCAGCATCATCGTTCTCATGGGCGCTGCGTTTATCAGCAACATCAGAACGCTCTTTCTCACCCATGCCCGTCAGCAAGAACCTGACAGTGAGGATAATGGCGAACCACAGCACGAAAAGGTATAGATGCAGCAATGGCACGCCAAACAACAGGGTTTGCTGCGAGAAAATCGCCAGCCACGGATAATTCAACACCAGCAACAAGCAGAGGGCGAGCAGTAGCAAGCGTCGATTGCCTGAACTCATAGGGGCTATTTCAGTCGCCGTGTTTAGTGATAAGCATCTAATGCATCCTGCAATGTGACAATGCCTCGCGCCTCCAACAAATCAATCAGCGCCAGCAATACTTTCGCAGTTGCCATACTATCGCCCAGCGCGGTGTGGCGGCCATGGATGTCGACGCCTAATCTGGCGATGATGGCGTCCAGCGATTGCTCGACTTCATGACCGTGCAAACACACGGAGAGCATCAGCGTGTCCAATACCTGATTTTCGAATCTCACCCCCGATTGTGCTTCCCGGCGGCGCAGAAATTTCATATCAAACCAGGCGTTATGCGCAACCAACACGGCGTCGCCGACAAAATCGCGAAAACTCGGTAACACCGCATCAATCAGCGGCGCGTCCTTGACCTGCTCATCGGTGATACCGTGGAAACGGATAGAGTCTTTGGGGATGCCGCGATCCGGGTTGACCAGTTGGTCAAACGTTTCACCGGACAAAATTCGCTGGTTCACCACCCGCACTCCAGCAATGGATATCACTTCGTCGCCTTCTTCCGGGTTCAGCCCGGTAGTTTCGGTATCGAACACGACGTAATCGAGCTCACGCAGAGGTTTTTGGCGGATGGCGCTGGCGCCTGCGCCGCCCTTGTTCAAGTCAAAATCGTACACCATGGGCCGGGGTGGCAATTTTGGTGATTCAGGTTCCCACTGGCGCTCGGATACAGGCAGTGGAATTCGAACGATGGCGCAACCATCGATACGCGGATGCGGCTGGCTCCAGGCATCGCTGCCATGTTGGCGCAGCACGTCGTTGACTGTGGGAAGGCCTGCGACATCCGGCAACTCTTCCTGTTGCCAACCGAGCAGCACCGCGCTCGGCAGCGGCGTGCCGCTCCAGCCGAGGTCGAGATAGATACTATTGTTGCCGAGCAGCACTTCCAGATCAAAAACGGTGACACCAACTTCTGCTTGAATACGCCGCAACAGCGACTCTATCAACACCACCATGGCGTGACTGTCCAGCGTCAACCAAAGTGGTGTACCGGTCATGGTCACTTGCAGCTGCCCCGCTTGCGCGAGCCGGCGCGCGATGGCGTTGATCAAGTCCGTTGAGTAGATATCGGTCGTCTGCCATTCGCCGCCAACAAGATTGCGCAAGCCAGCGGCCACTGTGTCCATCAACTCGCTCAGCTTGCAGCTTTCGTCGACAACGAGCTTTGAGAAAACTGCCCGCTGCGCGGCCGGCATGTCGTCAAACGCGACAATATTTTCCGCCGCCGCGCGCAGGTTCGCCAGCGGCCCGCGCACTTGCTCGAGCATGGAGTTAAACAGGTTGTTGCGGTCACGCACCAGATTGTGGCGTGCCGTCACGTCGTCGAAGGTCAATACGAAACTCTGCCCGTGCGCAGCATCGTGCTGCGGCTCGTCCAGCGCCTGCGGTAGCAAGCCCAGATGGCAAGACAGCATTCGCTCCTTGTTCACTACCGAACAAATAAAGCCGGCAGCTCCGGCTTTCGACTCCCTGGCATCACTCGATTTCAGCATCTCAAGCGTATGCTCGACCGGCTCCTTGGGAAGTATTTTATATAGCGATCGTCCCAGGCCCAAGGCTGGATGATGGTCCAACAAGCGGGTAGCGGATGGACTGTAGAGTACCAGCTTGGCATTTTCGTCACAGACTAGCACCCCCTCCTTCAAACCACGAATGACTAGTTCGAGCTGCGTTTTTTGTGCTTCTACAGATTGCGCGCCAGTTTTCAGCGCGCGCGCGATCTCGTGTCGAGATTTGGCAATTTCGTCGCCCAGCGCGTGGATGGCTTCGGGTACGGCACCTAATTTGTGATTCGCAGGCAATTCCAGTTCGTGCACGGCGTGGGTCTGCAGAATAATGTCGGCGCCACGCTTGACGCTGGCCAGCGGCCGCAGAATGGTTTTTACAATGCGCCGCCACAACATCAGTTGCACTGCTGCAAACACAAACACCAGCGCGACAACAATCCATATAAATAGCGACGACGCACTCGCTTGCGGCAAGTAGGCAAGCGCTAACAGCGCCGCCAGCGCTGCGATCATTTGCAGCGCTATGGCCAGCCACAGCGCCGATCTACTCACCTCTATTCACCCAGGAGTGCCTTCACCTTGTCGACTACATCCTGCGTGGAGAACGGCTTGGTGATGTAATCGTCGGCGCCCAGGGCAATCCCCTTCTCGCGCTCAACATCGCGCCCTTTGGCAGTCAGCATGATGACGCGAACCGCTGCCCAGTCCGGATTGGCGCGCAAAGTCTGGCACACGTCGAAGCCGTCGCGTTTGGGCATATTCACATCGAGCAACACGAGGTCGGGCGGGTTTGCCGCGATGCAGGCCAGCGCTGCGTCGCCATCGGCCGCGGTTTCGATCTGGTAACCGGCACGCTGCATCAAAAACTCCAGCGACAGCAGAATATTGGGTTCGTCATCTACAAGAAGAACTTTTTTTGGCATGCCGTTGCACCTTTATTGGGGGTAGAAGAATAGTTAAACATTCGCGCGAACTTGGCAAATTAAAATCGCAACGCTTATATTGTCTCGCTATTGTCTCTCAACAACTATGGCCCCGATTATGAATGAAGTATTTCACCGTATGTTGCTCGTCGTGTTCAACCTTCTCAATACAATACTGCTATTCCTGTTTCTGCTGCAACTGCCTTATGGGGTAGATTCCCTTGTCTCCAGTTTGACCCATTGGTCACAATTGAGTCCTGGCATTAGCATCGCCGCGGCGATTGCGTTTACCATCGCAACGACTGCTTTACTGCTGGTGCAGCGCCTGCCCGGCAAGTTTAAAAGTAGCTTGCTGTATTTCCGCCGCAACTTTGCCCATCCTGGCCACCGCGTCTTCTTTGGCGGCAAAGGCCCTGGTTTCGAGCGCGAGCCACTTTTGCAAGCCCACCCCGAGATCCATGACTCGGCTTACAACCCGCAAGTGCAGATGCAAGTTTGGCGACGCCTGTACCAACAAAATGCAAAAAGTGATTTGGTCGTTGGCACCGTCAGTAGTTGGCGGCTGTTGCGTAACCTATATCTCATCGCACTGGTTTTTCTCATCGCTTTTTTTGTCACATGGCCATTTAATTCTGGCGTACCCACTGTATTGGCTATGTCGTATCTGTTCATCTACGGCGTGCAAGTCATTTTTCTGATGCTCAGTGCTCGCAAAACCGGTGGGCGACTGGCGAACAATGTACTGGCGTCTGCGCTGGGTATAGGAACTAAATAAGTTTACGTAGGGTGCGTCACGCGTGCGGAAACACCTTACATTAACTTTTTCCTGCCGCACGCACATAGCGCACCGCGCCTACATACAAAAAACCCCGCACTCAGGCGGGGTTTTTTGTTACTGCATCAGCTTCCTTGCTAGTGCATAGCTACTAGTGGGTAGCTCCACCCGATCCTCTAGGTGTACGCACACTTTCCACCAAATGCTGGATATGCTCCGGCACAGGTTTGGTCATGCCAGACACCAGGAAGGCGGTACCGAAGTTTAACAAGGCACCAATCGTACCGAAGGCTTCCGGTTGGATGCCAAACAGCCAGTTTTCAGGCGTGCTGGCAAAGGTTTCGGTGCCCGGAATGAAGAACCAGCCTTTGTACAGGAAGATGTACACCATGGTGCAAACCAGGCCAACCAACATACCTGCGATCGCGCCGATATTATTCACCGTCTTGGAGAAAATGCCCATCATCAAGGCCGGGAAGATCGACGCCCCCGCCAGACCAAACGCCAGGGCGACCACCTGCGCCGCAAAGCCAGGTGGATTCAGGCCCAGATAACCGGCCACCAGAATCGCTCCCGCCATGGCGAGGCGTGCCGCCAGCAGCTCTTGCTTCTCGTTGATGCCTTTCATAAACATGCCTTTGCACAAATCGTGCGAAATGGCCGACGAGATCGCCAACAGCAACCCGGCCGCCGTCGACAGCGCAGCGGCAAGGCCGCCGGCGGCCACCAGCGCAACCACCCAGTTCGGCAGATTCGCAATGCCAGGGCTAGCCATAACGATAATATCGTTATCTACCTTGACCATTTCGTTGCCTTTCCAGCCGAAGCTTTCGGCCTTGGCGGCAAACTCCTCATTGGTGTCGTCATAATACTGAATGAGGCCGTCACCGTTCTTGTCTTCGAACGCTAACAAGCCGGTTTTTTCCCAGCTTCTGAACCATTCCGGACGCTCGGCATATGCCAGGTTACCGTCAGGTGAGCCGACTGGACCGGTTTGAAAGGTTTCAACGATGTTCACGCGTGTCATGGCACCAAGAGCGGGTGCAGTGGTGTACAAGATCGCAATAAACACCAGCGCCCAGCCAGCGGAAGAGCGGGCATCTTTAACCGTGGGCACGGTAAAGAATCGCATAATCACATGCGGCAGACCCGCCGTACCGATCATCAACGACATGGTGAAGGCGACCATATTAAAAGTCGACATTCGCTGCTCGGTATAGACTGCAAAACCAAGGTCGGTAATTATCGCATTCAAGTGGTCGAGCATATAAGTGCCGCTGCCATCGGCCATGGTCGATCCCAGCCCGAGCTGCGGCAGTATGCTGCCGGTCAAATTAAGCGAGATAAATACTGCCGGCACGGTGTAGGCAAAAATCAACACGCAATACTGCGCAACCTGCGTGTAGGTTACGCCCTTCATACCACCCAGCGTCGCGTAGAAAAACACGATGATCATACCGGTATATAGCCCGGTATCGTATTCGATTTCGAGGAAGCGCGAAAAGGCCACGCCGATACCCTTCATCTGGCCGATAACGTATGTGATCGAGGCGACAATCAGGCAGATCACCGCCACCAGGCGGGCGGTCGGCGAATAGAAGCGATCACCGATAAACTCCGACACGGTAAACTTGCCAAACTTGCGCAGATAAGGCGCCAGCAACATGGCAAGCAGCACGTAGCCGCCGGTCCAGCCCATCAAATAGATGGAGGAGTCGAAGCCCATAAAGGCGATTAAGCCCGCCATGGAAATAAACGATGCGGCTGACATCCAGTCAGCGCCGGTTGCCATGCCGTTGAGCACAGGGTGGACGCCACGGCCGGCGGCGTAAAACTCGGAAGTGCTGCCAGCACGCGCCCAGATGGCGATGCCGATGTAGAGCGCAAATGTCGAGCCCACTACAATGTAGGTTAAAGTTCTTAGGTCCATTTTTTTATCCTCTTTTTAAACATAAATTCTGCATCGCTTTCATTGCGCAGAATTCTTACTGGTTCGTGTCAGCGGTGCAGACTTTATGCGCTGAAGGCTTTTTGAGCGCTGAAGGCTTTTCAGGCGCTGAAGGCCTTTCATACGCTGAAGGCTCTTAGTCTTCGTGGACGTCAAATTTGCGATCCATCACGCTCATGCGGTGCGCATAGAAAAAAATCAGGGCTACAAATGAGTAAATGGAGCCTTGCTGGGCGAACCAGAAGCCCAAGTGA
>JBBKXJ010000081.1:0-11861 GCA_037969395.1 Pseudomonadales bacterium
TTGTCTTCCCGCAACGAGTTCGGTTGCCATATCGGCTAATTTAAACTGGCTAACCTGAAACTTGCTAATCGCCTGCCCGAACTGTTCGCGTTGCTGTGTATAGTCCAGCGTGGTCGCCAATGCGGCCTGCGCCGTACCGATCGCTGTGGCGGCAATATTTATGCGGCCGCCATCAAGCCCTTGCATCGCGATTTTAAAGCCCTGCCCTTCCTCGCCGAGCAGGTAGTCAGAGTGTACCGCCACATCTTCGAACGAGATGGTACGCGTGGGCTGACTGTTCCAACCCATTTTTTCCTCTTTCTTGCCGTAGCTGATGCCCGGGCTGTCGGCCGGAATAGCAAACGCGCTAATGCCCTTGGGGCTTTTATCTCCAGTGCGTGCCATTAGCACCAGCATGTCGGTGTCGCCGGCGCCAGAGATAAACGCTTTGTTGCCGTTGATGATGTAGTTTGCGCCGTCTTGCGTCGCCGTGGTTCGAAGTGCGGCCGCATCCGATCCCGAACCGGGCTCGGTCAGGCAGTACGACGCCAGCTTGTCGCCACTGGCCAACGATGTGCACCACTCGTCTTTCAGCTTGGCTGTGCCGTAAGCCGCAATCATATTCAGCGCCATATTGTGAATGCTGATAAACGCTGCGGTCGAGGTACAGCCGGCGGCTAATTCCTCGAGAATAATACTTGCATCAAGGCGGCTTAGCCCCAGCCCATCGTCTTGCTCCGGCGTGTACATCGCCATAAAGCCAAGCTCACCCGCCTGACGCAGCACGTCTTTTGGAAAGTATGCGTCGGCATCCCACTGCGCGGCGTGCGGCGCCAACGCATTGGCCGCAAACTGCCGGGCAGTATCTCGAAACGCTATCTGGTCTGCGTCAAGGTCAAAGTTCATTATGCGCCTCCTCTATCTGCGATGCGTTCAGCAAGGTACTATTTCAGCTGAATGCTCATATTCGGCTGGCCAGTCTCGGCTAAGTCCTCGCTATGAGTCCAGCGCGCGGTGATGGTTTTTGTCTCGGTGTAAAACCGCACCGCCTGCTTACCGTAGGCATGCAGGTCACCCATAAACGACCCCTTCCAGCCGGTAAAGGAAAAGAACGGCAGCGGCACCGGAATGGGAATGTTGATGCCGACCTGGCCGACCTCAACCTCATACTGGTATTTACGTGCAGCACCTCCAGACTGGGTGAAAATAGACGTGCCATTGCCGTAAGGGCTGCCATTGACTACTTCCAGCGCGGCGTCTAACGAGCCAACTTGCATGCAGCACAGCACCGGACCGAATATCTCCTGTTGATAAATATCCATGGCGGTGGTCACGTCTTTAAAAAGCGTTGGACCAGTCCAGTTACCGTTGGGATATCCTTCAACTTCAACGCCGCGGCCGTCGAGCAGGCAGGTTGCCCCCTGCTCAATACCGGTGGCAATCAGGCCTCCCACGCGCGTGTGTGCGGCTTTGCTAACCAGCGGACCGTAACCTGCGGCTGCATCGTTCCAAACGCCGGGGCGTACCTTGGCTAACTCGTCTTTTAACTCGTCGACCCATTGATAGGCGTCACCTACGAATACGGCCACGCTAATCGCCATGCAGCGCTGCCCGGCCGCACCGACCGACGCGCCTATTAACGCGTTAATGACCTGCTTTTTATCGGCGTCGGGCATTATGACCATGTGATTTTTTGCGCCGGCAAAACACTGCGCCCGTTTCAACTGCTGGGTTGCCGTGCGGTAAATGTGCGCACCAACCGGAACCGAGCCAACAAAAGACACGGCGCGGGTGTCCGGGTGCCGCAATAGCTGCTCTACCTGGTCTTTACCGCCATGCACCATTTGCACAACCCCGGCCGGCGCGCCGGCCTGCTGAAACAGCTCCAGCAAACGCACCGTCGCCAGCGGCACCTGCTCGGAAGGTTTCATCACAATAGTATTACCGCAGGCAACGGCGAGCGGAAACATCCACAGCGGAATCATCGCCGGGAAGTTGAACGGGGTAATGCCGACGCATACGCCGATGGGTTGAATATTGCTGTAGGTGTCAACATTAGCGGCGACATTCTCGACGGTCTCTCCCATCATCAGCGTGGGTACGTTGCAGGCATGCTCCACTGCTTCGATGCCACGCCAGACGTCACCCTTGGCGTCTTCGAAAGTCTTGCCATTGTCTTCGGCAAGTATTTCGGCCAGCTCGTCGTGATGCTCCTTGAGTAATTGCTGATAGCGGATCATCAACCTCGCGCGTTCAGGTATGGGAACCTTGCGCCAGGATTGAAAGGCCTGGCTGGCAGCCGCGACCGCCTGGTCGATTTCGTCGGGCGTAGCAAACGGCACTTCGGCCAATACTTCCTGGGTTGCCGGATTGATGACATCGAGTTTGTGCGTGCTCGCACTGGGTAGAAATTCGCCGTTAATTAGCAGCGGAACCTGGTTAGCCATAATGTTTAGCCTTGCTGTTAGAACGTACGCCACTATAGCACCGCGCGGCAATAACGCTGATTGACAATATTGCGCTATTCATGGACTATATTGCGGTTTAAGCTGCTTCTGCCAGCCAGGTTTTGGAGTAACACTAGTATGAGCCGCCCCTCAAAATGGCCGCTTCCGGCGGCCGGCGTGCGCTTTCTAACGCCGGGTTTTATTCGTGAAGAACTGCACGCTAATGTGCTTACCCGCGACTGTTTTCCGACCGCCCTGGGTTACTACCCAAGCGCTAGCGGCCACAGAATGCAGCGCCGGCAGCACGATGATAATTTACTGATTTACTGCGTTGCCGGGCAGGGAGAACTGCATACCAGCTATGCGCAAAGCGCCGTTGGCGCGGGCGACGTTGCGGTTATTCCGCTGGGCACCGAACATAGCTACGCGGCCGATAGCGAATGTCCATGGACAATATACTGGTGCCATTTTGCCGGTGAGGCGGCGCCTGCGTTTATCAGCCATCTTGGTTATGAGGCCGAGCATCCTACCAGCGCGGTCGGCGTATTACCTGCGCTCACGGCTAATTTCAAATCGTTGTTGAGTATCGCCAGAACCGGTTACAGCAGCGCCGCGTTCGTTCACGCGGCCAATCAACTGCGCCAGATACTGACATTTCTTGCCAGCGAGATAAAATCGGTCAATGCTCACAATAGACATAATTTCAATTTACAGTCGATTCACAACTTTATGCTGACACAAATCGGCCAGCCGCTGAACCTTGATTCGATTGCGGCGACAAGCAACTTATCGAAGTATCATTTTTCCAGCAAATATAAAAAGCTCACCGGCTACTCACCGATCAAACATTTTCTCAACATGAGAATAGAACACGCCTGTCACCTGCTTGATAGCGGCACGATGAGTGTAAAAGAAATAGCAGCCCTGGTGGGTTATGACGATGCGCTGTATTTTTCCAGGCTGTTTCGCAAAACCATTGGCCTCTCGCCTACCGAGTATCGTCGTTCGATTCACCGCTAATGATCCATCACCCTGATCGCTCCCAAGATCATCGACCTTGACCGACTTAAATGAAGATTTGTACAAGTCGATCAGACGTATTTGGGTGAACTGAAATCAGATAGTGTTCGTTGATAGTTTAGGGGACCGCTCAGTGGACGTGGGCTACTCTTCTATAAACTTAAACATACTAAAGCTGATTCCCGGAGAGACGAATTCTATGCTGACACTTCATCATTTGGAATATTCGCAGTCATTTCGCATTATATGGCTGCTGGAAGAACTGGGTGTGGAATATTTACTATTAAAGTACGAGCGAGACGAAAAGACGTATGCTGCGCCGGAAAAATACAAAGCGCTTTCACCCCTTGGCACAGCTCCTGTTATTACCGATGGCGACATAACGCTGTCGGAGAGCAACGCCATAGTGGATTATCTTCTCGACAAATATCCTAATGAATCACTACGCCCCGCAGTGGGCGCCAACAATCGCATTCGCCACCTGTTTTGGTTCCACGCCGCTCAGGGGTCAATGATGCCGATCGTGCTAATGGACGCCGTGTTTCAAATCATTCAACAACGCGTGCCTTCTGTGCTGCGATTTTTTATTGGTCCAATATTGACCATGGCGCTAAGCGGTTTTGTTAAACCGCGAATGAATGCCCTGCTGTTACAAGCCGAACACGACCTTGAGCAAGCCCCCTGGTTCGGCGGCGACGAGTTGACCGCAGCAGACATCGTACTTTCCTACCCAATGGAGGCAGCCAGCAAACGTGGCTATATCGACGCTGCTCACCCGAACTGCAAGGCGTGGTTGCAGCGCATGCACGCAGTTCCTTCATTCAAAACTGCTGCGGAGAAAGATGGTAAAGAGAGTATGACCTTACCGCTTTGAGGCATTATCACTTTTAGGCCTCGTTAGTTCGAGCTATCGCCGCTTCAGGCCGACTGGCGCGAGGTCGCTGCTTTAAGCTGCCTCAAGTAACCCTCTCCCTGCGGCGGCAACATATCCATGTAAAAACCGAGGCAGTGCTGTTTGGCGTAAAACATCGCCAGGTCAGCGCGTGAAAACAGCGCTGCCTCGTCCACTTCCTGGTCGGGATAGACCGCGCCGCCAACACTGACTCTCAGCTCCAGCGTGCCTACCGATAAGCCGTACGGCTGTTCGACTATTTTGATTAGTGACCGCGCCTTGTTGGCGACGTCTTGTGGCTTTGCCACGTGCTCCATAATCACCACGAACTCGTCGCCACTCAAACGCGCTACGAAATCGGTACCGCGTACGCGTTCCATAAGGCGGCTTGCCATATGGTGCAGTAGTTCGTCGCCCACGCTGTGGCCGTAGGTGTCGTTGATGGACTTGAATTTATTGAGGTCCATCACCAGCAGGCCAACTCTGTCTTCGGCGCGCTTGGCCTGCTCAATAGTTCGCGCGAGTGTACGGTGAAAGTGCATTCGATTTGGTAGCGAGGTCAGCGCATCGAAATTGGCGAGCCGTTCGTATTTACGCCGCTCACCCGTTATTTCATCAACGACATGCCGATTTATAAGCGTATAGCCAATAATAAGGCCACCAATGCCGATCAGGCTGGTCGCCAGCAGGGTAAAACGCAGCGGCACCATATTGGCCGCCGGCACGACGGATTCGAGCTGCAGGTCGGAATCTGCGACCATGTAAAAGCCAACGGCAGTGAGTACAGCTATCGCAAGCCAGCCGAGACCCATCTGCCAGTTGAACAAAAAACCCGCAACAATCGGCAGCCATACAAGCAGGAACACAACGGGGCCACTCATACCACCGGTGACACATGCCCCCAGCACAATCGGTATATAAATTGAAACGATCAGCAGATGCGCTGCAACGTCGTGACGGCGCGTGTAACGGACCAGTAATAGCGCAACTATCAGGCTTAACCCGGTCACAGACATCGTCAGCGTCGTCAGCTGCTTGCCTGCAGTAGTAAAGGGATAAAAAAGACTTAGCCCAATGAAGATAACAACTGTGTTAAAAGAATTGGCCAGCAAAAAGCCTACCAATGAGCGTGAGCGTACTTTCTGGATGTCGGACTGCGCAACCCGGGGCGCTATAAACGCGTCGAGAACGCTGCCAAAAGTGGTTACAAGCTTATCCATAGCCAAACCAGAAAACGTAAAACATTGTAAATAGAATAGCCTAACAACCGGAATTTTCCATTCCAATTAGCGATAAAAGACCGGATTTGTCACTATTTCTTTTAAGTCACTCGAACGAAATACGGGCGGTCGGCTGGCTGCGCAGTTCGACGCGCCTTGTCTCGTGCGTTTTTAGATCGAATTTAACGTGGCAGCGTCACTTCAAAGCATACTCCGCCAGCTTCGGGCAGATTGAATGCGCGCACGCGGCCAGCATGGTATTCAGTGATCAAACGCACAATGTGTAAACCCAGCCCCAGGTGGGTTGCGTTAGCGTCGCGGCGGCGCAGCGACACCATATTGTCGAACAGCTGGGCCTGCATTTTCGCGGGCAAAGGCGGCCCCTGGTTAACGATTGCCAGCGTCACGTGATGCTCAGCCAGAGCGCAATGTACGCGAATCGCACTGCCAGCCGGCGCAAAATCGATGGCGTTATCGACCAGTTTATCCAGCAGTTGAACGATAAGTTCCGGCACAACATTAATCATGAGGCTGCGCTGCGCTGTCGTGTCTTCCAGCACGATGCGGTGATTGGGATAAATATCCTGATAGGCCTTGCTGATATCGCGCAGCAGAGTCAGCAGGTCGACAGCTTCCGGCTCGGCGCTTTGAATACTCTCTTCAACGCGACTGGCTTCGCTCATGGCGGTAAGGATATGACTCAAGCGCTCGGCCCCCTGTTTCGCGCGCAGCAAATATACATCGTCACCCTGCTCCGGCATTCTGCTCTGCAGGTTATCCAGCGACGAGTGCACCACGGCTAAAGGGGTGCGTAATTCGTGCGAAAGTTTACGCGACAAGGTACGCAGGTATTCGGTATATTCGCGCACCCGCTGCAGCAGCTGCTCGTAGCTGCGCGAAAGGTCGCCGATTTCGTCGCGTGCCAGGCTATGCGGAAAGTTATCTTTTAGCCTGCCATCGTCGCTTAACATCTGCTCGGCGCTTTGACTCAGTTCGCGCACGCGCCATGACAGCCAGCTGGCGTAGCCCAGCAATCCCAGGCCGGTAAAGCTGAAAGCCAAAAAACTCATTAACAGCAGTTTATTAAACGCGCTGTCGGTGAACGACAGAAATTGCTCGCTACTCTGCTCGGCCACCACCGCACCGATAATTCTGCGCTTATGAACCAGCGGCGCAGCCACGCTGAGCACGCTGCGATTGGCCGCCGCCGGGTCGCTATACCAGGCGAACCCGGAACGTCCTTGCAACGCCTCGGCGACTTCGTCACGTTCAATTTTGCCGTCGATCTTGCCCACCTCAAAACTTTTGGAGGGCGTGCTCAGCACGGCGCGGTACAGTTTCTTCAACACCCAATTGGTATTGTTGTCTGCGCTGCCAGTCAGTTCGCCGCTGGCCGCCAGCTGCCAGTCGCCCACGTCTACAATACGCAGCCGCAGGCCGAGTTTGCTAAATACTTCCAGCTCGCGCTGCACGGCCGGTAGCTCGTACACCAGCCACGGCGGCAAACTGCTGCGTAAGGAGTTGCGGCGCACCGTTCCCAACAGCACCGGCTGCGTTTGCGGCGCGGTGTCAACCACGTAAAAGCCCAGCCGACCGCTGGTTAACTGCAGCGGCAGTTCAAGCTCAATGCTGTAGCCGTCGACAGTTTCCTGCCAGCTGGCCTTGATAGACTGCTCTCGCTGCACCTTTCCAGCAATATCTTTATATTGCACCTGCATGCGACCCGGCGCGCTGGTGCTTAATACGTAATGATTGCCGTTGCCGGAGTAGAGTACCAACCGGTCACCGTTGCCCAACTCGGTTCGCCCCGGGTTGTGATAAACGATATGACTGTCGCGAACGCGGAAATACAGATACAGATTTTGCCGCGCAAACGCGGTCTGGTATTGAACGCTGAAAGCGTCGCTCTCCGGCACAGATAAACTGTTAGTGGCAAAGTCCTGCCATTCATCGGCGTAGCCATCGATGGAAAAAACCTGTTGGGTGTGACTGAAATACAGCTGTGTTTGCATGCTTGCAGCCGCATCGAGACGCTGCGCATAAGGGTACAGCAGCGTTTGCCTGACCGACATGGCAGCAGAAACCGCCTGGGCAGTAGCCGCCAGCGACTGTGCCTGGCCGCTGCGCAGCGCCGCTTCAACTTCGCGCACGTATTGACAGCCCGCCCAGGGCAGGCTGAGCGTGAGCAGGCTGACAATAAACAACTGCGGCTTAAGTTTCACTGCGACGTTAGTTACTACATGCCATTAATCGGCTGACCAACGATAGCCAAGACCGTAGGCTGTCGCGATGCAATTAAAATTTTCATCGACAGCGGTGAACTTTTTGCGAATGCGTTTAATGTGCGAGGTGATGGTGTTGTCGTCCAGCACCACATTAGCAGCATCCATCAGTTGCTGGCGATTTTTCACGTGGCCGGGGTGGGCACTGAGGGCATGCACAATCCAGAATTCGGTCACGGTCAGGCTGACCAGCGCATCGCGCCAGTGTACGCTCATACGCTCCTTATCGATAAGTAAAGCACCGCGGCGGATAATATTTTCAGCCTGGGCGGGCTGGGCCAATGCGTCCATGCGCCGAAATAAGGCGATAATACGCGCCATCATATGCGGCTGGCTAATATCCTTGGTGAGATAGTCATCCGCACCCAAACGTAATCCGGAGATAACATCAAGTTCGCTGTCTCTGGCAGTGAGGAATACGATAGGCAAACCCGGCGCCAGACTGCGCAGTTCGCGGCACAAATCGAAGCCCCCTTCGCTCTCCTCGCCAAGGCCAATGTCAATAATGGCCAGGTCCGGCAGTGTACTTTTGAACGCTTGCAGGGCGCTGCTTCGATCGGAATACACATCAACTCTGTAGCCGTGGCGGAGAAACGCATCGCGGTAATTTTCTGCAATGGCTTGTTCATCTTCAACAATTACGATTTTTCTGGCCATAGGGGCGCTGCTGCAATAGCTTCGGGGCGCCGTTATTTTACGCGGCTTGCTCGGCAAAACCAGCGGACGCCATAATTCGCCATAATTGATCACCGCTTTGCCACCGCCGTAACCGGCTTTTGCCCGACTCGCCTGCCACTATGGTTAACTCAAGGCACTAGCAGGAGTCAGCCAATGTTTACCAGGCGTAGAGCAAAATATCTCATTCTGGAAGATATCGTGATACCGCTACCAGCAACGCGGCGCTGGCCGAAACTTGCGGTTGTCGCGATTACTCTGTGCGCGGTTGCCGCATTCAGCGTTATGCAAGCCGCGCATGCGGCAGAAGCAGTACCGGTAACGTTAAACGATGCAGAAGCCGGGCAACTGCTGTTTAGAAGCGAGCAGATGGGAGAATACCGCACGGCATTGTCGTTTGCCAGTGAAGTCGATTTCAATGTAACCGGAATGGTGGTTCAGGTCAGCGTGAAGCAATCGTTTGTTAACGATAGCGATGCCTGGCTGGAGGGAGTTTATGTTTTCCCCCTACCGGATAATGCGGCGGTTAACAAATTGAGTATTCGTATTGGTGAACGGGTGATTGAGGGTGTGATCCACGCAAAGAAGAAAGCTGCAAAGTTATACCAACAGGCGAAAAGCAGCGGTCAGCAAGCCGCGGTGATCGAACAACATCGGCCGAATCTGTTTGCCAACGCCGTTGCCAATATTGCGCCGGGAGCAACCGTTACGGTTGAGATCAACTATCTGCAAACGGCTGACTACACTGCCGGCACGTTTAGTCTGCGCTTTCCAATGACGGTTACGCCACGCTACATTCCGGGCAAGAGTCCCGGCAAGAGTCCCGGCAAGAGTCCCGGCCTGCCGCTGGCTCACGACGAAGGCGAGCTAACGCTGGCACCAGGCGCAGGATTCGGCTGGGCCAGCAACACTGATCAGGTAAGCGACGCAGCACTGATCACCCCACCGCTGCACCTCCAGCCGAGCAACGAAGCGGCGCAGGTAAACTCGATTCGTATCACCGGCAGTATCGATATGGGGCTGCCGCTGGACAGCGTTACCAGCGCTTACCATAAAATTCGCGTCACCAGCAGCGACGGCATACACACTTTCGACCTGGCCGACAGCAGTGTGCCGATGACACAGGACTTTGTACTATCCTGGCAACCACAGGCCGATGCCGCACCGCAGGCAGCGCTGTTCACAGAAAAAATGAACGGCGAAAACTATGCACTATTGATGCTGGTGCCGCCACAGCAGTCTGCGGATACCAGCATTGCCAAACAGCAAACCTATATTATTGACACCTCTGGCTCGATGGGTGGCGTGCCGATACGCCAGGCGAAGCAGAGTCTGTTGCTGGCGCTGGATCAACTGCAGGCGCAGGACCAGTTCAACATTATTGAGTTTAACGACTCGACCCGCGAATTTTTCCCGCATCCAGTGGCGGCGACCCCGGAGAATATAGATCGCGCGAAACGTGGCGTGCAGCGTTTAAAGGCGCAAGGCGGCACCGAGATGCGGACTGCGCTGCAGGCTGCGTTAAAAACGCCTGCCGACGATCACCATCTGCAGCAGATTATTTTTATTACCGACGGCGCGGTCGGTAATGAAGCCGCGCTGTTCAGGTTAATCCAGCAACAGCTTGGTGCCAGTCGGCTGTTCACGGTCGGCATCGGCTCTGCGCCAAATTCTTATTTTATGCGTAAGGCAGCCCAGTTTGGCCGCGGCAGCTTCAGCTTCATCGGTGATGTCAGCGAAGTTGGTGTGAAGATGACCGCTTTGTTTGCGAAGTTAAACAGCCCGGTGCTGCGGCAACTCAGCGTCGAGTGGCCGGCGGGCATAGCGGCGGAGAACTATCCGCAGCGAGTGCCTGACCTGTATAGCGACCAACCGCTGCTGCTAAGCACGCGCCTGAATACCATGCCCGACAGCGTGACCGTCAATGGCACACGCGCCAGCGAACAGTGGCAAACAACGCTGTCGGTGAACGGCAGCGGCAGCGATAACGACACAGGCATTGCAACCTTATGGGCGCGGCAGAAAATTGGCAGCCTGCTGGATGAAATTATCGCGGGTCGCGATGTGGAGGAAGTGCGCGCCGCCGTATTGCCGCTGGCGCTCGCCCATCAGCTGGTCAGCCCTTACACCAGCTTCGTCGCCATAGACTACACCACAAGCAAAACAGGCGGTGAACAACTGAAAACAATTGCCGTGCCCAACGCCCAACCTAATGGCCAGGCGGTACAAAGCTACGCCTACCCACAAGGGGCGACGCATGCCGCGCAAAGTATTGTGTGGGGACTATTGCTGCTGGCGTTCGGCGCGATTATTCATTTTTGCATACGCAAGGAAGAGCAGTATGCACTGCAAGCCTAAAAGCATAGTTATTACGTTATTTGTGATAGCAGCTTTGCTGTTAGCCGATGGTTTGTGGATACGCGCCAAGGCGCGACTCGCGCAAACTCTGATTGCCGCTGCATGGCGAGAGACACTGGCAACGGGAGATAAAGTCAAGCCGTGGCCGTGGGCAGATACCTGGCCGGTCGCCCGGCTACAGATGAACGACGCAATTGACCTGTACATACTGGAAGGGGCGAACGGCAGCGCGCTTGCATTCGGGCCGGGGCATATGCAGGGTAGCGCATATCCTGGTACGGAGGGCATTAGCATCATAGCCGGCCACCGCGATACGCATTTTCGCTTTCTGCAACAGCTTGTCACGGGCGACCGACTCAACATCACGACGCGCAGTGGCAACGCGAGATCCTATCGGGTCGTCAATCTGCATATCGCCAACAGTGAACAAGCGCCGCTGCGGGTGTCTGGCGACACAGCGCAGTTACTGCTTATCACTTGTTACCCCTTCGATTCACTGCACGCAGGTGGAGCGTTACGTTACGTCGTCACGGCCGCTGCTGAGCAACCTTTACCCGAGCAAAATCACTACGCCGCCATGCAATAGCCTGCTGCACTTTTCCAGTTGTTATTGCAATGAAATCTTTATGCCGATGCGAGAGCAATACCAGACCGTAAATTGCCTCCGCAGTGGAATCGAGCAAGTCCCTTATTTGACGCTATTGCTCCTGCAGCGACTCCTCGGCTCGTGTACGCTGCTCCGATCGTTGCTTGAGTTGCTCGGCCATTTCGTACCCCCAGACGCGCAAGTTCACCATGGCAGCGTATGTCGCTACGCGCATTGGATTCGTCTTGTGCAAGCACAGATGTCGCAGCGACAGGATGTTGAATCGGACGGCTGACAATCAAGCGTTGCGGAGTTGGACTGCTTCATGGCGCGGTTATCGGCAGGAAGCGACCATCGGGCAAGTTTTCCAGCGGAAAAGTGGTTTTGAGCAACTTTTTCTCC
>JBBKXJ010000082.1:0-6764 GCA_037969395.1 Pseudomonadales bacterium
CTCAGCTATCGCGACCTGGAAGAATTGATGCAGGAGCGAGGTTACTTAGTCGACCACAGTACCATCCAACTTTATTAAGCGGCTAACAAGGCCGATGTCAGGCTTCAAATCGTTCTGGTTGGCGCGTGCCGCATTGGCTGGAATCGAGTTATGGAGAATGCTGAAGAAAGGTCAGAATAAAAGTTCATTGCCTGTATGACAGCAATTTTACGCATTAGCTACCACAGGATAACCGCGCCTGATGAGCTCTGTTAGTTCGATCTAGACAAGGCTCGCGACAGAACCATTTTTTCTTTCTCACTCAAGTGACTACTTGTCTTCTCAGGCTTCAAGGCGGCTATCTGCATCAATAACCGCGCTGGATAAGCTCATTGATTTACGTATTTATCATCTCCAAGCTTTCCACGGTGGCTTGTAAAGACAGCATT
Organism: Pseudomonadales bacterium; assembly: GCA_037969395.1. GTDB lineage: Bacteria > Pseudomonadota > Gammaproteobacteria > Pseudomonadales > JAUIET01 > JBBKXJ01. The sequence continues at coordinate 429 of JBBKXJ010000082.1, forward strand.
GATCGGGAATCGTTCAACATCCCTCTCTCAGACACGTAACTCCCGCTACGTCTACTTTATTTTCAAACTCATTCATAGTGAAACCTCAAGTGGTGTAACAAATGCATATCGAGACCCCATTTTCTGATTAAGCTTGCGACCAGTACGCACACCGGCCAAAGCCTCCCAAGTGGCAGGCATTTTATACTCTAATGGGCTGGATTGAGTTCAACGTCGGCTATGGGGACGTTCAAGCTCCGTTGGTCTACTGCGGCTTGGGTCGCGGCTTGCCTGTCGAGATTCTATCACGCGAACGGCCGGTTAAAATGAAAATCGGCCTATCAAGCCCGGTCTAAACGTGCTTTGTATGTCTGGTCAGACCTAAGCTACTACAGCTCAGTTTTCGTTCCAGAAATGTTGCTTTACGTTATCCTCAAGTATCTGTGCCATTGCCTTTACATCGATATTCCCGGTGCTTTTCTTGAAGCTATAGAGCCCTGTGAAGAGCGTGTGCGTCCAGGCAATCGGAGAAATTCTGGTGAATTCGTCAATAATGTCTTGGGCAATATTACAGTTCGCCATTAGCCTGGCGGCATGAGCGCTGACACGGTTTTCTACGATTCTTTTTCCCTTGAAAACCCCGCTGTATGTTTTCCTGATACTCCCCTGCAACTGATGGTAGGCCTCGGTGCGATTCCTCGCTGTCCATATGTCTCGTCAAAATATCGAGGACTATTGCCTCTCTGGATATGGCGCGAAAAAACTGGAAAAAGATGGTTGGGAGTATGAACTGACTTTCCAATACGAGCATGTTGAAGATCTTGAAAATCAGATTGAAAATTTAGCCGCAGAAATGAGTAGCGAAGCTGATTCACGCAACGGATTCATAGTATGTCATTTCTCCGAAGTTGGTACTGAGCGATCCTGGTTATGATTGTTTTCGCCACTCTTTACATGTGCATCTAAACTGGCAGATTGAGTAGTCAAAAGTGACGTTGGATCATTATTCCCCCACCCCCAATCAACGCTTCCGGTTTCATCAATTTTTCTTAGCGCTTCCATTTTCTAGTGCCCCTTTTGCTTCGTCGCCAAGCGATCACCTAAAAAACTCAAAGTGAACTTTGTGGAACGAACGCAAAATCTCCACTGTCTTTTCGGCTTCAACGTTTTCCCTACCATAGTCGCGGCGATTTTCGAACTAGTTGTCCAACTTTCTTCAGGCAGCGACTTTATCCACAGGCGCCGCACTTTCGTCTGACTTTTCCGGCTTAAATCACACCTCTGCAACTCGATCCCGGTTGCGTGTCGAGCCACTCCACCGGCTCGGGTTATCCGCCTTGGCCTTCTCGAAAACGGCCTTGCGATTTGCAAGGATCTGCTCATCCTCGCCGTGATGTCGCTGCGCCGGTGTGACGTGCCTGATGCCGCTGTGGCGGTGTTCTTCGTTGTACCAATGGACGAACTTCATCATCCACTTCCGGGTTGCCTTGAGTGACTCGAAGCCTTCCGTCGGGAAGGCCGGGCAGTACTTGCATGTACGGAACCACGACTCGCCGATGCAGCTTTCGCCGATCACCGCCTTGTGCATCAGCGTGGCAGCGTAGTCACCGTGCTCGCAATCATGGACGTCCCAACCTACGATCTTGCGATTGAAGATATAGAGGATGGCGTACAGTTTGAAGTACGCCCCTCGTATCGGAGAGTTCAGGTACGACACATCCCAACTCCACACCTGGTTCGGTCCGATGGCACAGTGACTGGTCGGCTGCCACCGCGCTGTCGGCGGCTTCGCCAGACCTCTGTGGTGCTGCTCATCGGCCACGTGTAGCGTGCGGTAGAACGTCGACACCGAACCGACGTATTCACCCTTGTCGGCCAGTCTCGGCACGATCTGGCTCGGAGGCAGGCTGGCATAGTCAGGTTCATGGCAGACCTCGAGCACTCGCTGAGTCTCCTGCTCCGTGAACTTCTGCGGTGGCGTCGGGCGTACTGATAAAGGCCGCCCATCGGCGCACACCTCTTGCTCGGCCGTCCAGCGTCGATACGTGCGATCGTTGATGCCCATCTCGATGCAGACGCGCTTACGTCTGGCACCGCCTGCCACGGCTTCGTCAACTAGGGACACAGCGTTGATGCGATCCGGGTTGCTGATCATTCGTCCTCTCACTTCCCCCAGATCGCATGCATCTTTTTTCGCATCACAAGTAGGGCTGCGGTCTCCGCCAGCGCCTTTTCCTTGTATTCAAGCTCCCTGGTCAGCTGTCGTATCTGCTGTTTGTCGGTACGCGCATCGCTCTGATCCCGACGTCGTTGAGCGCGGGTGCCGCCACTGTTGGCCTGCCGACACAGAATGGGATGAGGAAAGACTCTGGCGCTGCTACATCATGCTGACCGATTTGGAGGCGGTGTTTCATTCACTCAAATCTGAGCTGGGCCTGAGCCCCATTTTTCATTGCAAGCAGGAGCGCTCCGACGGGCACCTATTCATCACGGTGCTGGCCTATCAGTTGGTCCATGTGATCCGCCGGCGACTCCACGCGTACGGGGAGCACGCCAGTTGGCGCAGTCTACGCCAACGCCTCGAAGGACAGGTGCGCATCACGGCGACGTTCCGCCGGCCCGACGGTCACGCCTTGCATGTGCGCAAGGCCAGCCGCGCCGAACCCGATCAACGCGCCCTTTACGACATGCTGGGAATGAATGCAGCTCCCGGCGGTATTAAGAAAATGATCGTCTGAGCCCAATAAATTCAGTTGACGCGAGTTTGTAGTGCCACTCGCCGATTCAATGATGGCTAAGTTGCTGAATTTAAAGTCATTGCAAAATTGGCTGTTAAAGATGGGCTAGAGAAGGCGGTTGACTGCCTGGACGAACTACTGGCCCGTCTGGCGCCCGCAGACGACTGGACTGAGGCGGAAGACGCGAATAAGCCTTCCTAAACCGTTCGCCAAGGTCCTATGTCCGATTTTTCGCGTATCTTGCTCATACCCCTTATTTCTGTTCAGGCTGTTCGACAAACTTGATTTTTTTACCTGCATTCAGTTGGTCAATTTTGCCTATGGCGCTGCTCACTTCGTCCTTACTGTCATGCAGGCTGTATTGCAGATGATATTCTACGCTTTCACCGCCTTTGAGTTTCGGGTTACGCCCCATTTTGCGTTCATGGGAGCGATTAGCCGGGAAGGTGTTACCGGGCTCAAGCCCGGTAACATAACCGTTCTCGACGCTATCCTCATTCTTCCACTGAGAGAAATAGGGCAGGTTATCAAGGTTATAATTGAAGGACACGGCTCTGTCGCCTGCGGCATTCCGCAGCAGAAAATGCGCACGTCCCTCGCTGTCGGCAAAAGGTTTGATCTGGTAGACTTTTTCATCTGCCCATTCCTCTGCCGGAGCAGCATAAACATTCCATGACGTCAGCGTCATCGCGGCATGGTCGTTAAAGGGCTGAATCTCAGCAACGGTTCCATGCAGCCTGGCGCCTTTTTCGAGAAGCTGCTTGCCGAAGTTGGCGTGATACAGAATCTGAAATTCCTTTTCATTGCTCGCCATATTGGTGATTTTATCGTCGATACGTAACGTCATTGATCCAATGTCAGTGGATAATTTCGTTTCCATCACAAATTGGGCGCCTTTGAACCAGCGCTCCTGAACAACCCCGGTGAGCGTGATGCGTTGCGGTGAATCACCATCAATGGTTACGCTAACTTCGGAAGCAGGGATATGGGCAATGCGACCGTGCAGGGTGAGTAAGCGACCATTATCTTCGCCCGGGTGACCCGAATATTCGATGCCACCGCGCACCATCCATTCGTTAAATGCATCCAGCCAACCGAGGCCGTTATTTATGTTCAGGTTGACGTTACGCGGATGCACAATCTCTTTCACGGGTGAATCCCATCCGAGGCTGATGTTCTGGCTCCTCACGCTCATCACATTCATACCGCGTGTCGGGATGACGGTGATAACCATCCTGCCGTTATCGACTTCGATGAGTTCTACGCCTTCCTGAAGCCCGCCATGCAGTGTGTACTTCTTTACCGACCAACCTTCACCTCTGAGCGACCAGTCGCCGACATTGATGTTCTGCTCAGAGCTGATCAGGATATGTGTGTTGGCTTGCACGACATTAGCCCCTGTCAATACCAATACTAAGAATACACTCAGGCAATTCATATTGGTTCACCATTGTTGTTAAAAACTTTGCTTACCAAGTGTCACAAAACTGATCGTCTTCTGCAAATTTATTGAGTCACTCAACCAGCGTCGAGCCGCGATCCTTAGAGCGGCAGACGCTGGTTATCGATTTAGCTTCTCCGACACAATTTCTTTAAGGTATTCCAGGATCGTTGCAGTCGGTATTTACGCCATACTGCTTAACTCTTATGACTCGCACGGCTTGCATTAAGGTCGAACAGAGCATAACCGGCAACAAAAGCCAGACATACAGCAGGTACCACGTAGGCGACTGCATGACCAGCTACGTCAGCCGCCGCACCGTGCACTAACGGCAGCAATGCACCACCCAGAATTGCCATCACCAGTCCAGCAGCCCCGAACTTGGTGTCATCTCCCAAACCCTGTAGCGCGACACCATAGATGGTAGGAAACATCAACGAAAGCGACGCGGAGATACCCACTATAGCGATAAGCCCTGCGTAATTCTGGGAAATTGTGGCGAATCCAGCGAGAACAACGCCAACGCTGGCCATCGTTAACAGGAGTTTTGTGGGTCGGATGATACCCAATAGATAAGTCATCACGAATCGTGAAATGAGGAATAAAATGAGGCTGGCCTGCAGAAACCAACCCGCATTGGCATCGGAGACGCCAACAACACTTTGTGCATACTGGATTGTGAAAGTCCAGGTACAGGTTTGGGCCGCGACGTTAAAAAACTGCGCCATCACTCCATAGCGATAATGCGTATTGCGATAAAGTCGACCAAAAACGCCTTTATTACTGGCTTTGCTTTGATGCTCATGTTGCTCTTGAGGGGTTTCCATCTTGCGAAAGGCAATGAGCAGCCAAATCACGATCAACACGCTGGCAATACCAATATAGGGCCCGAGAATTAGCGCCAGATCTTGTGTCTGGATCTCCAGCAGATGTTCAGCCGTTGCGCTTACTTTTGCACTTTCAGGCGTAAGCCGCGGCACGATGAATAAAGCGCCAAGCAAAACACCGATATTGGCACCGACTGGATTGAAAGATTGGGCCAGGTTTAACCGCTGGGTAGCACTCGCTTCCGGCCCCATCGCAATCACAAACGGATTTGCCGAGGTTTCCAATATTGACAACCCCGATGCGAGAACAAATAGCGCCAGGAGAAAAAATTCATAGACCAGAAAGCTGCTCGCTGGAATAAATAAAAATCCACCCAGCGCCGCCATCCCCAAACCCGTGAGCACCCCGGCTTTGTAGCCAAAGCGTTTGTTGATGTAAGCCGCTGGAATTGCCAGCGCAAAGTACGCACCGTAGTACGCAAACTGAACCAGTGCAGACTGTAAATTACTCATGGTAAAGATGCGTTGAAAAACGCTTACCAAAATATCAGTCAGATTGGCCGCCGAGCCCCACGCGGCAAAACAAAGCACCAGTAGCACAAACGGAATTATCAAACCGGGATAGACCAGTTTTGGCTTTTCCTTGGCATCAGAGTCCAATAAGGTGCCACCTTTTGGATTGTTCAGTGATGGGGTATTACTTTCGGTTGGCATGACAATAATCCTCTATTGAAAAGATACTGAATGTATATTCAGATGCGATCTGACGTTCTTCTGATATTGCAATAATCCGCTATTGAGCGAATCCGATTGTTTTAATAATGATAAAGATGACACGGTGTCATACCACTCAGATTGAAGGTGCCGGTTACTCTTGCCTCTCTTTGTTCATCACGCGCTTAGTGATTGAGCCGCAATACTCTCAATTGCCTGTTACGTCAATATTTCAGATGGTAATGTCAGCCTGAAACATTTGAAATATTTCTTTAGCTCGGAGCTGTGATAAGGAAGCCGCTGAATATTCCGGCCAATGTGCAGAAAACAGCGAGAATGTTACCCTCGCCCAAACGGGCGTCATGTCGATCAATGGGCCTTGGCAAGCAGCACAGCCGCGGCATTGTCCTCGAACCGCTGAGCCGCTTCAATATAATCCCACACCGTGCCGTCATGCGACCAGCCGCCCTGGCGCTTGATGGATTCAAAGTACGCACCCGCGCGATGCGCATTGGTGTACATACTGGGGCTTGAACCCAGTCAGTGCTTGATGGTAGCCGCACATAATGAGGATTTGCGCCAGGCAGCGTCACTGGGAATGAAGACAGCGTTCATCGCGCGCCCTACTGAGTATGGA
>JBBKXJ010000083.1:0-17978 GCA_037969395.1 Pseudomonadales bacterium
CGCATAGTCGAACTATGTCACTGTTACCGCACCAAAAGTAGGCCCTCGAGGGGACGAAGAAGACGGGCGAAAAGACAAGCAAGAACGTCAAGTTATTTCGTGACCGTTCCTAAGCAATAATTGAAAGCGTTGTCAGTGAGGGCTCGCCTCACGGCCAGCTTCTCTCCGATACACCAACATCATCAACGCCGGTGCAAACAATACATCCGCCAGCAGCGCCAACACAATGCAGAGACCGGTATACAAACCGAAATTGAAAAGATTGATCATGTCGGAGAACATGTAGTTAAAGAAACTCAGCGAGATAACAATGGTGGTAATCGTCATCGCCTTGCCTGTGCTCGCCAGCGTTTCGCGAATAGATGCAGCCACATCCCCGCGCTCATGATACAGCCGCTTGAAGGTATGCATAAAGTGAACGGTGTCGTCAACCGACAGGCCAATCGCGATAGCGCCGATGGTCATGGAGTACATATCCAGCGGTGCGGCGAACACATTCATCAAACCCAGCACCGTTACAATCGGCAGCAGGTTCGGCAACATGCTTAGCAGGCCCAGTTTGAAGCTGCCAAGCAATGCAATCATCATCAGCGTGATCACTACCATTGCGATAATATAGCTGAGGGCAGTGGTTTTGATAACGTCGCCCATGGTTTTATGTAACAGCGGTGCCATGCCAGTGGTATGCACTTCAACTTCGTCGCCAAGCACTTGCTGATAGCGGCTCTCAATAGTATGCATGAAATCGTCGTAGTGGAATGCATCAAGCATCGGCAGCATGGCAGTGATGCGCGCGCTTGCATATTCGGTATCCACCAGCTGAAATAAGTCTTCCGCGCCACTCAGCTCCAGCAGAAAGAATTCTTGCGCGGCAAGGTCGCGACGCTCAGGTATTCGATAAAATTGCGCGTCGTTATTGTGCAGCGCCTGATTGGTTTCCTTGATTATGTCGGTCACGCTCAATACCTTCCCGACTGTAACACCGTTGTTATCATATGCCACCAGTTCATTCTGCAAGCGCTCAAGTTTGGTCAGCAACGCCGGCTCTTGCAACGCTGAGTCGGCACCAGCGACAAGCATAATCTCAACCGGAACAGTGCCGCCGATGTGCTCTTCAATAAAATTTGTGGCCTTAATGATCGGGTGCGTTGGGCTGAACCACTGCTTCATATCATGGCTGAACTGCAATTGTGATGCAGAGGCCAATCCCAGCGCCAACAGCGTGCAGGCAACCAGCACAATCGGCAATGGAAACCGTATAGCGATAGCAGCGCAGCCAGCAGTAAAGCGCTCGATCAGCGTTGCCCTCCCCGATTGCGGCAGCGGTCGAGTTTTTAGCGGCAGCACGGCGAGCAGCGCAGGCAATAAGAAAATGCTGTAGCAAAAAATAAACACCATACTGACGGCGGCGAACACGCCGAGATTGGCGACCGGCACCAGCTCACCGCCGGCAAATGAACTCAGGCCTGCCGCAGTAGTGGCGCTGGTAAACAGCACGGCCAACCCGGTTTGCGCCAGGGTTTTGCTAATCGCCTCCTGCTTGTCGCCGCAGCGGTCAAATTGGCGATAGAATATTGTGAGCACATGAATTGCGGTGCCCACGCCAATCGCTAATACGAACGAGGGTAGAATCGTCATCGGCAGCTGGAAAGGCGCACTCAACAACGGCAGCGAAGCGAAGGTAGACGTAAGCGCCATCAACACCAGCACCAGTGGCAGCACAACGCCGGAGGCGCGCCTGAACAGCAACGCCAGCACCAGCACAATAATCGCTATTGTCAGTGCCGCAAACAACAGCGTGCTGTAGCGCATCTCTTTGTTAACGGCGCTGGTAAATGCCGGCGAACCGGCGATGTGTACGGCAGTGAACCGAGATTCATAGCCACGTAACAGGTCGGCAACGCTGTTTGCTGCCTGCTGCATCTCGGCGTCGCCGAGATAGCGCCACCGCGGCTCCTCCCCGCTGGCAGCAGCGTTGTGTTTGGTCGCCAACTTAAGTAGCAGCGTGGTCACCGTAGCGTCTTTGGAAATAAGCGAATTGACGTACAGCGGATGCGCCAAAACACGCTTGCGCAACGCGGCTAGCTGCGCGTCGTTTTGCGGCAACGTGTCCAACAGGTCTTCGATAATTAACTCATCGTCGTCGCCGTAAATATGTCGGGCATTGACCAATGAATCGATGGTATCCAGATACGGCACAACGGCTGCAAGTTCCGCGTGGAGATTTTTAAGAGTTTGCAGCGACTGCAACGTAAAGGTATCCGAACTTTCCAGCGCAACAATAATCAGTTCGTCACGGCCGAACTGCTCGCGAAAGTTATTGTAGGTGAGCAACACCGGATCGTCGCTGCGAAGAAATCCCTCGATGGAAGTGTCGGTGGTTACCCTGGGCAGCTGTGCAATAAGTGCGCAATAGATCAGTATTAGTGGGACAATAACGCGCCATGGGTGGGCACACGTAAAGACACCGAAACGGCCAAACGCGGCCTCAACCGACAACTTCCACTGCTGCATAGATGCCTTGACGTGCTTCGTTCAGAGAGAGGGTTGCTACCCGAAGCGGCGCATTCGAGCGTTGCAGCGTATCATCTCTGCTACAATGCCGGCATGAATTACCGCACAGAAACGCTGTTGCGCTGCAGCCGCCCGGTACTTGAGGACAACCCTCTGTTAACGCTGTTCGCTGCTATTGAACAGCAACAGCGCGAGCCGGGGCTGCGCCTCTGTTGCGTGCACTGTCAGACGGCTATTACTTCCGGTAACGACAAAACTGAAATTAATTACCGCCATACGTTTCAGCTAACAAATCCTGATGGCATAGCCTTCAACGTCGCCTGCTTCAAGGAGGCCTGGGGTTGCGGACTGCGCGGTGAAGTAACCGCGGTGCATAGCTGGTTTGCGGGCTATTGCTGGCAATATGCCTACTGTGTGGGCTGCGAGGCGCAGCTTGGCTGGTATTACACAAACGGTTTCGATGAGAGCGGTAGCTCAGGGCATTTTTTTGGTCTTATCGCCGACAAATTACTGCCAGTAGAAGATGGACGCTAGCTACGTCGTTCCACGCTGCGATAAAAAGATCCGTATTATTTATCAGGATGAGCATTTACTGGTGGTCGATAAGCCGGAATTTTTACTCAGCGTTCCCGGCCGCGGCCCGGACAACAGCGACAGTGTTATCAGCCGCCTGCAGCAGGATTACCCCACAGCACGTATCGTTCACCGATTAGATCTCGACACCTCTGGCATTATGATCGTGCCGCTAAGCGCTGCCGCATTGAGTGCCCTGGGCCGCATGTTCCAATATCGCCAGATCAAAAAAGAATATCACGCGCTGGTGTTTGGCACGCCGCGCGACCAGCACGGCTGCATAGAATTACCTATCGCCCGCGACTGGCAGCATAGACCCAGGCAAAAGATTGATTTTATTAACGGCAAAGCGGCGCGCACTGACTACCATAAGCTTGCTACGCTAGACCAAACCTCTTGCCGTCTGCTGTTGCGGCCGTATAGCGGCCGGTCACACCAGCTGCGTATTCATCTGCGTAGCGTCGGCCATCCTATTTTGGGCTGCGACCTGTACGCCCACGCGGCGGCCTACGAAATGTCACCGCGCCTGATGTTACATGCGACGCGCCTGCGCTTTACTCACCCCATCACCGCACAGCTCGTTGACGTAAAGTCAGCGCCACCGTTCTAGTGTAGTGTCCGGTATAAATGGTTAAAATAGCGAGACGTCAAGGGGTCAGCCGCAAGGCGCATTCCCGAAGGCATAGTGGGCCTACGTCGAGGGAATGCAACGCAGCGGATGGCCCCTTGACGTCTCGCCCGAAGGGAGCGGCCAAATTTGCGCCCTGCTTCGTTAGAGTTTTTGCCAATAGGCCCACTATTACCTGCAAACTCCGCCTCGCAGGGCGCAAATTTGACTCGCTCTATTTCAGCTATTTATACCGGACACTACACTAGCTACTCGACTAACTCTATGCGAATGCGCGGCAGCCACTGCTTTTGCAGATCGGTTTCGTTCAGGTCATCGGCGCTGATTGGCCTTAGGTTACCTTCTTTAGGCGGTGCCACCAGCATGTTGAGATCCACTTCCTTAATCTCGCCTACTATGTCGTTGTCGTCCCAGTGCAATTGGTAATAGCGCCCATTCCAGGCGTCGATACCGTATTCTTTTGGGCTACGCTGGATAAACAGCAGATGGTATTCAAGGTCTATCAGGTCTTTGCTCGAGATGTAGCGGCGGTTCGGGTAAGGGTACGGCTGATGGCACTGCATATTTTTATCAGCTGCCAGGCATTTAAATGGCCGCATTGACAGGAAGTGGTCAGAGAACGCAGCGTCATCAAGTTCGACTTTAAAACCATCGACCGCTGCCATGGCCGTTATGACCAACTTGCCGATAACCAGTTCTTTATCGGCGGGTGTCAGCAGCGTAATGCGGTAGTTTTGTGCTTCTGCGGCGTTGCCGATCAATGAAAAACTTGAGAGCATGATGGCCAGCAAAAAAAAGCCAACGGGTCTGCAAGAGACCCGTTGGCTATAGTGCGATGGTGAGTGCATGACGCTCAGTGTGCCTGCGCAGTGGCTGTATCTGCTTTCGGCAGTTTGAAGGTCCAGACACTGCCACCCTGATTCAGGTGTTTCACTATCGCTGCTACGTCGCCGCCCCATAAAGGCACTGCACCACCCCAGCCGGAAACAACCGTGACGAACTGTTCGCCGTCTTGCTCCCAGGTGATAGGCGAACTTACCACACCCGAACCGGTGTTGAACTTGTATAGCATTTCACCGGTTGTCGCATCGAAGGCCATCAGGTAGCCTTCCGGGTTACCGGTAAACACCAGGTTGCCTGCTGTTGCTAACACACCACCCCATAATGGCGCGGTATTTTTGTACTCCCATTTTACGTCGCCGGTTTTAGGGTCTATGGCTTTCAGCGAGCCAATATAGTCATCAAATAAGGGCTTGATGGTAAACCCTGCGCCAAGATACGCTGCTCCCTTCTTGTAATTGATCGGCTCGTTCCATATATCCATGCCCCACTCGTTGGAAGGCACATAGAACAAGCCGGTATCCTGGCTGTAGGCCATGGGCATCCAGTTTTTCGCACCCAGGAAGGCAGGCACTGAAAATACCGTCTCGCCTTTTTTGCCATCGCCGTCTGCGGCAGGATTACCCGGGCGGTTTGCCGGGTCAAAAAGTGGCCGGCCATTCTTATCCAGCCCCTTAGTCCAGGTGATATCCTTCACGAACGGGAAGCCTCTGATGAACTTGCCCTTGGTGCGGTCCAGTACATAGAAGTAGCCATTGCGATCAGCGGTAGCGGCGGCCTTAACCGTTTTGCCTTGTTCCTCATAATCGAAAGGAATCAGTTCGTTGACACCGTCGAAGTCCCAACCGTCGTGCGGTGTAGTCTGGAAATGCCACTTGATTTTGCCGGTATCAGGGTCGAGTGCCAGACGAGATGAGCTGTATAAATTATCGCCTGGGCGCAAATGCGAATTCCAGGGCGACGGGTTACCGGTACCCATCAGGATCGAGTCAGTATCCGGATCGTAAGTGCCACCCAACCAGGTGGCTGCACCGCCCGTTTTCCACATATCGCCGGGCCAGGTTTTATTTGCTTTGCCACCGGTGATGCCGTTGTCCTTGCCGCGCAGTGTGCCCATATGACCTTCGACGGTAGGCCGGCTCCAGATTAACTCTCCGGTTTTGGCATCGCGCGCCTCCACCTTGCCAACCACTCCGAATTCACCACCGGCAACACCGGTGATTACCATACCCTTAACAATCATAGGTGCTGCGGTAGATGAGTAACCTGCCTGATAGTCGCCCAATGTTTTCTTCCAACGCGGTTTGCCGGTTTTAGCGTCAAATGCAAGCAGTTTCGCGTCCAGCGTACTAAAAATCACCAGATCATCGTACAGCGCGGCACCTCGATTGATGACGTCGCAACAGGGCATAATGCCATCCGGCAGGCGCGCATCGTACTGCCAAAGCTCTTCACCGGTTTTCACATCGATCGCATAAATACGGGAATAAGACCCGGTGACGTACATAATGCCATCTTTAACCAGCGGCTGGGATTCCTGGCCGCGCATCTTTTCTCCACCAAACGAGAAAGCCCACACTGGTGATAAGGATTTCACAGTGTCGGTATTGACTTGCTTCAGCGGGCTGAAGCGCTGACCGCGCGGCCCCATTCCATAGCTGACCACGTCGTCGACTGACTCCTGATCGCCCAGAATGTCTTTATCGGTAACGCCTGCTGCCGCCGGTAGGGCCGCTGTGCCCAGACTGAGGGCTGCGGCAACTGCCGTGGCGTACACGCTCCTGTTTACTCGTGATTTTTGTTTCATTGGAACTCTCCTCTTAACGTTAATTGGCAAATTAGCCAAAGGATTTCGACAAAGCTCTACTTACTATAATGGATGCCCAAACACCCCCTTACCGATTTGGATGACGTACTGATAAGCGTTGTTGTTTAGCCCCGCCAGTCATCATTATGCAGAGCCTGCCTGTGCAGGGGCAATAATACCCCGGCACAATATTCGTTCTATCTTAGTCGTAGTTCCCTGGTAGCTTTCTGAGTTAACCACCGACGCCCACAACACACTGTTTACTTTGCCCATATGGACAACACCCCTCAAGGTGCCAAACGACTTACTGTACAGCTGACGTGCCGGCAGCATCCTGATAGAGATCGGGTACTTCATAGTCCACTCCGAAACGATCAAATAGACTTTTTAGGCCGTCATTTTTCACCAGGTCCTCGATAATGGCCTCAATCGCATACGCCAACTGACGATGGGTGTGCTTGACGGCCATGCCAATATCCCACGACTTTTTGCCTAGCTGCTGCAGCCCGTCAGCGCTAATGTCGTACTTTTTCGCTGCCTCCACCAAGCCCCATTCGATCTGGCTGCGCATGCCGGCAACGGCGCTGAGCTCGCCTGTCTCAAGCGCTGCCAGCGCCTGATAAGTAGTGTTGTAATGCACCACCTGCGCCCGCAACCGTCCCTGATACACGCCGCTTAAAAAAGTATCCGGCAGGCTGTCAATTTCCACTCCAATTTTCTGGTATTGAAATATGGCAAGATTTCGAACGTCCCCCAGTTTGTCGAGGTCGCGAGCCAGCGACCACTGCTCGCGATGGTAAGGCGCAAACATAACTACCATATTATTTTTGGGGGCACCGTAGCCATCGATGGCGTAAGAGTATTCGCGATCGTAGGGCACTCGCAGCATTAAATCAGCCACCCGCTTGTTGAGATAATGGCCCTTCCAGACGGCGTTCCTCAGGTCGTCTTCGACGGTTTCATCGGCCGTTAACCAAAACCACCGCGCTTCGACGCCCAGCTCCGCTGCGATCAATTTGCCTAGCTCAATATCGATACCTACAGGTTTCTTATCGTCACCTAGAAACGAATAGGGAGGAAAATTACTATACACCGCTATTTCGATATAGCCGGACTCGGTCACCTCGTCCAGCGTGCGGCTGAAAACAGCCGTGCTGAATGAGACAACAAACAACAGCAGTACAAAACGCAGCATAGTTAGCTACCGCCAGTCTTATTATTCGGGCGGACGAGTATCAAGATAAGAACGAATTGCCCACATGGCTTCCTGACTGAGAATGCCCTCAAATGGCGGCATGTAAACGCGACCGTCTTTTACTGCTCCTATGCGCACGCGCATGAGAAACAATCCATCTGATTCCGCAGGCGTGGCAAATTCAAACTCATCGTTTAGCAGACGCAGGTCTGGGGTCATACCTCCCGATACCGCATCCAGCCCATGACAGCGAGCGCAATTTTGCGCATATGCCGAAGTACCAATTTCGATAGCCAACTTGTCGCCGCGATAAGGGTTTTCCAGCTTCCATTCTTCACCCAGTGGCTCCAGACCTTTGGTGTCGACTGGTTGCGGTGTGACATCGCCATGGGCGAGTGCGCCTGTCGCTTTAATCATAAGCAAGGCTATGGCCATCAACAAAACACCACCTTTCAAATTTACCATCTGCATAAGTCTCCTATCCTAATCTGTTGCCAAGTGATTCGTTAACTATCTTGAGTTACGGCTTTGATGCATGGGTATGCTAGCAAACGTGCTCAAATTGACAATGCTGCTTTGGTAGGAAGTTACCTCGCCAATCGTCGTACGGCGGGTTGCAGACACACGCAAAACGTATGGCAATGAACTTGGACTTTGGTCGTAGTTTTGTAGTACGTTTTATGTATTTCGATCCGGTCATTAAGCCTTTACCATGCTTGAATAAGAGGATGGTAAATTTTGAGCAGATTATTACACGTCCGAAAACGCGCCATAGCTAACCGTTCGCGACTGAAGTCGCTCCTACAGGCCAATGCGGCGCGACGTGGGAGCGACTTTAACCGCGAAGTATTCGTGTTGGCATCTCATTTCCGGACGGACACCAACTAAAATGCTGCAACACATTCGTCATTTGTCGATTCTTTTCCTGGCATTGTGCTCGGGCGAGTGCCTGGGCCTTGACCGTCTTGAAACTGCCGTACTGTATCTTGAGCAAACCCTGCCGAAGCCAGCGGTGCTATCGAATATTCTACCGACGCCTGCTAATAGTGGCCTGATGGGTGCGGAGGTCGGCATCGCCGACAGCAACACGACGGGCCGATTTCTGCAGCAACATTACACTCTGAAAAGCGTCGTCAGCGCAGAGCCACAGGCCGCTGTCGATGCGGCGCGGCAGTGGGTGGCCGCAGGCAAGGGTTTAATCGTCGCCAACCTGCCGACCAAAACTTTACTGGCAGTCGCAAATCATGCTGATATTAAAGGCCGTGCACTGGTATTTAACGTTGCCAGCAAAGACGACGAGCTACGCACTAAACGCTGTACTTCGGGTTTGCTGCACACTGTTCCCAGCCGGGCAATGCTGGCCGATGCGCTGATTCAGTTTCTCGTCGCCAAACGCTGGAACCAATGGCTGCTAATGCAGGGGCAGCGACCCGAGGATCAGCAGTTTGCTCAGGCCCTGCGTCGTGCAGGCAAGCGTTTCGGCGGGAAATTTGTGGCTGAGAAGACCTGGACGTTCGATACAGACCTGCGGCGTACAGCGCAGCAGGAAATGCCGTTGTTCACCCAGGTTGGCAAATATGACGTTACGCTGGTAGCAGACGAATCCGGCGATGTAGGCGAGTACGTTCCCTACAACACGTCACTGCCGCGCCCGGTGGCCGGCACCCAGGGCTTGACACCGGTAGCCTGGCACCGAGTGGTGGAGCAATGGGGTGCAGTACAATTGCAAAACCGATTTTCAGAACATGCGCACCGGGGAATGAACGCAATCGATTATTCCGCCTGGGTGGCAATTCGTGCCATTGCCGAGGGAGTTACGCGCATTGGCGATAATAATCCTGCAGCGCTGTATCGTTATATGCTCAGCGACAAGTTCCGCCTCGGCGCCTTCAAAGGGCAAACACTAAGTTTTCGCGTCTGGAATGGCCAATTGCGGCAACCGATTCCACTGGTACATCCGAGGGCATTAGTCAGCCAGTCACCGCAGGAGGGGTTTCTACATCCCCGCACCGAACTGGATACTCTGGGCTACGACCAACCCGAAGTTGATTGCGACTTTGCGACGAGTTTATGAGAACACTGTTTATGATCAGCATGCCTAAACTGCTGCCCGCGCTGCTACTGGTGCTCTGCAGTACCATCAGTCACGCCGAATACGCGTATATTTCCAATGAAAAAGATAATACCTTATCGGTAATCGACCTGGATAAAATGACCGTCATCGATACTATTCCTGTTGGCCTGCGGCCACGAGGTATCGTGTTCAACAAGGACTTCAGCCGCCTGTATATTTGTGCCAGCGATTCCGACAGCGTTCAGATAATGGACGTAAGCAACAATAAAATAATTGCCGATCTGCCCTCTGGAGAAGATCCGGAGCAGTTCGCGCTGCATCCCGATGACCGCCACTTGTATATTGCAAATGAAGACGACGCTGTCGTAACCGTGGTCGACACGCAGACGCGTAGCGTTATTGGCCAAATTGACGTCGGCGTAGAGCCCGAAGGCATGGCGGTCAGCCCCGATGGCAAATGGGCCGTCAACACCTCTGAAACAACCAATATGCTGCACTGGATAGACACCGAGTCGCTGACGATAGCCGACAACACCTTAATTGACCAGCGCCCCCGGGATGTCGAGTTTAGCCACGACGGCGCAACGCTTTGGGCCTCTGCGGAAATCGGTGGCACGGTCACCATAGTCGATGTCGCAACGCGCAAGGTCACGAACATACTGGACTTTAAGATACCGGGCGTACACCGCGATAAAATTCAGCCGGTGGGCGTCAAGCTAACGGCAGATGGCAAGTACGCCTTTGTCGCTTTGGGACCCGCCAATCATGTGGCCGTGGTCGATGCGCGCACGTTCAAGGTGCTGAAGTACTTGCTGGTGGGGCGGCGAGTGTGGCATTTGGCGTTTGCTAACAACGAATCGTTGCTGTTGACAACCAATGGCGTCAGTGGTGACGTATCCGTTATCGATTTAGCGCAGCAAAAGGTGATTAAAAGTATTAAAGTTGGTCGCTATCCCTGGGGGGTTGCGGTTCGGCCCTAGTACCCCTCCCAGGTGATATTGCCTAATGCAGTCAGTTCAAAAGCGGTACAGTGCGAGGCGTTTTCCCGACGGCATAGTGGGCCTATGCTGAGGGCAAACAACGAAGCAATGTGCCGCTTTTGGACTGACCCGAAGGGCGCTAAGCAGGCCATGCTCTGCTACGTTGCACTGCTTCGACGTAGGTCCACTATGCCTTCACCAGCGCGTCTTGCAGAGAATGGCCTGCTTAACGCTGAATTAGGCAATATCACCTGGGAGGGGTACTAATCGAAACTAATATGTCTGAACTTGCCATGCGGGTCGCCAATGTCTCCTATCGATACGATAGCCGGCCCGCACTCGACCACATTAGCTTTGAGCTGGCCCGTGGCGGGTTTTTTGCCCTGCTGGGCCCCAACGGTGCAGGCAAAACCACGCTGTTCGCGCTGTTAACCCGCCTGCTGCATACCGCCGAGGGCGATATCGAAGTATTTGGCGTGCCGCTGGAAAAATCGCCGAGCCGGGCGTTGTCGAAAATGGGGGTTGTGTTTCAACAAAGCACGCTCGACCTGGACCTTACCGTAGCGCAAAATTTGGCTTATCACGGCGCGCTGCAAGGTATGAACGCGCGCGCGGTGCGCGAGCGCATGGACACCGAGCTTGGCCGCTTCGATCTACTTGACCGCAAGAGTGACAAGGTTCGCACACTTAACGGCGGTCATCGCCGCCGGGTAGAGATAGCCCGCGCGCTACTCCACCAGCCGCAACTACTGTTACTGGACGAACCAACGGTGGGCCTGGATGTTGAAACGAGGCACAGTCTCAAACAGCATGTCAGAACCTTATGCGAAGATTCCAATATCGCCGTATTGTGGACCACCCACTTGATAGAGGAGGTGCAGGCCAGCGATCAAGTGTTGATTCTGCATAACGGCACAACCTGCGCCAAAGGCCGCTGCGCCGAACTGCTCAGCCAGTACAATGCTGCCGATTTACCCTCCCTGTTTGTGCAATTAACAAGTACCTCTTTATGAGCAGCGCGGCATACTTCTACTGTTTTATGGGAATTTTACGCCGCGAATTGAATCGTTTCGTTCAACAGCGCGGCCGCTTTTTTTCCTCCCTGGTGCGGCCGTTGTTGTGGCTGGCGGTGTTTGCCGCCGGCTTTCGCGCCGCACTGGGCATCGCTATTATTCCGCCCTATGAAACTTATATCACCTATGAGGTGTATATCGTACCGGGACTGGTCGGCATTATTCTGCTGTTTAACGGCATGCAGAGTTCCCTGTCCATGGTGTACGATCGTGAAATGGGGAGCATGCGGGTGCTGCTGACCAGCCCCTTACCGCGCGCCTATTTACTGGTGTGTAAACTTCTATCGGGCGCCATCGTGTCGCTGTTTCAAGTCTATGCTTTTTTACTAGTGGCCCGCCTGTTCGAAGTGCAGCCGCCATTGTCGGGCTACATAGCCGTACTGCCCGCCGTTGTGTTGGCTGCACTAATGCTGGGCGCTCTGGGTCTGCTGCTGTCGTCGCTGATTAGTCAGCTGGAAAACTTCGCCGGTGTGATGAACTTCGTAGTATTTCCGATGTTTTTTCTGTCATCGGCGTTATATCCTTTATGGAAAATGCGCGAGTCCAGCGAGTTGCTTTACTATATATGCGCCTACAACCCGTTTACCCACGCTGTGGAGCTGATCCGCTTTGCGCTCTACGCCAAACTGAACATTGAAGCGCTGGCAGTGACCGCTATTGTCACGGCGGTAGTGATGATGGCCGCGATAGTGGGTTATGATCCCAAACGCGGCCTGCTAAAGCGCAAGCTTGGAGGGTGAGGGATCTGGCGCAGCCTCCGCCACAGTGACGTGGGCAACTTAGGAATGGGAACGATATAACTTGACGGTATTGCGCCGGATTTTTGTTCGTCTTCAAGGCGTGGTAACAGGCGCATAGTCGAACTATGTAACTGTTACCACAACGCAGAAGGCGGACAATAAGGCAAGCAAGATCGTCAAGTTATTTCGTGATCGTTCCTTAGTCAGGATATTGAGGAGATTTCAGCGAAGCGGTAAAATCACAGCCGTTTCGCACTTCACCGCCTGAGATCAAACCGGTAAATTATAATGGTTCAAATACTTATCGCCGACGACCACCCAATGTTTCGCGAAGCGATTGGTGGCGCTATTGAGCAGAAATTTGATCAGGCAGAGGTCGCCGAAACCGAAGATCTGGAAACGACGCTGCACTATGCGGAACAACACCCGAGTCTTGATTTGGTATTGCTGGACCTTAACATGCCGGGAATGGACGGCCTCAATGGCATCGTCCGTATGCGCAGTACCTTCCCTGATATTCCCGTAGTCATTCTGTCGGCCGAACAGGATAAAAAAGTCGTATTGCAGGCCATGACTTATGGCGCCGTAGGGTTCATCACCAAATCCATGGCCAGAGAAAAAATTCTGGATGCGGTAGCGCAAATTCTCGATGGGCAGGCGTATTTACCACCCGATATCATTCGCCGCAACGACGCGCCAGCCAACACGCATGGCCAGCAACACGATGCAATTCAACCGGAACTCGTCTCTTCACTGACACGGCGGCAACTGCTGGTGTTTGAGCGCATGGCCAACGGCGATTCCAATAAGCAGATTGCCTACGAGCTAAATATTGCGGAGACGACGGTGAAAGCCCATGTAACAGCCATTCTGCGCAAGCTCAAAGTCCACAATCGCATGAAGGCGGTGCTGTGTGCATCGACAATTAATTTCGATAATTACCTGCATCGCTAAATTGGAAGTCGGGCCACCGCAAGTGTAGAGTCCGATACGAACCTCAGTGTCGTTGTTTAAACACATTGACTAATTGGCATCGAGGTATATACTTCACTTAGCTTGAAAGTAAGTTTTATATTTATGCCCACCATTTCGAAGTCCCCCCTGTAGTTACCTCGTCCTGTTTTTCATAAGTTATAGCAAATCTTCCAGCCAAATGGCCTTATTCAAAGGCCGCAATTACTCTTGAATGAATAGGATATTATTATGTCTACAACAACTGGCACCGTAAAATGGTTTAATGAATCGAAAGGTTTTGGCTTTATCGAGCAAGAATCTGGTCCCGATGTTTTCGCTCACTTCAGCGCCATCTCCAGCTCGGGTTTCAAAACTCTGGCCGAAGGTCAGAAAGTCGAGTTCACTGTCTCGCAAGGACAAAAAGGCCCTCAGGCAGAGAACATCGTAGCGCTCTAGTCACTCGAGCGCGATCTGGCTGACAAACCCTGGGGTTTAAGGCCAATACAAGGGTAGTGCTTTCGGGTACCACCCTTTTTTTATATTCGAAACTCCACGTTTCCGCTCGAACGCCAGCATCGCTTCAAGACAGAAAATGCACCATGGCCGAACGCAGCTTAAGCGGCTTAACAGGCTTGTTGAGAAGACGATAACCCAAATCTTTAACCTGTTGCCGCAGTTCGTTCGTGTAGTTCGCCGTGATGATAAGCATCGGTATTTTATGCGGCATTCGCTGGTTAATCAGGTCGACCGCTTGCAGACCGGTGTCGCCGTCATCCAAATGATAATCCGCAATGACCAGATCAGGCGCGGGCTGCAGCGCATTGGGGTTTTCGATGAGTTCCCTGAGGGTACGAACGCTTATCACCTGACACCCCCAGCCTGACAAAACCGTCTCCATGCCGACGCAGATCGCCTCATCATTGTCGATCACCAGAATCCGGCGGCCCGGCAATGGGTCTTGTTGCGGCGCATTTATTTGCTCCGAAATCTGCTGTTGATTCGAGGCCTGATTCCCATAAGGCACTCGCACGCCAAATACTGACCCCTTGCCCGGCCATGAACTCACCGTGACCTGATGACCCAATACCCGGGATAACTTATCCACTATCGCCAGACCCAGGCCAAGCCCACTATCCTTTCCTTTGCGGCGTGTACCCACGCGGCGGAACTCTTGAAAAATCTCCTGTAGTTGACTGGCAGCTACGCCTACGCCCGTATCCCAGACCTGTATTTCAACACTGTCTGCACGGCGGCGACAACCCAGCAATAGCGTGCCGTGGTCGGTATAACGAATCGCATTGCTGAGAAAATTTCTTAGAATGCGCGCCAATAGCTGACTGTCTGAATAGACAAGCCCGCTGCAGGGTACATACTTGAATTGCAGGCCGGTGCTGGCCGCCTGCTGGTTGAATTCATTGGCCAAATTGCTGAGCAGATCATCGATCACGAAGGTATCAGAGATCGGTTCGACCACGCCTGCCTCCAGTTTGGAGATATCGACCAGCGTTCCCAGCAACCACTCAACGTCGTGCAATGATCTGCTTAGAGAGCGACCCAGTTGTTCTATGTTGGCGGGTAAGTCATGGTCCAGCAAGGCGGTGGCAAACAAGCGCGCGGCATTCAGCGGCTGTAGCAGGTCGTGGCTGGCGGCGGCCATAAACCGGGTCTTGGATATATTAGCCTGCTCGGCTTCCCGTTTGGCGTCCAGCAAGTTCTCTTCGACCTGCGCTCGCTCTGCAATTTCAACGTGAAGCTGCTGATTCAGCGCTGTTAATTCTTTGGTGCGCTCATACACACGCTGTTCCATATGCTGGTAGGCATGCTTCAGCGCCTCGGCCGTGCGGCGCCGCTCGGACACATCCTGTTCCAGCGCAAAAAACCCGATCACCCGCTCTTCCGCGTCGTAGTGCGGTACATAAGTCTTATGGAAAATCGGTCGTTTGTTATTGGGCAGCTGTTGCTCTACCTCGAAACTAACGACCTGCCCCTGCATTGCCTGCTCAATATAGCTTTGATGTCGCTGGTATTCCTCAAGCCCAAAAACGTCCCACAGGTACTCTCCTTCTATTTCAGTGTGCAAGCGGTCAAACCAGTCTTCGAATGCCTTGTTGGTAAATTCATAACGCCGATCGCTGTTGATATAGGAAACCAGCGCCGGCAAGGCGTTGGTGATCGAGCGGATGCGCCGCTCGCTGTCGCGCAGCGCCTCGGCATTGCGGCTACGCTCGGTGATGTCGGTGTACGTATTAACATAGCCGCCAGCAGCAATGAAATGACTTTTGATTTCCAGCACTGTGGCGTTGCAAAGCTGCTTCTCATGTTCAATCACGGTCGGCCTGGCGCCGGCCGTCATCGATGGCAGGCCGGCGCCATCATTGTGCACTTCCGTATCTTTAACCAGCGCCCGAAAACCCGTGCCCGGCTTAACGTCGTGTGCATCTAACCCCACTATTTCCAGAAAGCGGTCATTCCAGCACTCTATCTGCTGTTCGGCATTAACCAGCGCAACCCCCTGCGACAAATTATCAACGATAGACTGCAGGGCGCGATTATTTTCCGCCAACGTGTGTTGTTGATGGGCAATATCACTTTCTTTTAGCTGAGTGATATCACTATAGACAACCACCAGACCCTCGTCCGCAGTGCGCCGCTCCGACATCCGCAGCCAATGGCCATTGGTTAATTGAAAGATGCGATCGTTGAGCAGCCCGGCGCTGTGTTCAACTGTTTCGATAGAATTGATTGCCGGGTCGAAAATGCGGTGCGCAACTGCCAGCGAGGTGATATCGTCCAAAGACGTGACCCCCGCTTCTATTCTGGCATCGGTATTTTTCCAGAATTCGTAAAACCGTGCGTTGGCCAGAACAAGGCGTCGCTGCCTGTCAAACAGCGCGATAGCGTCTGCTACGCTCTCCATGGTATCGCCCAATTGCTGCCGGGCGTCGTCTGACTCCAGTCTAGCGCGCGCCAGCGCGGTATTGGCTTGGTCCAGTTTATGCATCGTTTGACGCAATTTCAGCGTACCCTGTTTGACTTTTTCGGCCAACAGCGCAGCATTTTGAAACGAGCGATACGCGTCGCTGTGATTCCCCCAACCCATTTCAACCCGCTGCATCAACACCTGATTGATTGTCTTTAGTTTATTATTTTCGTATTGCAAAGCGTCGAGTTGCGCTTGCAAGTCAGCTGCTCTTTTACCTTGCTGCGCGACGCTGCTGCTTTTCCTGAAGTGGAAGTCAGCCATGCGTGCTTACACCACCGGCAACGCCAATCGCCACGCCAGAGAAGGTATGATTGACGTGCATGGCATCGCGCTGCTCGCCATAGGTATTAAAACCGATCACGCGGTAACGTTGATACAAGCGCGACAAGCCCTCATTCAGTTGCGCTTCCTCGACTTCAATACGGCGATGGATACAGTCACACCCAATGGTTAGCTGCGGCTCACCGATATCAGCCACTACTTCGCTCATGGTTGCCGAGAAATGCTCCAGCAGCGCGCCACCGCTCATTCTGGTCAATACGATGCCGGTATCGATGGCACAGAAGAAAGTGACACTGAGATCATCGTTAAGGTGTTGAATCGAGCGTATGTAAATATTTTCGCCCAACTGCACGGCCAGCGGGTAGAGCGCGAAGATTCGCGAATTTAACTGCTCCAGCGAGAGGCCCATAATGCGGCAGTATTCCAGCGCCGCAGGTTCTGCGTTGAACTCATAAACCACCCTTCTGCCCGGGTCGGCCCTGGTCACCACCAGTTTATCCTGTTCGGGAGTGAGATGATGGCTGCTGACCACGCGGAACGGGCAAACCGTATTGACCAGAATCATGACGGCCGCGTTGCTATAAAATTGATCGTTATAATAAATCTGGGTATCGCGAAAATGTAGATTGTCACCG
The DNA here is from genome assembly GCA_037969395.1 of Pseudomonadales bacterium. Taxonomy (GTDB): domain Bacteria; phylum Pseudomonadota; class Gammaproteobacteria; order Pseudomonadales; family JAUIET01; genus JBBKXJ01. The sequence continues at coordinate 17,279 of JBBKXJ010000083.1, forward strand.
GCAGAGCCACCGACCAGAGGTATATCGTTCAGCCCGGTATTCAGTGCGTTAAGCACCAACTCCTCGCGGATGGACATGCCATCCAGCAGAGACAGCGCAAAGCTATGCGTTTCCAGCGGCGCGATAGCACGACCGCGCAGGCGCTGCACCATTGCCTTGACAGAGTCGTGTGCATCCTCTTCTGAAAACGCCGCGAGGTTATTCAGCAGTGTGGTCTCCACCACAAATTGATCCGCCGGCAGGCAGAAGCCGGTAATGGAGCCATGACTCAGGCCTGCCGGCGATATTTCACCCGCAGTCGTACAACCCACCACCGGCGTGTTGCCAAACAATTCTGTCAGCGACCGGGCCAGCGTTCTGAGGTCATAGTCGATACAACAGAAAAATATGACGCAAGCTGCTTCGGTTTGCGATAAAGCGGCATGCAGCTCGCGCGCCGCAAGAGTAGCGTCAGAGCAATTTGACACGGCGGAAAGCACAGGCTGATGGGCTTTTGCAGTTGTGGGGATTTTCATTTTTAGCATTATATTCAGGCTCCCGGTTGGATGTTCACGGTATGCAGACTTTTTACCCCTGGTGTTGCATAAACTTTCGAGTTCAGGGGCTTTAAGAGTAGTATTTATAGCGTCGCACGGAGATTTTTATGGATTGAGCATAGTCACTCTACGTGATATCCAGAAAAATTGAGTACGGCGCTAGA
>JBBKXJ010000084.1:0-13041 GCA_037969395.1 Pseudomonadales bacterium
CGTCGCGGTACACGCCTACACCGAGGTCAACTTTGTGCGGATTCGTGTCTGCTTTGTAGGCAGCCATTAAGCCAAGGATAGGATCTTCGGGGAGATTTTCTAACGTTTCAAACATGTGCTGCCAACTCTTTGCTGATTCTATTAATTCTGTTGATTCTGTTGATTCTGTTGATTTTTCGCTAGCCAATTCAGTTTTGCAGTGAAGTAGCTGGAATTTGGAATTCTACCAGCAATTCACTGGTCCGCCTTCAGCCGCCGCAATAGAAGAGACATTTTTACCAAAAGACAGGCGCGTGTGCAGTTATGCACAGCGGCAATTGTACGCGTAACGACGCTATCTTGCTGCTGAGGGTCTGGTCGTTATTCGCACTACAAAATTGACGTTAGATTTATTCCTCAAGCATGAACAGCTGCGTGTTACCGCCTTTGGCAACTATATTCTCAGTACGCGTTTTCCCGGTGGCAAAACGGTACAGATAATGCGGTCCACCGGCTTTCGGCCCGGTGCCCGACAGACCCTGGCCGCCAAACGGATTAACGCCGACGACGGCACCGACCGTGTTGCGATTAATATAGGTATTGCCAACCCGCGTGCGCGAGAAAACATGCTGGGCGAAACCTCCTATGCGACTGTGTATGCCGAGAGTAAGCCCGTAGCCGCTGCGATTAATATCGTCGATTACAGCAGCCAGTCGCCGCCAGCAACTGCTCAACACTCAGCGGCTCGTCCATGCATTTAGTTTGGCGTAGTGCCAGCCTGATATCTGCCAGCTCAGTATTGCTGCTAACGTTCGTAGTCGCGGTCATGGACAGCCTCAATTTTGGGGAGCAATAATTGAATTGGATACGTGTTCACAAACGCAGATCATACCCCAGCTACGAACACCTGCAACAGCCGGTTTAAGCAAACGCTTGCTGATGCGACCGCCTGCAATATGTTGCCCATCATCCAACAACTTTATCGCAATAGTTGGGGAGCTGCCGACGCGCAATCATAAAGCGCGCAGATGAACTTTTCCACCGACTGCTCTCCGAACTATTTTTATACTATATTTCAGATGGTTGTAGCATTTAACAATGGTTTACCATTACCGCCTGCGAATGGCACACGGTCTGCAGCTTTAATACTCGAGTTAATGGCTGACTCTAACCCTCAGCGAACTATAGGCCACCTAACTATTTTTGGAGCAAGACAATGAGCAAACTGATGATTAACGATTTACCGAAAAACGAGCAGCTGGACCAGCAAGCCCTCGCCAATTTTAACGGTGGCATTCGCTACTCCAGTTTACTAGCGCAGATAAAAGCCGAAGCTGCCGGCTCAGCCGGTGAGGTGCTGAATCAGGAACCCGAACTCGGCGTGTCACCAACGTTGGGCAGCTTCGCATCGCCCGTCGACAAGCTTTTCAGGTCGTAGTCATAATTTAAAAGTAGTGTTGCAGAGGTAACCAATATACGACAGCGCGTGCCTGCCAATAGGGTAGCCGCGCTGACGATAGTTTGGAGTCAGCCTGCTCTGCTATACCGCGGGCTGGCTGTCAGATGTCATAGCGCTGACAGGTCGCACAGAAGTCTGCTGCCTACTCAGCCAGCCAGGCCGCCGCGTGGCGCTTCTGCGGCAGGCTTTTATCCGCCGCTTGCCATGCGTTCTGAAACTCGGCGTACGCCTGCTTTGCCTTACCGTGCTTACCCTCCAGTTCGTAACTACGGGCGATACCATACAGTGGCAAGCCAGCCTTCGGACGCTGCGTCAAAACTGTGTTATACGCGGCTCGCGCGGCCTTCCAGTTTTTATCTTTCAGATATACCGCAGCAAGACTTTCGGCGGCGGGGTGAATGTTCGCGCGCGGTTCGTTGTATGGAAGCTCAGCTTCGCGCTGCGTAGCGCGAATAAGCGTCGCAATGGCCGTATCATCGTTGCCTCGCAAACTTTCAACCACGCCCTGCAACTCAAGCGCGGCCGCTGCCAGCGCGATTCCACGCTGGTATAAATCCACCTCGTCACGCTCGGCGCGCCAAAGTACCGAGTCCAGTTCGCGCGAGAATCTGGTGGCTTTATCGGGCTGTTTGGCATGTACTGCGGCCATGCCTGCCGAGTAAGCTCGATAAGCGGCGACCTCGACCTGCAGTCTGTTCGAATGCTCCCACTCATCCCAGCGTGTATCTTGCAGCAGGTCTCTTGCAACCGCGAACTTCTCCAGCCGTAGCGCCATATAAGCTCGCTCCATTATCGCCTGCTCCAGCAGCCAGTCGAAATTTGGTAACTTTTTAAAGCTGGAATCGCGCAGTATTTGCTCCAGTCTTGCCGCGTATATCTCCGCTTCCGCATAGCGTCCGGCTTCCGCCAGATTGCTCATCATAAAGTTGAAGTTGTGTAGATAATTCCAGGTGAATATGGGCTCGATATTATGTTCCGTCATATAGCGCTCGTCGACGAGCTGTGCTTTGCGAAACTGTTTATGCGCCTCTGTGTAATTGCCCATCAGGTAGTGAATGTGGCCTGGCATATGCACAATATGGCCGGAAGCAGGCGCGAGGGTTGCCAGCCGCCTGGCCGCATCCAGCGCTGACTCGGGATGCTGACCGGACTCCTGTGAGTGAATCCAGTAATGCAGCAAGCCATGATGATCGGGATGATTTTCAATTGCCTGTTCAAGCAACAGCTGGCCGTATAACTGTTCCGCTGCGGGGCTGCCATCTGGCTCGAAACCAGTGTCCAGATTCTGCCAGAGAAACAGCCGTGCTTCGACCTCGTCAGGATACTTATTCAGCAGCGCTACCAGCTTTGCGTTGTGCCTGGCCGTTCCCTTGTCAGCATCGGCATGCAGCGCAATAATCGATTGCAGATAATACTGCTCGCGTTCACTGGCGTTTTCCTGCAGGCGCTTAACCGCCTTAATGGCATTAGCCTTCGCTTTTTTAGTTTCCTTTTTTGTCAGATTTTGCATCCCCTGTAACGCCTGGAACATTCCCCAATGGGGCATGGGCGAGTCCGCATCGAGCTGCGATGCGTACAGAAAACTGCGGTAGGCCTCAAACCACCAGAAATCGTGTAGCAGGGAGACACCCTGGTCAAAATAGCGCTGGGCTGGCTCTCTTTCGGTGCTAATTTTCAGCTGGCTGTTGCCGACGCCCTGCATTAACCCGGGCGGGGATATGCTGTCGATAAATTCCAGCGTTGATACATCTTTGGCGGCTACCGACGGTGTACATAAAACCAGCACACATATCGTTAGCCCGTATAGTTCGTGTCTCATTGCGAGTACCTCCTTGTGCTTACGCAAGCCATTAAAGTGGATTACTTTTATATCACACGCCTCACCCAGGAACTATCGACGCCGAGATCGTATCGTCCGACATATGCACACAACGACGTTTGTTGTCGTGCGACAATTCGCGTCCGAACACCGCCTGGTATCAGGTTGCCTGACACTTGTGAAGAGGTAGTCGGAAACAGCAATGCCGTCCGAAATACCGGGATTGATCCATTGCGGGTTCGTCACCTGCAGGAGCGTTAGCCGCTAAGTATTGAAGCGGCAACTGTCGGCGAACCAAAAATTGAGTTGATACACAGGAAAGCTATTAGCGGTACAATATTAGTTGAACTTTGTGAACAATCCATTTAGTCTTCGTATACCCGACGCAATATACTCAGGGTTGATCGAAATTTAACCCGTTGCGATGTGCTACCGCAGCGCCTCACTCACAATTCGCCGCTGTGATTAGTGTCAGCGACTTCAGGACTATATAAAATGACAGAGAAGAATACCTACTACTCACCCGAAGGCGGGCTACCGCCGCAAACCCAACTGTTGTCAGACCGCGCGGTGATGACCGAGGCGTATGCCGTTATTCCAAGACGCGTGTTCACTGATATTGTAACCAGCACGTTGCCGTTTTGGGAGAAGATGCGGATGTGGGTTATAGCCCGCCCACTGAGCGGTTTCGCGGAAACCTTCTCGCAGTATATTGTAGAAGTCGAGCCGGACGGCGGCTCTGAAAAGCCGGAAACCGACGCAGTCGCTGAAGGCGTATTGTTTGTGGTTAAAGGCGAGATGGATATTAACGTTGACGGCAAAGAGCACCATATGACCGAAGGCGGATATGCCTTCCTGCCGCCGGGCTGCAATTGGACTCTGCGTAATAATGAAGGCCAGCTGGTACGCTTCCACTGGGTACGTAAAGCTTACCAGGCGATTGACGGGCTCGACGCGCCCGAAGCATTCGTCACCAACGAGAATGACGTTGAAATGCAGAAAATGCCAGACCTTGATGTGTGGGGTACCACCCGCTTTGTCGAGCCAGACGATCTGCGCCATGATATGCACGTCACTATTGTGACGTTCCAGCCGGGCGGCGTTATTCCTTTCGACGAAACTCACGTGATGGAGCACGGCCTGTACGTGCTGGAAGGCAAAGCGGTATACCACCTCAACCAGGATTGGGTTGAAGTTGAAGCAGGCGACTTTATGTGGCTACGCTCGTTCTGCCCGCAGTCGTGCTACGCCGGCGGCCCTGGCCCGTTCCGCTATCTGCTGTATAAAGACGTCAACCGTCATATGCCGTTTATTCGTCCTGCCCGTTAATAAACGCGCGGCTTGGGGCCTGTGATAACGTGATTTTTCATGTTGTCTCAGCCCTCTCCCTATTCGCGACTAAAGTCGCTGCCAGAAACATGTAAGCCCTGTGCGAGCGGCTTTAGTCGCGAATGAGCAAAATGGCGCTGTATTTCCGGGAGCGTAATAGTATCCTTTCCCGGCCTCAATTCCAGTCTGACTAATGCGGATGCTCTACAAACTTCTCCCCGGCCTACTCTGGCTAAAGGGCTACAACAAGCATACTTTTTCCGGCGATTTGTTCTCCGGCCTTACCATTGACGTGTTATTAATTCCGCAGAGTATGGGCTACGCGGTGGTGGCGGGGCTGCCGCCCGAAGTGGGCCTGTATGCGTGGATAAAACAGCGCCCGACAGGCACGCTACAGGTCGTTATTCTGGACGCGCAGGCAATCAGCAGCGTCAACAGCACCTCGCAGCGGATGCTGACACATGTGATCGAAAATCTGCGGGCGCAGAATGTGCGATTTTATCTCGCCAGTGTGATTGGCCCGGTGCGCGACACGTTGATGAACTCAAGCCTTAGCGACTATGTGCAGCAAGAGCATTTGTTTTCCACCATCCATGATACGGTGACCTATGTCGACGAAGGGGTGTACAGCCGTGCCGACATTGCCATACAAAGTAATCGCACAAGGCGGCGCAGTCGCAGCACCGAAGCGTAGAATTAGAAGCAAAGTTGGGGCGTGCCGCATTATGACGTTTCACAGGGTGTGTCGTGCGCACCGAGACCAGCAAACGACCGCGTGCGTATGGCGCACTCTACGGGAACTATTTTAATTCGACTCTGCGGCTACCGGGGCGTTGTAATCGTCGCGCAACTCAAAGCTGCGGTTAACACGCAGCGCAGCGAGCGTACCCAGCGCGCCTGACAGCAGGTATAAACCCACATAACCAATGCCAAAATGCATTGCCAGCCACAACGCAATCAGGGGCGCAAACGCGGCGCCTGCCAGCCAGCTTAAATCCGACGTGAAGATAGCGCCGCTGTAGCGGTAACGCTGCGGAAAGCGGGAATTAATCGCACCGGCCGCCTGCCCATAGGAAAAGCCCAGCAAGGCAAAGCCAACCAGAATAAACAGATAGCCGCCGGTCGTTGTGCCCTCCAGCAGCACCGCCGACCAGCCGCTGTATACCGCAATCAAAATGGCCGAGATACCCAGTGTTTTGCGGCGGCCGATACGATCAGCCACCACGCCGGAGAGCAACATCGCCGGTAGGCAAATCACCCCGCCAACGATCTGCACCAACAGAAAGTGACCAATCGACTGGTCAGTGAACAAAATAGCCCAGGCCAACGCAAACACTGTCACCAGGTGGATCAGCGCATAGCATGCCAACGGCGCCAGCGCGCCGAGCAAAATGTTGCCCCACTGTGTTTTGAACAGGTCGCCCAGCGGTGCCGGCTCCAACTCCTTAGTCTGCAGCAGGCGCGTGTATTCCGGCGTTATCACCAGTCGCAGCCGTGCGAACAGCGCGACAACGTTGATAGTGAAAGCGCAATAAAACGGATAGCGCCAGCCCCACTCCATAAAGTCGGCCTTGGTAAGACTCAAATATAGATAAGCAAATAACGAGGCTGCAATGATAAATCCAATGGGCGCGCCGATCTGAGCGATCATGGCATACCAACCGCGCTTGTTTTTCGGCGCGCTGAGGGCTAACAGTGAAGGTAAGCCGTCCCAACTACCCCCTACCGCAATGCCCTGGCAGAATCGCAGCGCCGCCAGCGCCACTATGGCCCACACGCCAAAGCTCTCATAAGTGGGCAGAAATGCGATACCTACCGTAGTCGAGCCCAGCGCAAATAGGGCGACAGTCAGTTTAATGCCGCGACCGTAAAGGTCATGGATAACGCGAAAAATTAAGGCGCCGCACGGTCGTGCGATGAAGGCCAGCGCAAAAATCATAAACGAATAGAGCATGCCATCGGTCGGAGATGCGAACGGAAAGAACGCCGCAGGAAACACCAGTACCGACGCGATGCCAAACACAAAGAAGTCGAAATATTCCGAGGCGCGGCCAATGACTACACCGATAGCGATCTCGCCGGGTGCGACCTTGCTGTGATCGACGTGAATAATACGGCCTTGCGCATCACTCGCCGCAGGGTTGTAGTTGATAGACATGGTCAGCTCCGACAATTGCGCACTTTCTGAGTGTAACCGGCTGCCGCGTCAAGTACCAGCACACATTAAGCCGCCCCTCATGATGTTGGTAAAATTTCTCAAAATGCAAAAAGCAAGCAATAATAATTGCTAATAAACACAGGTCTGCTTTAGCATGGCAACACGTAGAGTATGTCACTACTGAACATTGCACCAGGATAAACACCACCATCAAAGTCGCAACGATCACTGACGAGGGCTGGGATAATCAGAACTGGTAGAGCATTCTTAATGGCACTGCTGATCGCGCCGTTGGCCGGCTGCGGTGGTATGGTATTGATGCAGCCGTCTGGCGATATTGCAGTGCAGCAGCGTAACCTGCTTATTGCCGCAACGCTGATGATGCTGCTCATCGTGATACCCGTTATGGTGGCTACCGTGGTTATCGCGTTGCGCTATCGTCATGACAAGCACGCTACCTACGCGCCCGACTGGGATCATTCCACGCAACTGGAGCTGGTGATATGGGCAGTGCCGCTGGTCATCATTGTTGCGATAGGTGCGATGACCTGGATTGGCACCCATACCCTCGACCCCTATCGCCCCATTGCACGCATTAGCGCCACCGAGCCATTGCCGCCTGATACGCCTGTATTAACTGTTGAGGTGGTATCGCTGGACTGGAAGTGGCTGTTTATTTATCCCGACTACGGCATCGCCGTCATCAATCAAATGGCCGTGCCGGTGGATACGCCTATTCAATTTAAATTGACTTCTGAAACGGTAATGAACTCGTTTTTTGTGCCCTCCATGGCCGGCATGATTATGGTGATGGCCGGCATGGAAACCAAGCTGGCCGGCATTATTAACGAAGTAGGCGACTACAAAGGGCTGTCAGCGAACTATAGCGGTGCCGGCTTTTCCGATATGCACTTTCGCTTCCTCGGCAAAAGCCCGGAGGACTTTGACGCCTGGGTCAAACAGGTTAAGTCTGCCGGCAGCGTGCTGGACCGCGATGAATACCTTAAGCTGGCCAAGCCGTTTGTTATCAATCAGGTCAACTACTATGCACCGGTTTCACCTGATTTGTATCACGCTATTGTTAATCGCTGCGTCGCGCCCGGCCAGATGTGTATGCACGAGACAATGATGATAGACGCCATGGGCGGCGGCGGTCTGGAGCATGGCGCCGGACCGTCATCCGGCGCTAAGGATACGCCGGCGCACGAAGCACACCATTGACGAGCCTAACCGTAACGGAAAACCACAACGATGACTGACCCCAGCACAGTAGAACACTCGGCGCTTTTCGGCCGCCTGAGCCTGGAGGCAATTCCCTACCACGAGCCTATTCTGGTTTTGACCTTCATAGCAATAGCGATTGGCGGTGGCGCCGTGCTGGCCATCATCACTCGCATGGGCAAGTGGGGCTATCTGTGGGACGAATGGTTCACCAGCGTGGATCATAAAAAAATCGGCATTATGTATATTGTGCTGGCCACCATCATGCTGCTGCGCGGTTTCTCCGACGCCCTCATGATGCGCTTACAGCAGGCAATGGCCTTTGACGGCTCGCGCGGCTATTTACCGCCGGAGCATTACGACCAGATTTTCACCGCCCACGGCGTGATCATGGTGCTGTTCGTGGCCATGCCGATGATTGTCGGTCTGTTCAATATTGTGGTGCCACTGCAAATCGGTGCCCGCGACGTGGCCTTTCCGTTTCTGAATAATTTCAGCTTCTGGATGACGGCAGCTGGCGCAGGGCTGTTGATGGCGTCGCTGTTTATTGGTGAGTTCGCCAAAACCGGATGGCTCGCCTATCCACCCTTGTCGGGCATTAATTTTAGCCCCGGCACCGGGGTGGACTACTATATCTGGTCGCTGCAGATCGCCGGCGTTGGCACGCTGCTGTCCGGCGTTAACTTTGTTGTCACTATTGTTAAAATGCGCGCGCCCGGCATGACCTTGATGAAAATGCCGATCTTCACCTGGACGGCGCTGGTCACCAACATTCTTATTCTGGCTGTGTTTCCAGTGCTGACCGCTACGCTGGCGCTGCTGGGACTGGACCGCTATTTTGGTATGCACTTCTTTACCAATGATCTTGGCGGCAACATGATGATGTACGTCAATCTGATCTGGATCTGGGGCCATCCGGAAGTGTACATTCTGATTCTGCCGGTGTTTGGCGTGTTCTCCGAAGTGGTGGCAACCTTCAGCAGAAAGCCGCTGTTTGGCTATTCCTCGATGGTATACGCCACGCTGTCGATCGCGCTGCTGTCCTACCTGGTATGGTTACATCACTTCTTCACGATGGGCTCCGGCGCCAGCGTCAACTCCTTCTTCGCTATTGCCACCATGATTATTTCCATTCCCACCGGAGTGAAAATCTTCAACTGGTTGTTTACCATGTACCGCGGCCGCATCCACTTTCAGGTGCCTATGTTGTGGACCATGGGCTTTTTGCTAACCTTCGTTACCGGCGGTATGACCGGCGTAATGTTAGCCGTACCACCGGCCGATTTCATTTTGCACAACAGCCTGTTCCTGGTGGCACACTTCCATCATGTGATTATCGGCGGCGTAGTGTTCGGCTTGTTCGCCGGCATCAACTACTGGTGCCCCAAGGCCATCGGCTTTCATCTCGACCCCTTCTGGGGCAAGGTATCCTTCTGGTGTTGGCTAAGCGGCTTCTGGGTCGCGTTCACGCCGCTGTATATCATGGGCTTGATGGGCGTTACTCGCCGCCTCAGCCACTTTACCGACCCCAGCCTGCAAATCTGGTTTCAAATCGCTCTGGTAGGGGGGATACTGGTGCTGTGCGGCATTGTTGCGTTCCTGATACAGATTTACGTCAGCATTCGCGACCGGGAACGGCTGCGCGATACCACCGGCGACCCCTGGGACGCGCGCACGCTGGAGTGGTCAACCGCCTCGCCACCGCCGCACTACAACTTCGCGTTCACACCCATCGTGTACGAGCGTGATGCCTGGTGGGACATGAAGCGCCGCGGGTTCAAACGGCCCGAGGAAAGCTTTAATCAGATCCATATGCCCGACAATACCGCCACCGGCATTGTGCTGGCGGGTCTTAGCGCGGTCTGTGGTTTCGGCCTGGTGTGGCACATCTGGTGGATGGCGATTCTGGCGTTTGTCGGCATCGTCGGCGCCACCATATGGCATACGTTTAACTACAACCGCGACCACTATATCCCGGCCGATGACGTAGCCCAAACCGAAACCGCGTTCATTCAGCAGCTGGGCGAGCACGGTGCCGCGACATGACCGACGCCAGCAGCGCGACCGCACCCCAATTTTTCGTCAGCGAAGAAGATCATCCCGACAACGGGGTGATGCTCGGGTTCTGGCTCTACCTGATGAGCGACTGTCTCATCTTCGCCTGCCTGTTTGCCTGCTATGCAGTTTACGGTCAGAGTTACGCGGCTGGCCCCTCGGGCGCGGATTTGTTCAATTTGCCGCTGATCGCCGTGAGTACCGCGGCGCTGTTGTTGTCTTCCATCACCTACGGCTTTGCCGTGCTGGAGATGTTACATCAGCGCAAGGATGCGGTGCTAAAGTGGCTGGCCGTGACCGGCTGTTTAGGGCTGGCGTTTCTCGGGCTTGAATTATACGAGTTTGCGCATATGGTGGGCGAAGGTGCGGGGCCAGATCGCAGCGCATTTCTGTCGTCCTTCTTTGCGCTGGTGGGCACCCACGGTTTGCACGTTACCTTCGGCATCGTCTGGTTAGTCGTTTTGATGGTACAGGTCAATAAATTTGGTCTCACCGGCGACAACCAGCGACGACTGGCCTGCCTCAGCATGTTCTGGCACTTTCTCGACCTGGTGTGGATTGGCGTGTTCAGCTTTGTCTACTTGATAGGATCCATGCAATGAGTTCCAGCAGCGACGGCCGCGCCGGCGGGCACCACGATGAAAGCGTTTTCGTACATGGCACCGAACAGGGTCCGGCTGATTTACCGCACGCGACGCGCAAGGGCTATATCACCGGATTCGTGCTGTCTGTTATTCTCACCATTGTGCCTTTCTGGCTGGTCATAGGCGACGTGTCTCTAAACAAGTTCGCCATCGTGATGTTGATTCTTGGCTTCGGTGTGGTGCAAATATTTGTCCACGTTGTCTACTTTCTGCATATGAATTCGCAGTCGGAGCAAGGCTGGAACCTAATGGCTTTTCTGTTCACTCTCATTCTGGTAACCATTGCGCTGGCCGGCTCGATCTGGATCATGTTTAACATGAACCTCAATATGATGCCGATGTCGCCGCTTTATTCCGAAGAAGCGCGCGCGGCAATGCCGGAGTTACCGCTACAGCCGCAAGGCGAGCGCAAACACTAAACCTGGCGTTGTGGCGATGACAGGGGCTGCGGTACCGCGCCCACGCTCGATGCCGCAGCCGCGCTCTACGCTACAACTATTTTTTCTCAGCGCGTTTGCCACACTTGCGTTCGCTGTTTTCATCGCTTTGGGTAGCTGGCAGGTACAGCGCCTGCAGTGGAAAATTGACTTGATACAGCGGGTTGAGCAGCGCATCAATGCCGCTCCCGTCGCGCCCCCGGCCCCCTCCGCATGGTCGAAGGTTGACGCCGCAAGCGATGAATACAGGCGCGTGCGTGTGAGCGGTTATTACCTGCATACCGCTGAGACACTGGTGTACGGCTCTACCCATCTCGGATACGGCTACTGGGTATTGACACCGCTGCGCACTACCCAGGGTTTTACCGTTATCATCAACCTAGGCTTTATAGCAGACGATCTGCTGGAGAAGCCGGCGTTCAAAACTATGTCCCGCCCCGGCGAGCAGGTCAGCGTGACTGGTCTGTTGCGCCTGAGCGAGCCAGGCGGCGGCTTTCTGCGCGCCAACCGGCCTGAGGAACAGCGCTGGTATTCGCGCGATGTGACCGCCATTGCCCGCCACAATCAGCTGCCGGCGGAGAGTGTAGCTCCGTATTTTATTGATGCGGAAGCAGCTGCCAACAGCGATCAGTGGCCGGCGAGCGGTCTGACGGTGGTCCACTTCCGCAACACCCACCTTGTTTATGCCGTCACCTGGTATTTGCTGGCTGCGGGCGTGTTGTTCGGCGCAGGCATAGTAACCCGCTACGAATGGCGTTTGCGTCACCCACCTTCGTCCTGCAAAGAGTGTTAGTGCAGTGCGTCCGCTGTAGCGACGCTGATTTCAGCTGCGAAAAATAGTACTATTGCAGGACATCCTCGAGTCGCCTGGAACCGGAGGCTGAAATGCTCTCGCAAGACACGATAACCACAGTCAAAAGCACGGCACCCCTGCTCGCCAACGAAGGTGAGAACATCACTCGATTATTCTATCAAAAACTGTTCGAGCATCACCCGGAACTGAAAAATGTATTCAACATGGCCAACCAGGCCAAAGGCGAACAGGCGCGCGCGCTTGCCGACTCGGTTTTCGCCTATGCCGCCCACATCGATCAGCTCAATGCGTTAGGGCCTGTAGTCAACCGTATTGCGCACAAGCACGCTAGCCTGCAGGTCGCGCCCGAACACTATCCCATCGTCGGCAAATACCTGCTCGAAGCTATTCGCGACCACTTGAAGCTCAATGCCGACGACCCGATTTTGCAAGCCTGGGCCGAAGCCTACACCGAGTTGGCCGACATCTTCATCCAGACCGAAACAAACATTTATCGCAGCAACGAAGAAAAACCCGGCGGCTGGCGCGGTTTTCGGCCTTTTGTCATTCGCAGGATTGTCGACGAAACAGCGGACGTGAAATCCTTTTACCTCGAACCCGAAGACGGCAAGGCGCTGGCGAGCTTCCGGCCCGGGCAGTACGTCGGCGTGAAGACGCACCCTGACAGTTCCGAGTTCGACGAAATTCGCCAGTATTCGCTGTCGAATGCGCCCGGCGAGGCATATTACCGGCTGACCGTTAAGGCCGAGTCCCACAACGCGGTAGCACCCGGGCATGTGTCGAATTTTCTGCACAAGGCGCACACTGGCGATACTCTCCTGCTACAACCACCCACAGGCGATTTTATAGTCGAGAGATTGAGCACGCACCCGGTGTGCATCGGTGGCGGTATTGGTATCACGCCACTGGTGAGCATGCTGCTCAACGCCATCAAAGAAGGTAAGAATCTTGAAAATCTCGTCTTCATTCACTGCTGTCAGGAGGCTAGTCAGCACGTGCTGCACGATGAATTGCGCGCATTGGGCAAGCAGCACAATTTCGCCTACTACGTCGCTTACGAGCATGGCGAAGGTGCCGACCACCTGGGCTATCTGAATGCGGCCGTGCTCGAAAAGTGGCTGCCAGA
>JBBKXJ010000085.1:0-30254 GCA_037969395.1 Pseudomonadales bacterium
GATGAGCCAGCGCAGCGCTACTGTCCCGCCGGTGTGTATGAAGTGGTGGAGAACGAAGGTGAACAGCAATTTCAAATTAACGCGCAGAACTGCGTGCACTGCAAAACCTGTGACATCAAAGACCCCAGTCAGAATATTGTGTGGGTGACTCCCGAGGGTACTGGCGGACCAAACTACCCTAATATGTAAGTGATGCCGTGTAGTCTGTTAGTCAGAAGGTTTCACCGATCGAAAATTCGGCACCTGCGCTGCACAGCACCATGTGCAGCGCCTCGTCAATGGTGCGCTCTTCGGCCCGCTCCACCAATCGATAAAATACGTTGCGACCCAGCAGTGCCCACAGCGCGTCGCGAACCTTCACATAGGGCTGGTCGTTGCGCATTTCCAGTGGATGCTCTTCGCCAAGCATAAGAAAATCATCCACATTGGTGCGCAAATAAATGTTCTGCGTGCCCTCTGTTGCACTGACTTCCGCATCAACTACGACGAAAGGTGCATCGTCGACGCTGATTTGAAATTTTTCATGTGGAGTGACTAAGTAATATTCACCGTCTTCTTCCCTGCGCAAAATCGACGCGAACAGCTTTACCAGCGCGACGCGACGAATTTCGCTACCCTGAAACATCCAGTCGCCGTTGGACTTGATATGCATATCCATCGACCCTTGGCTTGCCGGGCTCCAGAGATGCAATGGGGGTGACCCGGACGCAGGCTGCTGCGCCAGTTCAGCGAATATTACATCGGCAATACTATCCAGTTGTTGCATAAGCCCTCGTGCAGGCGAACTCTTTAGGGAGCTAAAGAGCGCACATTGATTACGCCATCAATGGCACACAGCGCGTCAATGGTTGATTGATCCGCTTCAGTATCCAGATCGATGAGGTTATAGGCAATGTCATCGCGGCTTCTGTTCAACATATCGATCACGTTAATATTTTGGTCAGCGAGAATTGACAGTACATGGCCAAGTATTTTCGGTACATTATTATTACTGATCGCCAACCGGTGACCGCCATTTCTTTCGAGTGCCAGCGTGGGGAAATTAACGGAGTGTTTAATATTGCCGTTCTCCAGAAAATCGCGCAGCTGGCGAGCCGCCATAATTGCGCAATTCTCTTCGGCCTCAGCGGTGCTGGCACCAATGTGCGGCATAAGTACCACATCACTGCGGCGGATAAGATCGGGGTGAGGGAAATCAGCCAGATAGCGGTCGATTTTGCCGGTTTCCAGCGCGCCAACGACAGCAGCAGTGTCAACAATTTCTTCGCGCGCAAAGTTTAACAAACGTGCTCCCGGCTTGCACTGAGCTAACAGGTCTGCGTTAATCAGATTCCGTGTAGCGTCGAGAACGGGTAAGTGCAGCGTAATATAATCTGCCTTGGCAACCAGTGTAACAAGATTTTCCATACGCTGAACGTCGCTGGACAAACGCCACGCGGCGTCGATCGACAACGCAGGATCGTAGCCCAGTACCTCCATACCCAGCATGAGAGCTGCTTCCGCCACGCTTGATCCAATCGCGCCGAGACCAATCACACCGAGTTTTTTGCCCACCAGCTCCTCACCCTTGAAGCGCTTCTTTTCCTGCTCGAGTAACTTACTCAATTCGCCGGCGTCCTGATAGTCAGTCAAGGTGCGCACATAATCAATACCTTCTAGAATTCCGCGCGAGCCTAACAGCAAGGAGGCCAGAACCAATTCTTTCACCGCATTGGCATTTGCTCCAGGTGTATTGAAAACGGGTATGCCATGATCAGTACACCAGTCAACCGGCACATTGTTGGTGCCCGCACCTGCACGCGCAATCGCCTTAATGGACTCAGGAATATCCGGCGCAGCAAGTTTATGGCTACGCAACAAAATGGCATCGGGATGGCCTAAATCACTGGCAACTTCGTAGTGCTCGCGTGACAACTGGTCGAGGCCTTTGACTGAAATTTGATTGAAAGTAAGGATTTTGTACACAGAATAGTCTCTTGTTTCAGGTAGATAATAGCCGGCTATTATAACAGGCTTGATGATTAACTCGTGTACCGGGACTGCTTGAGAATATCGATGGTACGCTCGGTTCTCTCTTGCAGTGGCGTGACATGCCAGCCACGCAAAGAAGACACGTTGGCCGATGGCGAAACGCCGCCTGCGGCAACAGCACAGGCGTGATCTACGCCTGCCGCAAGTAACCAGAACTGCCAGTTCGCGGGCTCATCAGCGCGCTCAGGCGCAAATTGGATATCGATAAGATCGCGTTTGGCGATAGAGTATGAAAAGTGCCGCAGAGGAATCGCAAGACCCTCACCACAGGCTTTTATATAACTTTCCTTCAAGGTCCAGTAATCGAAGAACACATGTTGCTGATTGACTTCGGCTACCCCTTGCAGTTCAGTAACTTCGGCAGGGGAAAAGAACCTGTCGGCTATCTCTGGCCCCGCAACACGCTTTTTGCGCAGCTCGACGTCTGCGCCGACTGACAATCCACGCCGTACTGCCAATAATTGCAAACCATCGGTGTGCGATAAACTGAACTGCAGGTCAGCGTACTCGCTGTTGGCAACAAACGGTTTGCCGTGCGTATTTTTTGTAAAGCGCCACTGTTCAGGCCGAAGATCACCGTAGTGCGACAACGCCCAGCGAGTAAGCGCATGACTGATGCAGAACTGCTGGCGATGTGTTTCAAACCTGAAGCGCTGCATCCGCCCTTGCTCGTGTGCATCGAGCGTGGCTTGCAGCAGCTGCATGTAAGAAGGATCTCCCGGCAACTCATGCGGGTGACAAAACCAGAGGTGAATCTCGCCGAAAGGCAGGCTTAAAATTGCCACCAGAGAACCACTAACACCCCGTCAAGGCGTACTGAATATTTCAATGTCCGCGTCGTCTTTCAGCCGATTAAAGTATGCCTGTAATTCACGGCTACCCTGCCCCTGTGCTAGCGCGCGCTGCATGCCAAGCCGCTCATTCGCATTCATTGAATCAACGCTGCCGGGCTGTACGTTGCTGACCTGTATCACGACCTGATTACCGTCAGCCAGCTGCAGCTGCTCAATCGCTACATCTCCGCTAAACTTCCGCGCTTCGAATGCCTTACTCACGATTGGCTGATCAACCTTCAAGCTATTGCGCCGTAGCCCGGTTTCGGCTTGCCAATCAAGTTCGTTGTCCTTGGCTAGCTTCGCTATACTTTCACCTTTCTCGATCTTCTGCACCAAAGTTTGAGCCTGCGCTTGAGCGGCCGCGTTAGCTTTGTTCTGCCGAATTATTTTGTCGATCTCACCCTGTACCGCAGCCAATTTAAGCGGCGCGGCAGGCTTGTGGTTTTTTACCCGTACCACGACCGCGCGGTCATCGTCCAGTTCCAGCACGTCACTGTTTTGCTGTGCTTCTATAAATTCTTTATCAAATGCCAAGCCTAGTACTTTGGGGTTGGCGGCGATACCTTTACCACCATCACGATCAAAAAAATCCGTTTCCTGAACTTTTAAATCCAGCTCTGCAGCAGCCGCTGTTAAGTCGTCGGCGCCAAAGACGCTGTCGGCCAATACTTCAAAACTCTCAACAAATTCTGGCTTGGCTTGGGCTTTTTGAATATCTTCAGTGATGCGTGCCTTACTGCTGGCAAAGTCTGGTGCCTCATCTTTCTTAACATCCAATAACTTGATGAGATGCACGCCTGCCTCGGTTACAACCGGCTCACTAATAGCACCAACAGCGAGCACCTGCGCAGCTTGCTCGAACTCTGCCGGCAATTCACCAGGTTTGACAAAGCCGAGATTCCCGCCGAAATCAACCGTGCCTATATCCTCACTGTACTGCTTCGCCAGTTCGGCAAATTCTTTTCCTTCCTGCAGCTGCTTTGCAATATCCTGCAGCTGCTGCTTTGCCTGTTTTTCGCTGCGCTCATCATTCACTTCCAGCAGAATATGTGCCACCTCACGTTCTTCTGACGCATCAAATGCTGCCTTCTCTCGCTCATATGTTGATTTGATTTCTGCTTCGCTGACATCTTCGTATAAATCTTGCAGACGCAATTCGACAAATTCCAGCTGTACCTGTTCTTTGCTTTGAAACTCTGCTTCATGTGCGGAATAATATTTTTTTCGCTCCTTGTCGCTAACCTCAATGCTGCTCAGGTCTTTTTCTACCGGAACAGTCAGAAAGCGTACGTCGCGACGCTCCTGCGTAAGCCGCGCAACGATGCCCAGGTCATTGCTGGTGATGAAGGCCCCTTCGGTAAAGCCGCTCACTAATTGCTGAAGCTGCAACTGTGTACGGATCTGATTACGGTGATCCGAGGCTAGCAAGCCGTTCGAGCGGATCAGGTTCTCGTATCGCTGCGCCGAAAATTTGCCGCCCTCTTGAAAAGCTTGATCGCTAACGATGATCTGATCAATGACCCCTTCCGGGATCTGTAAGCCGAGTTCGTTCGCTTTATCTTTCAGTATCTGACGCTGTATTAGCGAGTCCAATACCGAACTTTTTATCATGCTGTCTTTGATTATGGCGGGATCGAACGATTCGCCAAGCTGCTGTTGAATGCGGCGTTTCTGTGATTCGATCCCACTCTCCAGCTCTGCTTGAGAGATCTCCTCGCCATTCACCTCTGCGGCGTTGTCTGCACCGCCGCCACTGAATAATGCGTCGACTCCAAAAAAAACAAACGGCACGATGATGATGCCAACGATGATCTTGGCCATCGTGCCCTGAACGTTATCGCGGATTGATTGCAGCATGTGAAAATTGTTCAGTAGTAATTAGTAAAAGAGCGCAGCCCTCGCAGGATACGCTCTTGATTCGCTGACGCTTGGCTTGATCGTATGGAAGGCGGCTCGCAGCTAAATATCGATGCCTAATTTAAAGCGTCTTTAAGAGCCTTGCCTGCCTTGAAGCTAGGCACTTTCGCCGCTTTTATTTCAATCGGCGCGCCAGTTTGAGGGTTGCGTCCAGTTCGTGCGGCGCGGTCCTTGACCTGAAAAGTTCCAAAACCTACTAAAACTACGGAATCACCTTTTTGCAATGATTCCGTTACTGCATCAATTACTGAGTCCAGCGCCCGCGTCGCACTTGCTTTCGACAAATCAGCGGCTTCGGCTACTGCATCAATCAGTTCAGATTTATTCACTCTCGTCCCTCACATATTGGAATATAGATAATTAGAAACCGGGAAAAAGGTTTTTCTTTTTGGTGCCCGGCAATCCGTCAGTTTATACCAACTGCCCCACCGGCGGTCAAGCGTATTAACGTGCGTTAATGCGCTTTTATGCGCTGCTCGTCACTTTCCTGTTGCGGTTTTTTATTTGGGTAAAACTCTTCGTCTGTTAAAGAGCGAGGCATGCGCTCAAGTGCAAGCTCCAGCACCTGATCGATCCACTTAACCGGAACGATCTCAAGATCCTGTTTAATGTTATCCGCTATCTCTTTGAGATCTCTTTCGTTCTCATCGGGAATGATAACGCGCTTGATGCTACCGCGACGCGCCGCCAACAACTTCTCCTTTAATCCGCCAATGCGTAGTACCTGGCCGCGCAAGGTAATCTCACCGGTCATCGCAACGTCGGCGCGCACCGGTATGTCGGTTAACACCGATACCAGTGCCGTACACATTCCCACCCCGGCACTAGGACCGTCTTTGGGTGTTGCCCCTTCCGGCACGTGAAAGTGTATATCGTATTTTTCATGGAAGTCAGACGTTATACCTAATACCTGCGCCCTGCTGCGAACAACAGTAGTCGCCGTTTGGATTGACTCCTGCATCACATCACCGAGTGACCCGGTCTTCACGTGCCGGCCTTTGCCAGGCACGCACGCTACCTCTATAGTCAGCAATTCACCGCCAACCTGGGTCCAGGCCAGCCCGGTCACTTGACCAATTTTATTTTCCAGCTCGGCTCGACCGTAGTTGAACTTACGTACGCCCAGATAGTCGTCTAAATCGTCCGTCTTGATATGCACGGTTTCCTTCGAATCGCCCGTCGCAAGTTTCTTTACTACTTTGCGGCACGTTTTGGCAATCTCACGTTCCAGCCCACGCACGCCTGCCTCGCGTGTATAGTAACGAATTGTGTCCACCAGCGCAGGTTCCTCAAACACAATTTCCTTGTCTTTCAATCCGTTTTGTTTCTTCTGTTTTGGCTCGAGGTACCGCTGCGCGATATTTAGCTTTTCATCTTCGGTATAACCTGGAAGGCGGATGACTTCCATGCGGTCCAGCAATGCCGGCGGGATATTCATTGAGTTTGAGGTGCAGATAAACATCACATCAGACAAATCATAATCTACCTCAAGGTAGTGATCATTGAAGCTATTGTTCTGCTCCGGATCGAGCACCTCCAGCAAGGCAGACGCAGGATCACCACGATGATCCATGCCCATTTTGTCAACTTCGTCAAGCAGGAATAATGGGTTGCAGACGCCAGCCTTGGCCATTTTTTGAATAATTTTACCTGGCAACGAACCGATGTAAGTACGACGGTGACCGCGAATCTCGGCTTCATCACGCACGCCACCTAACGCCATGCGCACAAACTTGCGGTTAGTCGCGCGCGCGATTGATTCTCCCAGCGAGGTTTTTCCTACCCCCGGCGGACCCACCAGGCACAAAACAGGCCCTTTCAACTTTTTGACTCGCTTCTGCACGGCGAGGTATTCGAGGATGCGCTCCTTCACCTCCTCCAGGCCGTAATGATCTGCCTCTAACACTTCCTCGGCTTTGTTCAGGTCGAGGCGAACTTTGCTGCGCTTCTTCCAGGGTGTCGTCAGCATCCACTCGATGTAGCTACGCACCACCGAGGCTTCGGCTGACATAGGCGACATCATCTTTAGCTTGTGCAACTCTGCTTCGGTTTTTTCCAGCGCTTCCTTGGGCATACCTGCTTCGCTGATACGCTTTTGCAGCGCTTCGACTTCGTTAGGAGCCTCGTCCAGATCGCCCAGTTCTTTTTGAATCGCCTTCATTTGTTCGTTCAAGTAGTATTCGCGCTGGCTTTTTTCCATCTGTTTTTTAACGCGGCCGCGAATACGTTTTTCGACATGGATTAAGTCAATCTCACTGTCCATCGCTGCTATCAACTGATCTATGCGAGGAGTCACGTCGGCTATTTCAAGCAAAGCCTGTTTCTGCTCGACGCTTAACGCCATATGCGCCGCAACAGTGTCGGACAATCGGCCTGGCTCGTCTATGCCGGTTAAGGACGAAAGTACCTCTTTCGGGACTTTCTTGGTTGAATTGACGTACTGCTCGAATTCTTTACGTAGTGCACGCGCCAGTGCGACGCCCTCTTCCTCTGCAACGGGTCGACTTTGAATGCCGCTTACCACAGCTCTGAAATAATCGGTTTCGTCGTAGGTTTCATCCAGGCTGACGCGGGCGACACCTTCAACCAGCACTTTTACTGTGCCGTCAGGCAAACGCAGTAGCTGCAGGATGTTTGATACTGTGCCGACTCGATACAGGTCACCCAGCCCCGGATCATCCTGGGTTGCATCTTTCTGCGCGACTAACAGAATCTGCTTATCATCAGCCATCGCCGCTTCCAACGCCTGGATTGACTTCTCGCGGCCGACAAAAAGTGGAATCACCATGTGCGGGTAAACCACTACGTCGCGTAGCGGTAACAGCGGAACTTCAGCACTATCTAGCAAACTTTCGACTTTGGAATCGGCCATATCAATAACCTGTTAGGCGTGTAAAGAATAAGAGCTTCTCTACACGCCGTGGAGTGGCAAAGGCCAGTGGAGATTGTGTGCGATCTAACCCGGCGCGCCGGGAAACGACGCACCTGCTATTCTTCGGGCGCGACCTTGGATGGCGCCTCAGGCGTCTCGTACACCAACATGGGCTCTGAATCGCCGTTAATGACGGAGGCGTCGATCACCACTTTACGCACATTTTTCACCGATGGAATGTTATACATGGTGTCTAATAAAACAGATTCAAGGATGGAACGCAATCCGCGTGCGCCGGTCTTGCGGGCCATGCCTTTGGTAGCTATTGCCTTAAGACCGTCTTCGCGGAAATCTACTTCCACGTTCTCCATTTCAAATAACTTGGCAAACTGCTTGGTTAAGGCGTTGCGCGGTTCAGTTAAAATGCGCACCAGGGCCTCGACGTCGAGTTCCTCCAGCGTAGCAATCACCGGCAGACGACCGACGAACTCTGGAATGAGGCCATAACGAACCAGATCTTCCGGCTGCAGGTCGCGCAACACGACACCGAGATTTTTGGAATCGTCTTTGCTTTTAACTTCCGCACTAAACCCAATCCCACTTTTTTCAGAACGCTCGCGGATGACTTTATCGAGACCGGCGAAAGCTCCGCCGCAAATAAACAGAATATTAGACGTATCCACTTGCAAGAATTCCTGCTGTGGATGTTTGCGGCCACCTTGTGGAGGAACCGACGCAATAGTGCCCTCAATCAGCTTCAACAAGGCTTGCTGCACTCCCTCACCAGAAACGTCTCGGGTGATGGAGGGGTTGTCGGACTTGCGCGAGATTTTATCTATCTCGTCAATATAGACAATGCCCATTTGAGCCTTCTCTACGTCGTAATCGCATTTTTGCAACAACTTCTGAATAATGTTTTCGACGTCTTCACCAACGTAACCCGCTTCGGTTAAGGTGGTCGCGTCAGCAATCGTGAATGGCACGTCCAATAAGCGTGCCAGAGTCTCGGCCAACAGGGTTTTACCACTGCCGGTGGGACCCACCAGCAAAATATTACTTTTACCCAGCTCTACGTCGTCTTTTTTAGAGTCGTCATGCTTAAGCCGTTTGTAATGGTTGTAAACAGCGACGGCAAGCACCTTTTTAGCGCGTCCCTGGCCGATGACATAGTCATCAAGAATTTCTTTTATTTCCTGCGGGGTCGGCAGTTTCTCATGCGAATTTTCGCTGCTGCTCTCCTGCACCTCTTCGCGAATAATATCGTTGCAAAGATCTACGCATTCATCGCAGACAAATACCGAAGGGCCAGCAATCAGTTTTCTTACCTCGTGCTGGCTTTTACCGCAGAATGAACAATAAAGCAGCTTGCCGCTGTCGTCACTGCCGTCTTTTGTGTCATCACTCATCTAAACCTTTCCTCACCGTTCGCGTCAGAGTTAAAGATGCGACTTTTCGAACATTATTTCAAGCCCCGAACGGCGCAAAAGTAACTACCTTACCACCGCGCAGGATCAGCTTTCAGGCACCGTACCGCGAGCACCTACTACTTCATCAACCAGCCCATATGCTAAAGACTGCTGAGCGTTCATAAAGTTGTCCCTTTCTGTGTCGCGCGCGATGGTTTCTACGTCTTGCCCGGTATGCTCCGCCAAGAGCTCGTTAAGCCTTTGTCTTATAATAAGAATTTCTCTAGCTTGGATATCGATATCAGTGGCTTGGCCCTGCGCACCGCCACTAGGCTGGTGGATCATTGTACGTGCATTAGGCAGACAATAACGCTTGCCCTTGGCGCCGCCACTGAGCAAAAATGAACCCATGCTGGCCGCCTGACCGACACACATGGTGCTGACATCCGACTTGATGAACTGCATCGTATCGTAGATTGCCAGACCAGCGGTTACCGAACCACCTGGAGAATTAATATACAGATGAATATCCTTGTCAGGATTTTCCGACTCGAGAAACAATAACTGGGCAACAATCAGGTTGGCCATTTGATCTTCGACTTGACCAACTAGAAAAACGACCCGCTCCTTCAATAACCGCGAATAAATATCATAAGATCGCTCGCCGCGGGCAGTCTGCTCAACGACCATGGGCACAAGGCCCAGACTGTGTGTTTCGAATTGAGACTGGTTAGTAGACATCAAACATTCCTGTGGTGGTTAATAGTTGCACACATCTTATCGAGCTCGTGTGCCAGCACTTTAATTGTAGTACCGCCACCGCAACTGCGTCCATTGAAAGCGACACTACTATACAAGTCTACTGTTGGTGTTGCTGCTGCAAGGCTTCCTGATAGCTGCAGCTTTTCTCTTCAACGATCGCCGATGCTAAAATTTCGTCGACTACCTGCTCTTCCAACGCTGCGCCCTCTACCGATGCCAAACGTTCTTTGTCGCCATAATACCAGTTGATAACTTCCTCCGGACTTTCATAAGTCGAAGCCATTTCTTCTATCATAGTACGAACTTTTTCAGCGTTTGGTTTGATCTCTTTCTGCTTAATGACTTCGCCCAGTATCAACCCGAGTTTCACCCGCCGTTGCGCCTGCTCGCTAAACAGTTCATCCGGCAGCAAGGAGGCATCAAATTGCTCTGCCGCCGCACCGAACTGCTGCAGTGATTGCTGTCGCAGGGCACTAATTTCGCCACTAAGTAGCGCTGCGGGTATCTGCACATCATGTGCTTCGATCATCGCATCCATTACTTGCGACTTCACATTGGTTGCAATTGCGCTGGTTAATTCTCGCTCCATGTTCTCTTGTACTTCTTTACGAAACTGTTCCTCACCGCCTTCGGTGACACCCAGTTTTTCGAACAACGCTGCGTCAAGCTCAGCTGCCTGGCGTTCTCGCACTTCATTCAACTTGACCTTGAACTCTACGGCCGCGCCTTTCAGCTCTTCAGCGTGATAATCTTCAGGAAAGGTCAGCTGCAACGTTTTCTCGTCACCAGCCTGCATACCTGCGATGCTGTCTTCAAAGCCGGCGATCATGCGTTTGGAACCGAGGTCCAGAGAGCTGTCTTCCGCAGAGCCGCCGTCGAACGGCTCACCGTCTTTGCTGCCTTCGTAATCGATTAAAACTTGATCGCCATGTTGCGCAGTTCGTTCAACTTTTACCCATTCACCGTGCTGCTCGCGCAATTTTTGTATTGTGTCGTCCACATCCTGGGGAGTGACTTCAGCAACCGCACGAGTCACCTTAAATTGAGAAAGATCGGCAACGCTTATTTCCGGGTACACTTCAAACGTCGCCGTGTATTCGAAATCAAAACCCTGCTCGTCGGTTTTAGTCGCGATACTCGGGCGCCCTGCCGGCTTGATGTCTTCCTGCTCGACCGCTTCGTAGAAAGTTTGATTCATCAGTTCGCCTAGAACTTCCTGGCGCACACCCGTGCCAAAACGTTGACGCACGACTTTCATTGGCACTTTGCCGGGCCGAAAACCGGGAAGTCTTACATTTGGCGCTGCCTTTTGTAAGCGGGCATTGATCTCGGTCTCAATTTTGTCAACGGGTATGCCTATGGTCAGGCGCCGCTCAAGGCCCCCAATCGTTTCAACAGAAACCTGCATGTACGTTCCTCATAGTGTTAGGTGCCGCGTGGGCAATTAGACGGTTTGTCGGGAGGGTGGTGCGAAAGGAGAGACTCGAACTCTCACGTCTTTCGACACTGGAACCTAAATCCAGCGCGTCTACCAATTCCGCCACTTTCGCAAAACTCCTGACAAACTCTACGCGGGGAGACTTCCAACTTTATACTACTGTTTTTTATGGGAATTTAAGATAAAAAAGGCCGCGTTTTCAAGGCCGGCGATTGTGCCACAAGCCTTTCCACTATTCAACTTGCTTTCGGCACTTTCGGCTCCGCAATTAGTACAACGCTTTCGATTGCTTGTATATTCTCCAGCAAGGCAGGCAAAGCGAGCGCAGGCAGCAGCAGCGCCTGCTCAGGCCGGCATAAAGCGCCGCCAATTTGCACAGCGCCAGTAATGACCATCAGTATCTTATACGACGTGCCCTGCAACCGCAGTTGTGCGCCGGTCGGCACAGTGACACGCCACACGGAGAAGTCGTTGAAATCAACAATTTGGCTGCTTTCACAGCCGTCCATATGTTCAATATCAAATTCGGCAGCGACGTACGGATCCAGCTGCGTCAGTTGCATAGCGGCTTCGGTATCCCAATGGCTTTGGGTCAGCACTTTTTGCGCAAATGAGACAATTTGCCGTTCATAGACCGGTGTTTGAAATTCAATGGTACGCACGCCATGCTGTAAAGCGTGCGGCAGAAGCTGCGGAATAACAATTACATCGCCAACCGCCAACGGGTACAACGCAGTAAACTCATCCATTGTTTGGCGCAATGTTAGTTCGTTCGCACGCAGCGCAGGCGACACTGCGGCCAGCCATTGCCTGGTTAGCGCAGCGCTTACCACCTCTGTAGCGCCGATGCCGTGGTGCTGCCGTTGCCGGTCTAACTCAGCGTCGATTTGCTCGCGCACCTGATGATAGTGCGCCACCGCAGCCATGTAAGCTTTTTTGAATTCGGCGTCGCTTTGATACGTCTTCCGCTTGTTCTGATCGAAACTTATACGGATAGCGCCATTGCCGTTAGGCCAACAGCCGGCATCAACATGGGTGACGATATAAACTTCCTGCTTTATTTCGTGCAGCTCGAAATACAGATCGCCGTATACCGGTTCGGGCAAGGGGTCGAGAATCTTCAGCAGCACAATCGAATCTATATCCTGCCCTAATAAAAAGTCCGACAGCGCCGCTACTGCCCAGGGTAACGGGCAATACGAGCCCGCACTGCCAATTTGACATACTCCGCGTTGCTCGATGCCGGTATACCAAATCTCCTTGCCCCAGGGCTTTGCAATAGCTACCGTTTGCAAATCGAACGCGCTGTTGCAATCGAGAATGGGCGTTTGCAGCATCTGACCTAGTTCCATCAGACCTACTGTCCGCCCGGATGCGAGCGCACGTTGCAGCAGCTCGGGTTGATCAGTTACCAGCGCGCGCAGCTGCAGACCGTCAGCGCTGTTTTCGATTTCGTAGAATGACGCTAGATGAATTTCCGTGGCAGGATCACTCCAGTAGGCGGTCAACGGAAAAGTGACAGCCAGCCGAATTGTGCCGGCCGCCTGCTGAGCAGCGACGCTTGCGGTCGCTAATCGGGCAGGCAATTGCTCAAGCGTAATGGCGTCAATCGGCGTTTCAGGCATGTGCCTCCGGTACTGGCTCCTGGTGAACGATGACATCACTGCCGGGAAACGCCGCTTCAATTTCTCGCTCTACATTATCGGCAATAGCGTGCGCCTGGTGCAGCGATATGGCCGCATTCATCTCGACATGCAACTGGACAATATAATTACTGCCGGACTGCCGGGTGCGCAAACCGTTCAAGCCTTGCACGCCGGCTTCGTTTAACGCGATGGCCGCTATCTGTTTGTCGATTTCCGGGGGCAGCTCGCGATCCATCAAACTTTGCAGGCTTTGATATCCAAGCTTTCCGGCTTCCCGACAAATGTATCCAGCGATAGCCAGACCCATGTAAACATCGACTCGGCTCCAACCGATACTCGCCAGCAGCAGCGCAATAATGATACTGCAGTTGATCAATAAATCCGTTTGGTAATGCAGCGAATCGGTTTTAATCAGCGGCGAATCAGTCACGCGTATGGCATGCCGTTGTACTAGCACCAAACCGAGGGTTAACGCAGTAGCTATTACCATCACGCCAATTCCGATACCGGTATGCTGCAGTTCACTTGCGCTCGGCTGGAACAGGCGCTGTACGGAATATAAAAATAACAGCAGCCCGGAGCCGATGATAAATGCCGCCTGGGCTACTGCAGCTAACGCCTCGGCTTTGCCGTGACCAAAACGATGCTCGTCATCGGCCGGTTTAATAGCGTAGCGAATAGCGACAACATTGACCAGTGATGCCAGTGAATCCATAATCGAATCCAGCAGCGAAGCCATCACGCTAACCGAATCCGTTAGAAACCAGGTGAACAGTTTAACGGCAATCAGTATGAGCGCCACCAGCACCGAGGCATAGCTGGCGAACACTAGCCAACGGTTTTTTTCTTTCAGACTATGTTGCACCACAGTTGGGCTACTCTTCGGTTAGACATGCCGGGTCAAAAGAGTATTCACCCCGCAACCAGCCGATAATTTCTGCGCTCCAATCTACATTGAATGCAGCGTAGCGGTTTAGTAGCCGCTGCCTTGTCCCAGCATCAATACTACGTAAACCCAGGTCACAAAATAAGGGCAAATCTTCAAGCAGATCGCGTTCGAAGTCGGGGTTCTGTATTTGCGCAAGTGCGGATTTTAAGGCGGCGTCGGGACAATAATGTTCTCTCGCCGCGTAAAGACGCGGCAGACTGTGTAAGGCAATTTGCGACAGCGCGCACTGATTCATGGGATTACTAAAGTGCCCTCGCGCCGTTTCCCGTAAACGGAAATCACGCTGCTGAAATGGCCGCAAATATAAAAAATTGCTGGCCTTTTCGCCGTCGTTTACAGGGTAGTTGTCCCATACCACTGGATTGCGCTGCAATTGCTCTGCTATAGGCTGCAAGTCCTCGTGCATAATCGCGGTTGAACACACCTTTTCACCGGTCCAGAACAAGTCGATCTCTGCGTCGAGACCCTCCCCGAGATCGCGCCAGTAATTCGCGGGTCGTACACCAAACACTTTTTCGAGAACCGTATCGTGCGAATAGTACGTTGGGCATGCTATCAGGTGGGGCGCTACAGTGTGCTGCTGAACATGTTCAATAATGGCTAGTTGACGCTGTGCAAGGTCGGCAAACTCGCACTGCATATCGTCAAATAATATACATAAAAGCGCGGGATTCAAACTGTTAACCTGCTCGAGCTTGGCGCGCAGCAGCCGCGCGGCCTTGACGTCAAACTTCGCTACCGCGCCCAACGGCGACAATCCTACTCCCCAGCGTATGCCCAGCGCAGCACAGGCTGCCGACTGCGTCTGTAAATCGCCTAGTTCTGCAGCGGTGAACGGTTCGGCCCAGCCCGCACGTAATTTGCGTGCAGCTTTGGGAGCGTACACGAAACAGTCGAAATTTTGTGCTGCCATAAAATCGAACAACTTCAGGCGCGCGTCGTCGGCCCACTCTTTGCCATAAAAGCCTTCTATCACGCCTAACGGAAAGTCATGCATTTGCGTCGCTTGAATTGAGTTAGCGGGAGCGATTCATTTGACGTGACAAGGTAACAAATTTCGCCGCTAAAGACGCGCATAAAAATTAGCAAACCTATTACCAATAGTGATAAAAAGAGGTGGTTATTAATTAGACAATTATCAAAAATGCACCATACTTTAAGTAAGTTAGCTGACTTGATAAGTAGTCGGGTTGGCAAGCCCAGAGAGGCCAGCAGTATCGGCGTCTCCTTGGATTAATTCCTTGTAGTTTCACTCCTATTGGTCTTCGCCCGAAATCTCCCCCGGATTTCGGGCTTTTTTTTATCTACAGGAACGTAATATATGCCGCGGGCGCAGAATGCGAGGGAGCGGCGTCTACCAGTACGCACTGATTCCAACAATAACGGGGAAATAGTGAACTAAATATGCCGGACTGCACGATATAAGATAATAATGAGCATGTTGCTAGCCATGGCTCGAAGCACGCAAGATATCTCGGCAACCAGGATTCCGACACGAGGTATTGTCAAACTCTATTTTTAAAACTTAAAACTGAGGAAAATGACGCCGCGCGACCGCCCGGCGCTCAAGCACTACTACATCGTATGCGTGGGCCGATCAGAGTCCAGTGAACCGGCAAGATAGGTTTCGATTTTCTTGCTGGCCACATCATCCATGCCATTAAACTGCACGCCAATACCAGCCGAACGGTTGCCTTGCGCGCGCTTGGGAGTGACCCAGACCACTTTGCCCGCTACCGGGATTTTTTCCGGCTCATCCATCAGGTTGAGCAACATAAATACTTCGTCACCAAGCAAATAGGATTTGTTGGTCGGGATGAATAAGCCGCCATTTTCCAAAAACGGCATATAGGCCGCGTACAAAACTGCCTTGTCTTTTATGGTTAAAGATAATATGCCGTTGCTGGCGCCCGCTCTTATGCTCATGTGCGTCTGCTAATTATTGCTGCGTAAAAGTCGTATTGGTCGACAGTTTCAGCTGTCATTCCTAACTTTAGTCACATAATTGAGCTTTCGCCAATCTGCAGAGAGTGCTGGCGCTGTGTACGAAGCTCAAGCAATATACCTTCCACCGCTAATAGCTTATTCGGATTGCTGCCGTGGTGCAGCTTCTTGAGCATGTTCTGCACGGTGGCATAGACTTTGAATAGAGTCGCTACTGGAATATTGTGGGCGATACTCAAGAGGGCATTCCGTTCATCGGTATCAATTTCAGCCTCAGCGTCCGGTGCCAGCGCGAGGCGAGCAGCGTCTGCCAGGTAATTGGCCAAACATTCCAGCAGCAACGGCAGCGGCAGTTTAGACCACTGCTCCGCAACAGCCGGTAAGGCAGTGCGCGATTGCGCGACGGCCAACACGCCGGCGCCTACTGCCTGCTGAATCTGCAAGTGCTCGGCGTTTGCCTGCAGGGCGGCGCAGGGGCGATTGCGCATAAGTCGTAGCCGCCGTTGAGCGTCGGCGGTATCGCCAAGTAGCTCGCTTAGCCATGCGAGAGCAAGTTTCGGTGTTGGCGGGGTCAGTGTTAGCATTTGGCAGCGCGAGCGAATGGTCGCTGGCAAGCGTTTGGGTACGGCGCATAGCAACAGAAAATGGGTGTCGGCGGAGGGTTCCTCGAGGCTTTTCAGCAGCGCGTTGGCGGCATTTATATTGAGAGCATCGGCCGGATTGAGCAGCACGACTTTGCGGCCATTACGCTGCGCCGTTTGCGCAACGAACTGACTTAACTGGCGCACCTGGTCGACACGTATCGCCTTGCCCTCTTCCTCCGGCTGCAGTGTGATGAAATCGGCGTGGGTTTGTGCACGCAGCAAGGTACAGGACTTACACACGCCGCAAGCAAACTCGGTTGGTCGTTCACAGAGCAAAAAATCTTTTGCCGCCAGTGCAAACTGTAGCTTACCAATGCCGCTGACGCCGCTAATCAGCACCGCGTGAGCGAGCTTACCGGCATCAACCTGGCGTCGCAGTGCTTGCCATTGATCGGCTTGCCAAGGCAGTATCGGCACGTCGCTGGTCGCTGTTTCGGCTAACATGAGGCGCGCAATAGAGGACCGAGAGCTGCTGCTATATTTTGCTGAACATCACTCAGCGCTGCGCTGGCATCGACCAGCGCATAGCGTTGCGGCTGCATTTGAGCACGCTCCAGGTAGCTTGCACGAACCCTGTTAAAAAATGGCAGTGCTTCCAGTTCAAAACGGTCGAGGGCAGCGCGAGATCGAACGCGTTGCATTCCCAGCGCAGGGTCCATATCGAGTAACAGGGTGAGATCGGGTTGTAATCCTTGTTGCACTGCCAGCTCTAGCTCGGCGATAAACTTTTTATCCATGCCACGACCGCCACCTTGATAGGCGTAAGTGGCATCGGTAAACCGATCGCAGATAACCCAGCGGCCGGCATTCAATGCGGGCATGATCAACTGGTTAATATGCTGTGCTCGCGCCGCAAAGACAAGCAACAACTCTGCTGTTGGGTGCAGTTGTTCAGTATCGACGCCAAGCAGTAAGGCACGAATTTTTTCAGCGAGTGGCGTGCCGCCTGGTTCGCGCGTACTGACAAAATCTATGCCTTGATCGCTCAACAAGCTTTCGACAAACGCCATATTAGTCGTTTTACCAGCCCCCTCTCCGCCCTCAACGGTAATAAAATTGCCTCTATTCATTATCATTTATTTTTTTGATTGTTAATTTTAGGTGCCGACCGATAATTTTTAGCACGATTGTTTACCTGAAAATCCTGAACGGCCTGAAGGTGTTCGGCCAGACTATTGGAAAAATAATGACTGCCGTCGCCTTTCGCTACAAAATACAGCGCGTCGCCCTGCGCCGGGTGTAGCGCGGCCCGTATTGCCGCGCGACCGGACGATGCAATAGGCGTCGGCGGTAGCCCTTTACGCGTGTAGGTATTATACGGTGTATCACGCCTGAGATCGCGACGCCGCAGGTCGCCGCTATACGACGAGCCCATACCGTATATTACCGTTGGGTCAGTCTGCAGGCGCATACCCTTCTGTAACCGCCGCACAAACACACCGGCAATCTGCGGCCGCTCATCGTCGTGGCCCGCTTCCTTTTCAACGATTGAGGCCATGATTAACGCCTCGTAAGAGTTGTTGTAGGGTAAATCGGGTGCTCTCACCTCCCACTCTTGCTGCAGCACAGTCGCTAATCTGCGCTGCGCCAGCTTAAGGATAGCGAGATCAGTTGTGCCTTTGCGAAACACATACGTGTCGGGAAAGAGCCAGCCCTCGGGGTGTTGCTGATCTGGCAAATCGAGATACTTACCAAGATTATCGACCGTTAGCTCTGGCACAGCGCGCTGAATTTGCGGATGCGCCGCCAGCACGTCGAGCATATGAGCCACGGTACTGCCTTCGACCACGGTAACGCGATATTTTATAACGTCGCCGGCAACCAGTTTTGCCAACCATTGCACGGGTGTCAGGGCCGAATCCAGCGCATATTCGCCGGCTTTAACACGTTTCGCCTGACCGGTGTAGCGGGCATACAGAGCCCAGATTTTTGGTTGCGTAATGACGTCGCGTTGCGCTAACCCGCGTGCCAACGCGGTAATACTTGAACCGCGAGGCATCTGGAATGCTATCTTCGTTGGTGTCGCACTAATGGGTGTATTCAGCCAGCTCCAGGCATAGTAACCCAATGTCGCGCAGGCCAAAACCGAGAGCAAAAAGACACAAAGAATCAATCTAGTGATTAAGGTTTTCATGCAACGCCGACTGCAGTGCTGTGGTCACCGACCCCACTCTAAAGCGCAGCTGGTCGCACGCGCTTACCGGCGCGATATGTATCAGACTGTTGCAAATAAAAACCTCGTCAGCTTGCGCCAGGTCATCATTGCGCAATGTTTTTTGTGTGACCGGAATACCCAGCTGCGGCGCAAGACTCTCGATAATATAGCGGCGAATCACGCCATTGATACCACAAAGCTTCAGTGACGGAGTCGAGAGCACAGCGTCTTTGCTCAAAAATACATTGCTCATGGTGCCTGCCACAATATGCTCATTACTGTCTAACATCAGACCTTCGAAGATGTCCGAGTCGTTCCATTCTGCACGCGCCAACACCTGCTCCAGACGGTTCAAATGTTTGATGCCCGCCAATGCCGGATTGCGCGCCAGGCGCATTTGACAGGTTCGCAATGCCACTCCCGTCGTTCGTTGTTTATTCGACAGCGACCGGTGATCATACAGGCGCAGGATAAGCGTCGTTTGCGCATTCAACGGCGGACGATACCCGCGGCTTGATTCGCCGCGCGTAACAATCACTTTTAGCACCGCCGAGTCAGTCGATGCGCAATCGCGCAAATAGCGTTGCAAATCCTGTTCTACACGCTCTCTGCTTAAATCAATATGCAAACGCCGTGCGCCTTCTAACAGACGTTCCAAATGCAAATCTAACAGCTGCGCTTGTCCTCGTTGCAGAAGCATGGTTTCAAATAATCCGTCGCCAAATTGCAGGCCACGGTCGGCGACGTTCAGCGTTTCGGTAAACGCGCCATTGACCAACGCGGGCCACCCGGCCCTGGTTTGCACGAGGAGACTATCAGAAGAGTGTTAAATCAGAGGAGTGCTAAATTCGTTGAAACACCAGCGTACCGTTAGTGCCGCCAAAACCAAATGAGTTGGACATGGCAACTTTGATATCGTGCTGCTGGGCTGTATGAGGCACCAGATTCAAATCACAGCCTGCATCCGGATTGTCGAGATTAATGGTTGGCGGCGCTACTCCGTCACGAATCGCCAGTACGGCGAAAATCGCTTCGACAGAACCGGCCGCGCCGAGCAAATGACCAATCATCGATTTTGATGAGCTGACCGCAACACTGTCGGCAGCGTTGCCCAACGCGCTTTTAATGGCAGTGCATTCTGCAAGGTCTCCGGCCTTGGTTGACGTGCCGTGCGCGTTGATATAATCGACCTGATCGACGTTGATGCCGGCATCGCTGATAGCAACGCGCATCGATGCGGCAGCGCCGGCACCGTCATCGGGCGGTGAGGTCATGTGGTAGGCGTCACCACTCATGCCAAAGCCAATCAGCTCGGCATGAATCGTTGCACCTCGCTGGCGCGCATGTTCATATTCTTCCAACACCATCAAACCCGCGCCGTCGCTAAGCACAAATCCATCGCGGTCTTTATCCCATGGCCGGCTGGCGCGCTCGGGATCGTCGTTGCGGGTAGACAAAGCCCGTGCTGCTGAGAATCCACCCAGGCCTACCGGCGTGGTTGCCATCTCAGCGCCACCTGCCAACATGGCATCGACTTCACCGTGTGCGATCATGCGGGCCGCCACCCCGATATTATGCGTGCCCGTTGTACAAGCCGTGACAATGGCTATGTTAGGGCCGGTAAAGCCGTAGCGTATCGACAAATTACCGGCGATCATATTGGTGATTGAGCCAGGCACGAAAAACGGTGAAATACGCCGCGGCGAGCTTTTTTTCAATATTTCGTGGTTTTTTTCGATGGATGCAATACCACCGATTCCGGAGCCAACCGCAGCGCCAATGCGATGCGCATTCTGCTCGTTAACTTCCAGACCGGAATGACTCATCGCCTGAATACCGGCGGCCATGCCATACTGAATGAAGACATCCATTTTGCGCGCTTCTTTTGGCTCCAGATAGTCGCCAACCTCGAAGCCTTTAACCGAACCGCCGAATCTGGTGTTGTAAGCCGACACATCGAACGTTTCGATAGGAACGATGCCGCTCTTGCCCTGCACGATACACTGCCAGGTGTCTTCGACAGAGTTACCAACGGGCGTCACCATCCCCATACCAGTTACCACGACTCGCCTACCTGTCACACCGACACCTCACGTTTTGATTGCACAGAGTTTTACTACTTCACTCACTGTGATTATTTTTATGAGTGAAAAACGACAAAGCCGCTCTACTTGCGTAACAGCGGCTTTAGTTTAGCAATAGCTTTTATATTACTTTTTGGTGTGCGACTCAATGTAGTCCATCGCGAGTTGCACTGTGGTAATCGCTTCAGCTTCTTCGTCAGGAATTTCGGTTTCAAATTCCTCTTCCAAAGCCATCACTAACTCGACAGTATCCAGCGAGTCGGCGCCCAGATCTTCGACAAATGAGGCGCTGTTTTGAATCTCATCTTCTTTAACGCCAAGCTGTTCGCTGACAATTTTTTTCACACGTTCTGCAATGCTGCTCATGTTCTGGTTGACTCCTATTGGCTGGGCAAATGTGCTGCTCTATCAAGCGGCTTATAATTCGAGCGCGCATTTTAACTCTATTTTACAAGACTTGTAACGCTTCTCTTTCTGGCAGTAATCATTATTCTATAATGCATCTATTTTTCAGTACTTTAGGCCATATACATGCCTCCGTTTACATGTATGGTTTCACCGCTGATGTAGCTACCGGCAGGGCCGGCCAGAAAAGCTACAATGGCGGCGATGTCTTCCGGTTCGCCGAGCCGGCCCAGCGGTATCTGGCTTCGCATGGCATCTTTTTGCGCATCGGTTAAAGCGCGGGTCATATCTGTGTCGATAAAACCCGGCGCCACCGTATTGACGGTAATATTTCGCGATCCTACTTCTCTTGCCAGCGACTTTGCGAACCCTAGCAGTCCAGCCTTGCTGGCAGCATAGTTAGACTGACCCGCGTTGCCCATATTACCTACCACCGAACTGATATTGATAATACGCCCCCAGCGGGCCTTGGTCATGCCCTTCAGAAACACTTTCGACAGGCGAAATACTGCCGTTAGATTAGTTTCCACTACTGCGTCCCACTCGTCATCTTTCATGCGTAGCAGTAGATTGTCGCGCGTAACGCCGGCGTTGTTGACCAGCACCAGTGGAATACCACACTCCTCGTTAACGCGCGCGACGAATTGTGCCAGAGAATTGCTATCGGTGACATCGAGACACAAACCGATGCCGGCGATGGATGCATCAGCGAAATATTTGCTGATGCCGGCAGCGCCTTTCTCAGTCGTTGCCGTGCCGACAACGAAAAAATCCCGGCCAAGCTGTGTGGCAATGGCCTTGCCTATGCCACGGCTTGCGCCGGTAACGACGGCGACTTTCTTATCTTCGCTCATTCAAGTACCAGGTTTCCCGTTAGTGAAAGTGTTCGCTCGACTACAGCAGACTGTCAGGCGCGTCATTGATAACGTTGAGCTAATCGTCGTCCTGCAGGTCCAGAACTTTTTTGCCGCGATAAAAACCATCGGCTGACATGTGATGACGCCTGTGCTTTTCCCCCGTGGTGGGGTCAACGCTGAGAGTTGCCTGATCCAGCTTGTCATGTGACCGACGCTGACCGCGACGCGACCGAGTTACCTTGCTTTTTTGTACCGCCATAGTGGGCGCTCCCTTGTTCCTTGATTACTAAGCTGTTCAGCTTTTGTTCATTATGTTAGCCAGATCGGCAAATGGTTTCTGCTTGTCTGACTGTTGTGACGCCTCGTCACTGCCTGCGGCTGCGCCACAATTGTATTCGTGAAAACTTGTGAATGGCAAACACAATAGCAATTCATCTTCTATAAACTCATAGATATTCAGTATGCCTTCCTCAGCGATAACCGGATCCAACTGCCTTGGCACTTGCTGCGCGGCCTCGTCATCGGCAACCAGCACCGCTTCGACCTTCGAGGCTAGCGCTATCGGCATCGGCTTTAGACAACGCTGGCACAACACTTGTACGTTGCAACTTACCTCGGCCGCCACTCGACGTCGCTTCTGGTCGTCAATCGTAAAGTGCAGCTGTGCCTCAACCTCACCCTCTGACTCACACAAAGCAGCCGCCAGTCGAGGCAATTGCGACACTGCTATGGTGCCGCTAAATTCGGCGTTTTTACTCGCCAACTTCTGCGTGATAACGGTTGATGGCAGGCGCTGATCTGACATAAGCGCGCAATCATAGGGGCACAATATGGGAGTGTCAAAAAAATAACTGAAAATAGACGAGGAGAGGCAGTATTTCGCTTAAAACGAGTCGATTTACAGCGCCATTGGCCATGGGCGAGCATGCTAGCGGGTAGCAGTGCGTAAAAAAACCCACGCCGCGGTACTTAAATCGCGCTCGCGGCGTCAGGAATTGTGCGTGCTAGCGCAGGGCTATTGCAGTTTAGGTGCGGCGCTAGTCATCACGCTACTTACAATGGCATCACCCATAGACGCGCCAAGTTGACGTACTACGCGTTGCAGCGGGTTGAGCTGCTGCGAGTAATCGACAATGTTGTCTTCACCTATGACCTCGCGGGCAACGAAGCCTGCACTGCCAAGGCCGTCGATCAGTCCCATTTCAAGCGCCTGCTCACCTGACCATATCAGGCCGGAGAACAGCTCGGCAGTTTCCTGCAGCCGGTCGCCGCGACCTTCACGCACGGTAGCGATGAATTGGTTGTGCGTCACTTGCAACACACCTTGCCAAAAAGCTTGCTCCGTTTCATCAAGCGGTGAGAACGGATCAAGAAAACCTTTATGCTCGCCAGCGGTAAACATGCGGCGCTCAACGCCGAGCTTTTTCATTGTATCGACAAAGCCAAAGCTCGAGCCTACCACGCCAATCGAACCTACCAAACTGGCCTTGTCGGCGTAAATATGATCAGCCGCCACCGCAATATAATAGGCGCCGGATGCACCCAGATCGCTTATTGAGGCATAAACCGGTTTGTTCGGGTGAATTTTCTGCAGGCGATTGATCTCGTCGTAGATCATGCCCGACTGTACCGGGCTGCCGCCAGGGCTGTTAATCGTCAGCATGACCGCTTTGCAATCGTCGTTTTCGAAAGCCTTACGTAACGACGTGGCCACCGAATTGGCATTTGCCAGTTCATCATCGGCGATTACGCCTTTAATTTGCACCATGGCGACATGCGGACCCTTCGGCACGGCACTAATCGACTGCGCCCGAGGCCAGAACAGCACCACGGCGACGAACAGGTAGGTGAAAGTCAGCAGCTTAAAAAATATACCCCAGCGCCGCGATTTGCGCTGCTCGTTAAGCGAACGATCAACGACGCGTTCCAGCAGCTGCCAGCTGCGGGGGTCGTCACTTTTGGACTGGCCAGTTTGCGTGTCTAATTCTGTCACTGCAGCTTCCTCTTTTGATCAAATCAAAATAAGTGTAGCGCAGTCGTTAAACATGCACCTAAATCCTTTTAGCAAGCTCGCTTAGCACGGCTTTCAGATCGACAGTCAACTCAGCTTCAACAGTAATCTTCTGCACCGCATTCGGCAGCTCAAAACGCAGGCTTTGCGCGTGTAAGAACAAGCGCCTTAAGCCCAGCTTTCGTAATTGCTGATTAAATTCGCGGTTGCCGTATTTGCCGTCACCGGCTAACGGATACCCCATATGCTTAGCATGCACGCGAATTTGATGGGTGCGCCCGGTTATCGGTTTGACTTCGAGCAGGGTGCAGTCGGCGAAGCGCTGGCGCACCCGGAACATGGTGCGGGCAGCTTTGCCAGACTCATCGACGTTAACCATACGTTCGCCTGACACCAGCTCGTTCTTGCGCAAAGGTGCGTCAACCTGCTGCAAATGGCGTGGCCACTGACCCTGCACCAGAGCAAGATAGGTTTTATCTACCCGGCCAGCCTGCAGCTCGGCGTGTAGATGCCGCAGCGTTGCGCGCTTTTTGGTGATCAATAAACAACCAGACGTTTCGCGGTCCAGGCGATGCACGAGTTCCAGCGATTTTTGGTCGGGATACAACAGACGCAACGCTTCGATAACGCCAAGGCTTACCCCGCTACCGCCATGCACCGCCATGCCGCTAGGCTTGTTTAGCACCAATAACTGGCTGGACTCCCAGACGGTCGCATCACGCAAATTGGAACCCAACTGAGGATTCAGTTCGGTCGGCCGCTGGCGCTCGGCGGCGCGCTGCAGTGGGGGCAGGCGCACAACGTCGCCTGCCTGAACGCGATAGGTTGGCTTAGTCCTTTTCTTATTGACCCGAATTTCACCTTTGCGTAGCAGCCGGTAAATTCTTGATCGTGGTAGATCTTTCAGCTCATTGATCAAAAAATTATCAATTCGCTGACCGTCACGTTCTGCGGCGATCTCCAGCAGTTGTACCCCACTCACCGGGTTGGATGATTTGTTCATACAGAAATTTGAGAGGCCTGATTATTGCTGCTATAGTGCGCCGCAGCTGCACGCTAGCGAGGTTTCTTATTATCGTCATTGCAGCCCTGAGAAGCGAGGCCTTCATTGCTGTTGGCGCGCTTTGTAAAAGAATTAGTGACACTCATGTCAAACGAAAAGTACATGAGCGTCTGTTAAAAATAGCGCTACTGCGGTAGCGGAAGATTTCGGTCAGCGGCGCTTGAGCGCCTGACACCCTAGCAGGATGCGCAATACGCTAAACTATATTCAGGTTTGGTAATGCCAGTGAATGGCATGGAACTATCACGCGCAGCTTGTTTCGGTTGTGAAAACAGGTTTGTTGGAATTATAGAAAAGCCTTGTAAGTTTTTGATATATTCGATTTTTACGACATAAATATGTAACGTGGCAACACTAAGGTATCGGCACTGTTCGCTAGTGTTAATGCCGCTTCATATTTACGCTGTAGCCTGGTTGTAAAATCTTCCCATCCTTCGTGGCGCCTCATTAAAAGGTGTACCACCATGAAACGCATGTTAATCAACGCAACTCAACCGGAAGAGTTGCGCGTCGCGCTCGTCGACGGCCAACGCATGTACGACCTCGATATTGAAAACCGCACCCGCGTGCAAAAAAAATCGAATATATACAAAGGCAAGATCACTCGGGTAGAGCCCAGTCTCGAAGCAGCATTCGTCGATTTCGGCGCCGAGCGACACGGCTTTCTGCCGATGAAAGAAATTTCCAAGGAATATTTTTACCGCAAAGCCTCCGACGTGGAGGGCCGCGCCAAAATCAAGGACATCGTTAAAGAAGGCACTGAAGTCATCGTCCAGGTTGATAAGGAAGAGCGCGGCAACAAGGGCGCGGCGCTTACCACATTCATTAGCATGGCCGGCCGCTACCTGGTACTGATGCCTAACAACCCTCGAGCCGGCGGCATTTCGCGCCGTATCGAAGGTGAGGAGCGAACCGAGCTTAAAGCAGCGATGGACTGCCTCAATATTCCGCCGGGTATGGGTGCCATCGTGCGCACGGCGGGCGTAGGCCGTAACGAAACCGACTTGCAGTGGGATCTCGATTATCTGTGCAACATTTGGACAGCGATCAAGGAAGCGGCTGAAGCTGACAAGGCGCCGTTCCTGATCTATCCCGAGAGCAACGTGATTGTGCGCGCCATTCGCGACTATTTGCGACCGGATATCAGCGAAGTGCTGATTGACTCACAGGACGCCTACGACGAGGCGACCACGTTTATCAACCAGATCATGCCGCACAACCAAAACAAGCTCAAGCTGTATCAAGACAGCGTGCCGCTGTTCAACCGTTACCAAATCGAAAGCCAGATCCAGACTGCTTTTCAGCGCGAGGTGACGCTGCCTTCCGGCGGATCTATCGTTATCGACCCTACCGAAGCGATGGTCGCCATCGATATAAACTCAGCGCGCGCGACCAAAGGCCGTGATATTGAAGAGACAGCCACCAAAACCAATTTGGAAGCTGCCGACGAAATCGCGCGCCAGCTACGCCTGCGTGACATTGGTGGGCTGATTGTCATCGACTTTATCGACATGAACGCCAACCGCAATCAGCGTGAGGTTGAGAACCGCATGCGTGATGCGCTGGAAATGGACCGTGCGCGAATTCAGCTTGGTCGCATTTCGCGCTTTGGTCTGCTTGAAATGTCGCGTCAGCGGCTACGGCCCTCGCTGGGAGAGACCAGTTCGATCGTCTGCCCGCGCTGCAGTGGCCAGGGCAATATTCTGGATACCTATTCCACCGCACTGACCGCCTTGCGTTTAATAGAAGAAGAAGCGTTGAAAGAGCGCAGCGCCGAGATTCGGGCGATTGTACCGATCGATGTGGCGACTTATCTGTTGAACGAAAAACGCGAAGCCATTCGAGAGATTGAACAGCGTAACGGCCTGCATGTACTGGTGATTCCGAATCCAAACATGGAGACACCGCATTTCGAAGTGACGCGTCTGCGCGACGATCAAACCAAAGATGAGCCAATGCCGAGTTACAACATCGAACTCGATACATCTGCGCTGGAGGCTGCGCATGATCAAACTATCGACTCCAAACCAACGGCGCCGGTTGCGGCCGTCACCGCGGTAGCACCCATGCGCCCTGCCCCGACTCGTGAAGCTGCGCCAGCGGAGTCAGCCGCAGAAGAACCAGGTGTACTACAACGTTTTTGGCGGGCGTTTGCCGGTGCCGGTACAGCAGCCGTCGAGACCGAGCCCAAACAAGCCGCTGCGCA
Organism: Pseudomonadales bacterium; assembly: GCA_037969395.1. Classification (GTDB taxonomy): domain Bacteria; phylum Pseudomonadota; class Gammaproteobacteria; order Pseudomonadales; family JAUIET01; genus JBBKXJ01. Next base: position 27,227 of record JBBKXJ010000085.1, read on the forward strand.
ACCCGTAGCGAAGGAAACTACATCCGACGCGCCGACACGCAGCAAGCGAACACGTAAACCTGCCGGTCAACGCGGTGAACGCGACAGCCGTGATACAGGCGAACGCAGCGAGCGCAGTAAACGCGGTCCTCGTAAAGAACGTAGTGAGTCTACAGAGAACAACGAACGGCGTGACAAAAATCGCCAAACATCACGCGACAAGCGCGAGCGTCGCAGTGATCAGGAGCCAACCAGTTCGGCTCAGGACGAACAGGATGGCAAGCAGCGGCCACAAAAACGACCCGCTAACAAAAAGCCGCGCGCTGCTAGCCCCAAAAACCGTCGGCCGACAGACGAACAGCCAGTGGATGCGGCAGCACAAGAGACCGCTGAAACTGAGCTTGCCGCTACTGCGGTAACGAGTGATGTTTCCACCGCTGCGGCAACGCGTACTGCTGCGGCAGCGACGGTTGAATCTACGCAGCCGTCGAGCAATGAGGCAGCAGCTAACTCCGCGCCCTCGGCAGAGACTGAACCGTCTGCAGCAAAATCAGCAGCCACTCAGCAACAACCTGCCAGCAGCAAAAGCGCTGACACGACCCAAGCGGTCGAAACTGCTGCGCCTGCTGCTGCTGTTGCGGTTGAACCAATGGCTGAGCCTGCTGCGCAAGTAGCAGAAAAACCAGCGGACGAGCCCTCTATAGCGGCCGAGCAAAAGCCTGAGACTGAGCCTTCTGCGCCAGCAGAACCAGTAGCAACGACCACAAAGGACGTACCAGCCGAAGCAGCAGTCAACGGCGAAACGCGGGCGGTAGCTGCTACGAGCACAGAAAAGCCGGTAGCTGAACCAGCTAATGACGGAACTCGCGCCAGCAATGACCCACGCCTTAAACCGAAACAACCCAAGCAAACGGCTGAGATAGAGACCACCGTGGTAGAAATGCCGACCACCGCACCGGTCGCACCTATTGAAGCGCCGGCAGTCAGTGCTTCAGAGCAGAGGGCGCAGCGGGCCAGCAATGACCCTCGAGCGCGCCGTCAACAGCCAGCTAATGCAGACTAGGCTACGTTTTTAGCTAGTCAAACGCGAGCGGCATACGTATATGCTGCGGCAGGTGCTAATGCGCTTGCCAGCTGCATATTCGGCGCTATAATTGCACGCTTGCGGAGGGGTGGCAGAGTGGTCGAATGCACCGGTCTTGAAAACCGGCGAACCTTTATCGGTTCCGAGAGTTCGAATCTCTCCTCCTCCGCCAACTCATTCTCACTGCTGCGTGCCGGCACGATCGAACTGTGTTAACGAACTATGTTTATGATCAATGGTCATAACATTATGATCAATTTGCACACTAGCAGGCTTGATTTTACAGTGCTAATATCCCATATTTAAGTTTATCAATCGTAAGTCAGCGGCACACAGGAGCGACTGCAATGCAAGACAACCAAGTAGTAAATACCACTGCCAACCGTACCGGCGTAATAGGTGACGAGGCCAGCAAGGTATTACGCAACACCTACGCCCTATTGGCGCTAACGATTCTGTTCAGTGCCGTCACTGCATCAGTGTCAATGGCTGTCAACATGCCTTATATGGGTCTGTGGATGTTACTCCCCTACTTCGGCATGCTGTTTGCCGTTGAGAAGACCAAAAATTCCGGCTGGGGTTTGTTCTGGGTATTCGCCCTGACAGGCTGGCTGGGCTTAACCATCGGTCCAATGTTGAGCTTCGTATCGGGTGAATCAATACTGATGGCTTTGGGCGGAACAGCGGTTATATTCTTCGCGCTTTCGGGCTACGTGTTAGTTACGCGCAAAGATCTCAGCTTTATGACCGGCTTCCTGATGACCGGTATTCTGGTCGCTTTCATCGCCGCCATCGCGAATGTATTTTTGAACATTGCAGCGCTGGGGTTGGCTGTTTCCAGCATGTTCCTGGTACTTTCCTCAGGGCTAATCATGTGGCAAACGAGTTCGATTATTCACGGCGGTGAGCGTAACTATATTTCAGCGACGGTGACTTTGTATGTCATGTTGTACAATATATTCACAATACTGCTGAGCTTTATCGGCATGGACGACTAAACTCGCGAAACGCGAGCTAATGAAAAGCCCCTTCCTGAGGGGCTTTTTTCTTTGCGCCGCTTTTTTCCTGGATCGATGAAGTTTTCAATTCTTGTCAACGCACCACCACACAGCTCCGCCGGCGCGCTGTCAGCCTACCGATTCGCCTGCGCGGCGCTGGCAGGCGGCCATCGGATCTACCGCATATTTTTCTACCATGACGGCGTGCTGAATGCCAATAGCCTGAATCAGCTGGCGCAGGATGAACTTGACCTGCAAGCTCAGTGGGCTGATCTGGCACGGCAGCACGACTTCGAACTCGCGGTCTGCATAGCCTCGGCACTGCGTCGCGGCGTGCTGGATGCAAACGAAGCAGACCGTTACGACAAACCGGCAAGCAACCTACATGCGGCCTTTACTATCGTCGGCCTGGGGCAATTAGTCGACGCCAATGTGAATTCTGATCGACTAGTGACTTTCGGAGGCTAATCATCAGCAATAACATTCTGGTTAGCAGTCGCCACGCGCCCTACGGCAATTCTCTGGCACGTGACGCACTTGATGTGGCGCTTACCTTCGCCGCATTCGACCAGACGGTGTCACTGCTGTTGCTTGACGACGGTGTGCTGCAATTACTGCCAAAGCAGGCACCGGCGACAGCACAAAAAAATATCGCCAAAATTCTGCAGTCACTGGCGTTATATGATATCAATCGCGTGTACGCTGACGCAGACGCGATGCAGCGGAGGGGCATAAACCCTGACGATACCGTCGTACCTGTCACGCCAGTAGATGCCGTTGCCATAGCGGCGTTATTGCTACAATACAGAACCGTGCTGAGCTTCTAGCACCCCTTCCAGGTGATATTGCCTAATGCAGTCATTCCAAAAGCGGTACAGTGTGAGGCGTTTTCCCGAAGGCATAGTGGGCCTATGTTGAGGGGAAACAACGAAGCACTGTGCCGCTTTTGGGATGACCCGAAGGGCGC
>JBBKXJ010000086.1:0-7407 GCA_037969395.1 Pseudomonadales bacterium
ATTTGGTCGAGCTGATCCTGCATTTCCTGTTCGCTGTAGCCGCCAAACTGGCCGAGGTCCCGGTCTGATGCATAGTTGCCTTGCGCCGGACCGACAAAGTCTGACATGCGCCCGCGCCCAATGTGGCGCACCACGTCGATCAAAAACATGCGATCCGTGGCAGTCGCGTAGCCGGTGCCGAACATCACATCGGCACGACTGGCGCCGAAGATGTGCGGCACGCCGAATTCATCGCGGCCGATGCGCGCCGTTAGCGTGCCGTCGCTGACACGCTGCGGGGCGGCAAAGGCGCTTTCCGCAAGTAACGGGGTGTCTTTGAAATAACGAGGTGCCAGATCATCGTCGTTGAGTTGTCCGGGACTGGGGTAATTGTCACTGAACACCAGATTTTCGTACATCGCCAGCTGGTCAGTTGAGTTTGGATCGCTATTGATGTTGCCATCGTTGGCGTCAGCCGAACCCGGCGGCAGTACGCTGAGGAATGTGCCATTCGCCGCAAACGGATCCAGCGCCGACTGAGCGTCGGGCGGCGACAGCGGATCGTCATTGTTGTCATCGTCGGAGCAGGCTGCAAGCAATGTGGCAGCAAGCAGCATGCACAGCAAGTGTCGATGGTAACCGGGTCGCACGCTTGTCATGGCCTGAAGTCCTCAGTGTTCACATATAACCGGCCCGCATTATCTGATTGCTGAATTTGCGCAAAAAATTCGCTATTGCGCTGCCGGCTGCTTAATTTGCCGCTGGCCTTGCGCCGCAGCGGCGCCACCCACACGCACTGGATTACAGCGTTTTATTTTGACGTGACCCTCAAGCAGGTTGCCTTTGGAATATTCGCGGAAATGGCAGGTGTTGGTTTCCGGGTTGTAGTTTTCGATCCACAAATTGTTGTCTTTCCAGGTGGCGGCAATGTGCAGCTCGTCTTTCGGTACCTTAAGCGACATGACACCCCCCCAGCTTTTAACGAACAGCTGTTGAAAGTGAAAATAGTATGCACCCCAGCCAATCAGCAGCACTATGGATGCCATCACCGATGCCGTTTTCCAGGCCTGCAGTTTCAGGCCGAACCACGCCATAATCGCCGCCGCCACGCCCAGGAAAAGAGTCCAATACAAATAGGTAATCATTACTACGCTCCACAAAATTGATGTATAACATGGTACTACAATCCGTAAACGACAGGAGCGTCAGGTATGGCGATAATTCACGACAGCGATAACAGTCAATTTACCCTCAAGCTGCAAGGTCTTGAAAGTGTTTTGCAGTATCGTTTGCTGGGCGCTGACAGGGTCGATTTTAATCATACGTTCGTGCCGCCGGAGTTGCGCGGTCACGGTCACGCGGCCCGGCTTGTCGATGCAGGCTTTGCCTGGGCGCGTGCGCAAAACAGGAAAATTGAGGCCTCCTGCTGGTACGCGGCGCAACGCCTTGAAAAGGAGCTGAACTGACCTCAAGTTTCGGATCGTACCGGCAGCAGGAGCTAGCGGGAAGCAATACGTAAATTATTGCACGGGCTATTGTGCAATAATTCGATTTCGTCTTTACTTGTAGATGTAGAAAACGCGGCTGGGATAATTATATAAGTGAAAAGTACATGCTAGCGGAAGCGCTGAACTCCAATCATATTCAAGTGCTGAACTGGAATATTGCCAAGGGGCGTCATCTAGGCTGGGAGCGCGACCTGGCGCATTTGTCGCACGCCTCCGACCTGGTGATTATCCAGGAGGCCAAGCTGGAGTACGATATACCGCAGCTGTTTGGTTCAGAGTGTTGCTGGACCTTCGCGCCGGGCTTTACCCGACCCGAGCACAGCACCGGCGTAATGACGCTGTCGCGCGCGCATACGGTGAACCATACGCAGCATAGCCATCGCGAGCCGTGGACGCGGCTGCCGAAGGCGGCGTTGATATCAGAGTACCGACTGGAGGGAATGGCCAGCACCCTGCTGGTCGCTAATATCCACGCCATTAATTTTACTGCCGGAATTCGCAGCTTCAAACAACAATTAGAGAGCGTGCTACAGGAATTCGCCGAGCATGAGGGGCCCATCATTTGCTCGGGCGATTTTAATACCTGGCGACGCAAGCGGCTGAATATTGTCGACGAGTTGATCATTAAAAATGAGCTGCAGCCTATTCGCTTCACCACTGACCACCGCAAGCTGGCGTTCGGCATGGCGCTGGATCATATCTTCGTGCGTGGACTGCGCAAAAAAACTGCCTCGGTGCGCTCGGTTGGTAGCTCTGACCACAATCCTATGACGGTGACGCTGAGCGTTGAGCCGTCACAATCGGTGATTGCGCTGCCCCAAACGTAGTTCGTTTGGCCACCGCGGCGCTGCAAGATCCTCGAACAGCTGCAAACTCTCTGTGTCGAGGCCCTGACTACCAGATTAACTAACTGACAGTCGTGCTAGGACGAATCCGGCTGCTGATTCGGATGCGCAGCCTTGAACGCGTCCAGCTCGTTGCACGCAGCGCAAACGCGCACAATATTCGGGTATTCGGCCATGTCAGTATCGAAGCGCAGCGCGTTATAAACTTGCGGTACCAGATAAACATCCGCCATGCTGATTGCTGCGCCGTAGCAAAATCCGGACCTGTCAAGCTGACCTTCCAGCGCGCTAAACCCCTCGCCAATCCAGTGTCGATACCAGCCGTTCCTTTGCGCGTCGCTAACAGCAAGGTCGATGCTTAAATAATTGAGTACGCGCAGGTTGTTCAGCGGTTGAATTTCGCAGCCGATAATATTGACCATTGCGCGTACCGTCGCGCGCTGTAATTCATCGGCGGGTAGCAAAGGCGTCTCAGGATAAGCTGCGTCAAGCCATTCAATAATAGCGCCGGACTGCGTCAACAAATCACCCTGGTCAGTTTCCAGTGCCGGCACCAGCCCCTGCGGGTTGAGCGCCAGATACTCTGCCCCTTTTTGTTCGCTTTCTCGCAGGTTAACGGCACAATGCTCATAGGCGATGCCTTTATGGTTAAGCGCAATGCGCACCCGATATGCCGAGGAAGAGCGGTAGTAAGTATAGAGTTTCATGGTGCCAACCGTCGTTAACGCGGTGGATGGTATTGCTTTACCACCTGGTCAATCTTGCCGAATATAGACTGCCCTTCGGCGTCGCGCATTTCGATCTCGATGCGATCACCAAACGCCATAAATGGTGTTGAGGGTTTGCCTTCGGCAATGGTTTCCAGGCAGCGTACCTCGGCGAGGCAGCTTGAGCCGCTCGGGCTGCCCTGGTTGGCTACGGTGCCGGAGCCTATTACCGTGCCTGCCATCAGAGAACGTGATTTCGCTGCGTGTGCAATCAGTTGCGGAAAGCCAAACGTCATATCCTCTCCGGCGTTCGGCGCGCCTATTTGCGTGCCGTTCATAACCGACAACATGGGTAAATGCAGTTTCGATCCATCCCATGCGTCACCCAGCTCATCCGGCGTAACGGCGACCGGCGTAAACGATGTCCATGGCTTGGACTGATAAAAACCAAACTGCTTCGCCAGTTCAGCCGGTATCAAATTACGCAGCGAGACATCGTTTACCAGCGCGATCAGTTTGATATGCTGTTTCGCCCCTTCTGCATTGACTCCCGCCGGTACGTCATCGGTAAAGATTGCGACTTCCGATTCGAAATCGATTCCCCATTCCTCCGACTCCACCAGAATATCATCGCAGGGGCCGATGAATGCATCGGACGCACCCATATACATTAACGGCTCTTGCCAGAAGGAGTCGGGCAGTTCCGCGCCGCGCGCCTTGCGCACCAGTTGTACGTGGGTAACGTAGGCGCTGCCGTCGGCCCAGTGATAGGCGCGTGGTAACGGTGCCGCCAATTCAGTTGCGTCGAGGGGGAAGCTGTCTGCAATTTCGCTAGCCTGCAGTTTTGCGTACACTACTTCGAGCTGTGGTGCGAGGCTGTCCCAGTTTTCCAACACTACCTGTAAGGTTGGCGCGATATCGGGGACTTTTACAGCCTGAGTTAAGTTACGATTAACGACGATGAGTTGCCCGTCGCGAGTACTGTTTTTAAGCGATGCCAGTTTCATAGATTCTCCTAAGGAATGGGAACGACAAGTTATTTCGCGACCGTTCCTAAGAGCGCCCCGGAAATTGCTTCTCTATACTCTGCCAGCAGCGCGCATAGTCGCGTTGCCGGGCAGAGCTCTCAAGCGCGTACTTCGTGGTTTGAATAACGTAGCGTGATTCGAACATAAAGGCGAGGGTATCCTGCAGTTTTTGCGGTTGCAGTTGCGCGCTTGACGCTGCGGCAAACACCGTGGCATCTGGCCCGTGGCCGGCCATGCAGTTGTGCAAGCTGGCACCGCCGGGAGCAAAGCCTTCGGTCTTGGCGTCGTATACGCCTTTGATCAAGCCCATAAATTCGCTCATCACATTGCGATGATACCAGGGCGGGCGAAAGGTGTTTTCAGCAACCATCCAGCGCGGTGGAAAAATAACAAAGTCGATATTCGCAACCCCTGGCGTGTCGGAAGCCGAAGTTAGCACGGTAAATATGGACGGGTCGGGGTGATCGTAACTGACGGTATTGATTGTATTAAACCGCGCCAGGTCGTACTTATAGGGGTAGGAGTTACCTATCCAGCCGACTACGTCCAGCGGCGAATGGTCTATATCGGCGCTATACATCGCGCCATTAAACTTGCACAGGAGCTCGAACTCGCCGTCGCGATCTTCGAAAGCGGCGACCGGTGCCATAAAGTCCCGGGCGTTAGCGAAGCCGTCGGAGCCCACCGGCCCGCGTTCGGGCAATTCCAGCGGTGAGCCGTAATTTTCACAGATGTAGCCGCGCGCCGCGCCGTCGGGCAGCGCAACCCGAAACGTCATGCCGCGTGGCACCACGCATATTTCGCCGGGCGATATATGCACAATACCGCATTCAGTGTGCACCAGCAGATTGCCATGCTGCGGTACTAATAGCAGCTCACCGTCGGCGTTATAAAAGAACCTGTCGTGCATAGATTGGTTGGCGAGGTATAGATGAATCCCCATACCAATCTGCGTGGCAGCAGCGCCATTCGCCGCTAGCGTGATAAGGCTGGCGACGAAATCTTGCGGTTCAGAAGGTATCGCCAGCGGGTCCCAGCGCAGTGGGTTAGGCGGGGTCGCGATTTCCGTGACAGGCGCGGTGCGGATAAGGCCGTTTTCTATCGCACGAAAATCTTCATGCGCGACTGAGGGTCGAATACGATACAACCAGTTACGGCGGTTACGATGCCGCGGCGCAGTAAACGCGGTACTGCTGAATTTCTCCGCGTACAAGCCGTGCCCGACCTGTTGCGGAGAGAACTGGCCCACCGGTAAGGTGTTGGCAATAGCCTCCGACTGGTGCTCGCTGCCAAAGCCGGACAGATATCGCAGCGGCGTGGAATGACTCATGGTCGCTTTCCCCGTTGGTGAGAAAGTAGGTATAAGTAAAGCCATTATAAGCGGCTGTTTTGCGGATTATAGCTGACTGGCAATTTATGTGATCCGCATGCCGTCAGCGGCTGCACAGTTGCTAGAGTCAGTTATCACCAATGTGTCTTGATATTTGTCATATCAGCAGAACAATCTGTCGGGAAAACTGTGGCGCGGAACACTATGCCGCAAGTGTTGCCAGCAATTCTTGCACGCGAGCATCGGCCGCAATGGTCTTTTGTTCGGTCAATATCTCCGCCAGAATATCGACCGTGGTTAACGGGTTGGCCAGCACCACGCGAAACACAGTCAACGATTGCTGCCCATAGCGCGCAATTTGCACCTGCGTGCGCGACACAAAGGAGTGACCCGCTTCGCGCTGCAGCACCTGCATTCGCTGGGTAGTCTGGTCCAGTACTTTATTGATCTCGTTTGTTTGCTGTTGATCGGCGTCGGCCAGCGTTGCCAGCACTTGCGCCGGTACATAGCGGTAGGTGAGTATATTTAGTTCAGGCGCGGTCATCAGCTCGAAGTCCGGGTCGCGATCAATCATTGCCGCCAGCGCATGCGCTTTTTCAATGCCCTGATCAATCAGCAGTTCATAGCCCTGGCGACCCAGAATGCGCAGGCTGGAATGCACCAGCAGCGCCATGCCCGGGCGTGATCCTTCCAGCGTGGTGGCACCCAGGTCGCGTGAGCCGGGGCGAATAATATAGCGCGCATGATGTTCAATCGCCGCCAGCGCCGTTGGTTCTTTAAATACCACCATACCCACGCCCATCGGCACGTACAGCTGTTTGTGCGCGTCAAGGGTAACCGAGTCAGCCTGTTCTATGCCTGCTAACAGGCCACGGTGTTTTGCCGACAGCAGTGTCGGTCCGCCCCAGGCCGCATCGACATGGAAATGCACGTCGAATTCATCAGCCATGGCGGCGAGTTGCTGTAGCGGGTCGACGCTGCCGGTTTCGGTTGTGCCCGCGATCCCCACCAGGGCTAACAACTTCACGCCATCCTGTTGCAGGCGCGTTGCTAACTCTCTGGCCTGCGCTACATCGATGCGGTTAGCGGCGTCGGTGTCGATCTGGACGATGCTGTTACGGCCAATGCCCAGCAAATCGGCGGCCTTGGCCAATGAATAGTGGCCCAGCCGGGAAACCAGAATGGCAACATCGCGGTAGCCATAATGAGCTAAGGCACGGTGCAGTCCCTCCTTACCAACGCCGGCAAAGTCGCCATCGGCAGGAAACGCCTGGTTGCGCGCTACCCACAGGGCGGTGATATTGGCGACGGTACCGCCAGAGCAGAACGAGCCCAGTGCACGCCGGCTGGCATGCATGCTGTGGCTGTAAAAGTCGCTGTTGTACTGATATATAAGGTGATGCAGCATGCCCAGCACTTGACGTTCCAGCGGTGTGAAGGCTTTTGCGGTTTCGGTTTTCACCAGATTTTGGTTAAGCGCGATCATGATGCGCGACAGCGGCAGCATAAAATAGGGCAGGGCGCTGGTCATATGACCGATAAAGCGCGGCGATGCGGTATGCACCGACTGGGCGACGACCTTGTTCATCAAAAAGTCGGTTTGCTGCGACACGAACACCGGCTGTTCCGGAATAGCCGGGTCGCTGAACTCCTTTTCTATATCGACAAGTCGCTCGGTCGTGGCGACAATATTGTCGCGCAGAAAGCCCAGTAAATCGCTGCCAATGTCCCGATCTATCTTGCTCAGGGTGGAGTCCGGCGACTCGGGTGTGGTGAAAATGCGCTGCAGATTTTCTAATGTTGCGAGGGCGGCTGTTTGGTGTTCGTTCATATCGCTCATTCTTTCTTCAATGCGGCATTATCGCATTCTCACAATAAATAGGAACCAGGAGCCTTTCGGACTTAGGGGTTCGTAGCGAGGCGAGTGGGAAATCGAGCACAGTTTTTCGCGATTTTGAGGCGCATAGTGGTGACTATGTAACGAGAAATCGCGGAAAAATGGGCCGATTT
>JBBKXJ010000087.1:0-2579 GCA_037969395.1 Pseudomonadales bacterium
ACTTCGGTACCAACACGGTGGAAGCGTTGGATTTCGCCCAGGTGTTTGGCGAAATTCAAGCTCGTGGTGCAGACTAGTACCCCTTCCAGGTGATATTGCCTAATGCAGTCAGTTCAAAAACGGTGCAGTGCGAGGCGTTTAACCGAAAGCATAGGGGGCCTATGTTGAGGGTAAACACCAACAGTAGGCTCTTTAGGAGACGAAGCAATGTGCCGCTTTTGGACTGACCCGAAGGGCGCTAAGCAGGCCGCCCTCTGCGGCGTCGCCTAAGAGCGCCTACTTTTGGTGCACTGGTTCGACGTAGGTCCACTATGCCTTCACCAGTGCGTCTTGCAGAGAACGGCCTGCTTAACGCTGCATTAGGCAATATCACCTAGAAGGGGTACTAATAGATGCTCAGCAAATGCAAGTACGCGAAAGGACACGTGCTATAGAGGAAGTTGCATAAATTTCAGGCGCTGGTAACAACGGCGGCACCCATGCGAGCAGTTGCGGTCTTGCCGCAGCTACAACCGTTAAAATAATTAACTAGTTGGCCGGCTGCGCTTTGCGCTGCCGCCGTTGGTAACCGGCCTGATCGTGACCATGATTGGGTTGTCGCTACTCAAGGTGGGAATTCAGTATGCTGCTGGCGGCGTGCCCGCCATCGGCACACCTGAGTATGGCAGCCTGCAAAACTGGGGCGTTGCCAGCCTGGTCATCGTCGTCACGGTTGGCCTGAAATTTTTCACCAAGGGCATGATGTCAGTGTCATCGGTTCTGGTTGGGCTGCTGGTTGGCTACGTCGTGGCTTATTTCCTTGGTATGGTAAGTTTTGAACCGGTCGGCAAAGCGGCTGTGTTCGCGTTGCCCGATCCACTGCATTTTGGTTGGGAATTTAGCGGCGCTGCCGTTGCTGGTTTTTGCCTGATGGCAATTATCTCTGCCATTGAAACCGTTGGCGATGTATCCGGCATTACCAAAGGCGGCGCCAGACGCGAGGCAACAACCGAAGAGATTAAAGGCGCCACGTTTGCTGACGGTTTAGGCAGCGCGCTGGCCGGCTGTTTTGGTTCGCTGCCGAATACCTCGTTTTCGCAGAACGTCGGCTTAATCGCGATGACCGGCGTGATGAGTCGCCATGTGGTGACCTTTGGAGCTATTTTCCTCATCATCTCTGGTCTGATGCCGAAAGTCGGTGCAGCCATCTCCACTGTGCCGATTGTAGTGCTGGGGGGCGGCGTTATCGTCATGTTTGGCATGGTGGCCGCCGCAGGTGTTTCAATGCTGGCGGATGTGGACTGGAATCGCCGCAATATGATTATTTTCGCCCTTGCGTTATCTTTAGGGGTGGGTTTTGAGCAAGAGCCGGGCGCGTTGCAGCATCTTCCTGAAACGGCAGCAATATTGCTTTCAACTGGTTTGCTGCCAGCGGCTTTTATTGCGATTTTTCTGAACCTGGTCCTGCCGGAGGAAATAATGGAAGGGGAAGAAGAGAGCGCATAATGCTCATACCTTCATGCAGGCATCGTTGCCGGATTTGACGGCAACGACGCCAAACTGAATCGGCGCGGAGCGACGGGTTAACGCGACGGGTTAGTGGCTAGTACATCGGCTTTAATGACCGTTTGCTCCGCAATCAGTTCATTGACGATCGCCCGGCTAAGTTTGTAATGCGGCGTTTCCTTGTGCGCCGCTAATGCGGCTTCGTCCTGATAGATTTCATATAGGTGAAACAAATCAGCCTGTGCTCGGTCTTGCGATACATCGAATACAAAACAACCGGCTTCATTCGCGACTGAGGCGGCGGCGTTGTTCAGCATCGCGTCCAGAAATTGTTCGCGTACACCAGGTTTAAGTTGAGTTTTTACAATAATTGAATGCAAGGTTGACTCCCGTTGCATTGTTCTGAAGAATGGCGAACATTGTACACAAAACTGTTGGCCCAGCCCCAAGGAGTTGCACAATGCAAAGACCCGGTAAACTTAACGGCCTGCGTCACCTTGCTCTCGTAATGGCCAATCTGGAAGAGTGCGAGCGTTTCTATGTCGACATTATGGGCATGAGCCTGTTGCGTCGCGCCAGCGATAATCTGGTATACCTCACCTGCGGCAACGACAACTTGTCGCTCGGTCGCGGCGAACCCATTGCCGATGGTCCACAACGACTAAATCACTTTGGCTTCGTGGTGGACAGTAAGGAGGAATTGGATCAGTGGCACGCCTATTTGCAGTCAGCAGGCGTCACCATGCTGGACCAGCCGCGCGATCATATCGACGGTGCGCGTAGCTTTCATATTAAAGACCCGGCCGGCAATGTCATTCAGCCAATCTATCACGCAGCGATTTCCGGGCAGGTTTGTAATCATCCCGCTGCCTAGCCCGCTGCATACTGGTTGGCAGTTCATGTAAGTACCAGCTCGACGACGCGCAACGGCTGCTTATCGTTGTAAACAGCAGCGCTATCAAGGCCACCGCAGCTGTTCGAGCCATACCCTGGTGTGCAAGACCCTGAACATGCTTCTGTAAACAATACACAAAATGTTTTCCGTTTGGGTATTGTAACAAGATTTTTCTTGTATACAATACAAGGCCCACATC